>JBOHMN010000387.1:0-83627 GCA_050730175.1 Acetobacteraceae bacterium | reverse complement strand
TTCAGGCCGCGGACCTCGAGGAGTGGCGCTGCGGAGGCACTCACGGTACCGGGTTCCAGCAGGC
The DNA here is from genome assembly GCA_050730175.1 of Acetobacteraceae bacterium. GTDB lineage: Bacteria > Pseudomonadota > Alphaproteobacteria > Acetobacterales > Acetobacteraceae > JAKAWQ01. The sequence goes on along the minus strand of JBOHMN010000387.1, from coordinate 83,563 downwards.
GGCGCGGTGCCCCTCGGCGATTGCTGCAAGCGGCGGCACTTCCACGGCACAGCGCGCGATGGCGCGCGAGCAACGCCCGACGAAAGCACAGCCCGGGCCGCGCTGGCCGGGCGGTGGCACCATGCCGGGAATGGTCGGCAACTCTTTTACGCGCTGGCCGAGCCTGGGGGCGGAGTTCATCAGACCCACCGTGTAGGGATGACGTGGCCGGGCGAACAGTTCCGCCGTCGGTGCCTCCTCGACGATGCGCCCCGCATACATCACTTCGACCTTGTCGCAGACTTCGCCGACGACGCCGAGATCATGCGTAATCAGCAGCACCGACATACCGATCTCGGTGCGCAGCCGGGCGATCAGGTCGAGGATCTGCGCCTGGATGGTTACATCGAGGGCGGTGGTCGGCTCGTCGGCGATCAAAAGATCGGGGTCGCATGCGAGCGCCATCGCGATCATGACGCGCTGACGGAGCCCGCCGGACAGCTCGTGCGGATATTGCCGGAGCCGACGCTCGGGTGGGCCGACGCTGACCCTCTCCAGCAATTGGCCGGCCCGTGCGCGGGCGGCCGCGCCGTGAGCGCGGCCGTGCAGCCTGAGCGCCTCGGCGATCTGGAAGCCGACGGTGAAGGTCGGGTTGAGGCTGGTCATCGGCTCCTGGAAGATCATGCCGATGCGGTTTCCTCTCAGGTTGCGCATCGCTGACCGCGGCAGGCGGAGCAGATCCTGCCCGCGATAAAACACACGCCCGCGCTCTACCCGGCTTGGCGGGGAGCGCAGCAGGCGCATGACAGACATTGCGGTGACGCTCTTGCCGCTGCCGGACTCGCCGACCAGGCCAACCATCTGGCCAGCATCGATGCCGAAGCTGACACCTTCCAAGGTCAGAACCCGGCCGTGGTCGGTGCCGAACGAAACCGCGAGGTCCTCGATCGCCAGCAGCGGCGCTGCGCTATCCTCGCTTACTCCAGAACGCATCTGGGAAAGTAGAACGACACCACCCAGTTCGGCCGATCGACGATCTCGCTCACCCGCAAGTCGCCGCAGACGCTGGCGAGCATATAGGCGTCAGCCGGGGCCATTCCAGTGTCGCGAGACAGCCGCTCGATCATTGCGCTGGTTGCCGCACGGGCGCCCGCCATCAGGTCGGGGCCGATGCCGGTGGTCACGAAATAGCCCTTCGCGTCGAGATGCCGCGCCACCGGTCCCGGCGTTTCGAAATAGGGGAATTCGCTGTGCACACCTTTCAGCAGCGAAAAGCGCAGCGCCACCTTCATGGGGCTTTCGATGGCGGTGCCGCAGATTTCCCCGTCGCCTTGCGCGGCATGGGTATCACCGATCGAAAACAACGCACCCGGCACCTCAACAGGCAGATAAAGAGTGCTGCCTGCGGCAAGATCTCGAATGTCGAGATTGCCGCCGACGCGCCGCGGCGGCACGACGCTGTGCTGGCCCGGCTCGCCGGGAGCAACGCCGATTGTGCCCGCAAACGGTTTCAGCGGCACCCGCCCGCCTGGCCCGAACAGCGCCGGCGCGAGGCTTGTTGCATCGTAACGCCAGAGGTGGAGCGCGGGGTCCGGAAACTGATCCGCGAGCAGCCCGAAGCCAGGGATCACCGCGGTCCAGCCCCAGCCGGACGGCACGAAGGAAAGGATCTCCACCTTCAGCAGGTCGCCGGGCATGGCCCCCTCGATGTGGAGGGGGCCGGTTACCGGGTTGACCTTGGAAAAATCCAGCCGTCCGACATCCGCAATGGTGGAAGCAGGCGACAACTGGCCGCCGGAAGCATCCACCGTTTCGAACTCGACGCTGCCGCCGGGAGCGATCGTCAATGCCGGCGGCAGCGCGTTGTTCCAACCGAAATGCGCGTGCGCCCCGTGGATGGTGCGCAGCGGCACGGAATTATCCATTGACCTTGTAGATCATGTTGTAGGCGACGGGGATGTTGATCGGATCGACGAACATGACCTCTTCAGGCGCCTTCAAACTCGGTTGGTGTATCGTGAACCGCTTCTCGTTGAAGACCGGAACCCAGGGCGCGTCATCCATGATCTTGACGAAGATCTCGCGCCATTTGTCGACGCGTTCGGCGGCCTGCTCAGGCTTCACCAAGGAATCGGCCGCTTTCGCCATCGCGTCGATCTTCATGTTGCAATAAAACGCCCAGTTCCAGCCGCCTTTGACCGCGCTGCCGCAGCCAAGGATCGGGTAGTAGAAGTCTGACGGATCGGGATAGTCGTCGAGCCACGCCATCCCGCCGGACCACACCAGCGGTGCCTGGCCGGGATTGCCGGCGGCGGAGATGACCGTCTCCTGGGCAAGGCTTTTGACTTCGGCCGTGACGCCGACGGCCGCGAGATCCTGCTGGATCGCCTGGGCGATACGAGGGTTGGGGTCGACGTTCATACAGTAGAGCTCGGTCTTGAACCCGTCGGGGTGGCCCGCTTCGGCGAGAAGCTTCTTCGCCGCCTTGGGGTCGTAGGCGTAGCCTTTGTAGCTCTTGTCGTAGCCGGGCATGCCGGGCGGCAGCGGCTGGTTTGCCACCACGGCGCGGTTGTTGATGATACGGACGATCCGTTCTTTGTTGATCGCCATGTTCAACGCACGGCGAACCCGCACGTCGTCCAACGGTTTGATTTTGGTATTGAGAGAAATATAGCTGGTTTCGAGCTGAGTCCCTTCCACCACGTCCTTCCGCCAGCGCGGGTTGTTCATGACGCTTACGAACTGTGCAGGGGGAATGCCGTCACCCAGGAGGTCGACCTCGCCACGCTCGAACCGGAGCAGGGAGACGGTTGGATCCTGGCCGAGCTCGAACGTGATCTGGTCGCACTTCGGCTGGTCCGGGGTGAAGTAGTGCGAGTTGCGCAGGAAGACGATGCGGCGGCCGATCGCCCATTCCTTCATGTAGAAGGCGCCGGTGCCGACCGGGTGCCTGCCGAAATCCTTGCCGTATCGCGCGACGACCTCCTTGGGCACGGTAAAGGAGAAATTGAGCGCCAGCTTTTGTAACATCGCGGCATCGAGCTCAGAGAGCTTGATTTGCACGGTCGTCGGATCAACCGCGACGACGCCGGTGAGCGGTCCCTTGCCGGTGGAGGCCTGGTCGTAGCCCTCCAGCGCGCTATAGAAGCTTTGGCCCGGGCTTTCGGTCTTGGGATCGACGGTGCGCGCGATCGAATAGCGGACATCTTCAGCGGTCAGCGTCCGCCCGTTATGGAAGGTCACTCCGGAGCGCAACTTGAAAGTGTAGGTCTTGCCGTCGTCGGAGACGGTGTAGCTTTCGGCGAGATCAGGGATGAGCTCGGTCGTGCCGGGCTTATAGCCCATGAGCCCATTGAACAGGCTTTTGATCATCGACCAATTTTGCCAGTCATAGCCGATCGCCGGATCGAGCGTAGAAACCGTCGATTGAAATGTGATCGTGATGTCACCACCGGTCGCGGTGGTTTCAGCGGCCTTGGCCACGCGGGCACTGAGGATCGGCCCGAGGGCACCGCTTACGGCAAGTGCGGAAGCCATTGCGGTGCCACCCAAGAGGCGGCGTCGACTTGTCCGAAAGCCGTTGAACATAGTCTCTGTCATAACAACCCCCCTTCCCCCGGGCTGGCCGGTGCCGCCGGTCGATACTTGCGCTGTCGCAAATCACCGCAAACGAACCCGGGGATCGAGAACGCCTGTGATGATGTCAGCAAGGAGATTGCCTAGCACGATCGCCAGCGCCGCCACAATCGTGACCCCCATGATCACCGGGATATCGAGCTGCTGGATCGCCTGCCAGGTGAGCTGGCCGATGCCGGGCCAGCCGAACACGGCCTCAACGACGATCACCCCCTGCATGAAATTGCCGATGTCGAGCCCGATCATTGCAACCACCGGCAGCACCGCGTTGCGCCCGGCGTGCACCACTACGGCGCGCCACTCACTTGCGCCCTTGGCTCGGGCGGTGCGCACGTAATCCTGCCTGAGCGCGTCGACCATGCTGGAGCGGCTCTGCCGCGCATACCATCCGCCGCCGGCGATGCCGAGCGTCAAGGCGGGCAGGATCAGATGGCTGAGCCCGCCATAGCCACCGAGCGGAAACAGGCCGAGCAGATAGCCGAAGGCGTAGAGCAGCAGGAGGCCGACGACGAATTGAGGTGCCGAGACGCCGACGAAGCTCAACACCATCGCCGTCTTGTCGGCCTGCGTGCCGCGCCGGGATGCACCGAAGACACCCGCCGGCAGGCCAAGCAGCAGTTCGAAGAAGATGGCTCCCGCCATCAGCTCCAATGTCGCCGGCAGGCGGGCCGCGATGAGCGAGGCGACGGTTGTGCGCTCGACGTAGGAACGCCCGAGATTGCCCCTGGCGAGCTGGCCGAGATAGCGCAGGTACTGCACCGGCAACGGCTGATCGAGACCGAGCTGGTGGCGGATCGAGGCGACCGTCGCGGCTGAAGCGCTCCGGCCGGCGATCATCCGCGCGGGATCGGCCGGCACCGCGAATGAGATGACGAAAGTCACGAGAGTGATGCCGAGAATGACGAGCACTGCCTGGGCGAAGCGACGCGAGAGAAAGCGACCCATCAGTCGAGCCCGCGCTGCGTCGGGTCGAGGGCGTCACGCAGCGCATCGCCCGCAAGGTTGAAGGACAGAGCAAGGAGGATGATCGCAAGACCGGGGAACAAGACGAGCCAGGGGGCGACCATGAAATAAGACTGGCTCTGGAAGATGATGCCACCCCACGAGGGCGTCGGCGGCTGCACGCCGACGCCGAGAAACGACAAAGTTGCCTCCAGCAGAACCGTTGAAGCGATGCCGAGGGTGCCCCAGACCAGGATTGTCGGCAGCAGATGCGGCAAGATATGGCGAAGCAGGATGCGCAGCCGCCCGGCGCCGACGGCGCGCGCTGCCTCGACGAATTCGCGGGCGGCCAGCGCCCGTGTTTCGGTGTAGATGACCCGCGCGATCTGCACCCAGTTGACCAGGGCAATCACCAGGGCGACGATCCAGAGGCTCGGGCGCAGGATCGCTGCCAGCGCGATGGCAAGCAACAGCGCCGGAAATGCCATCATCAGGTCGGTGAAGCGCATGATGGCTGTGCCGACCCAGCCGCCGAGAAAGCCAGCCGTCGCCCCCAACGTCACACCGATCAAGACGGCGGCTGAATTGGCGACCAGACCGATGATCATGGAGGCTCGCGCGCCCCAGATCAGACGCGAGAGAAGATCGCGGCCGAGCAAGTCAGTGCCAAGCCAATAGCCGGACCCCGGCGGGCGCGGTGCACCTTGCAATGTCAGCCCGTTCGCGAACTGCGTATCCGGATTGAATGGCGCGACATACGGTGCAAACAACGCGGCAAACGCGACGATCGCTATAACGGCTAAGCCGAACAGCGCAGCCTTATTTTTGCAAACTCGCTGCCAGACTTCACCCACCTGATTGCGCCGCCGACTGCTCCCTGCCCTGCGCTGCGCTGCGCCACGAGCGATCTGCCGCACGTTTTTCGCAATTTCCTTGTTCTGTCAATCCGGATGCTCCGCGGGCTCTCGATGCCGCGTGCCCTCCGCGTGTCTTGCGGCGTGACAGACGCACTATCTTCCAGCGGGTGGGCCGGTTTTCGCGACGGCGTAGGCGATCGGCAGGAAGCTTTGCGATCGCCCGGCGGCGGGCGATCACTGATTGCAAGCGACCTAGGCGCCGCTTCGCCGCGTGCGACGTTGTTTCTTGCGCGGAAATCGTATGGACGAAGGTGACCCTGGTTGTGGCAGGTTCATCACCGCCACTGACCCTGTTTGGAGTGGGGCATAGCGCACGCTCGCCTGGGCGCCGGAGCACTCTCCAGGAGAGCGAGGCAGAAGAAAGGCTACGGGTTTTCTGGTGTGCCGATGCTGGCGCTCGTATCTCATGCATGGAGCGATCTTGCGGCACACCAGCTCTTTGTTTCCCGGCACCGGGGCCGCCGTGCTTTTGCCAGCTGCACGCAGCGTGGCATCTTAAGCTAATAATCGGGAGTTGTGAGCGTGGGTTGAAGTGCCGATGGAAGAAGCGGCGGCGTTCGACTTCTCGGAGGAGGAAGCATGGCCAAAGGCCCGCCGATCACGATTGGCTGACCTCTTCAGCACGTGGTTGGCGGCGGAGCACCGGCGGTTCGCGCTCTGGTTGCCGGTGGCGCTCGGAGCTGGGGTTCTCGCCTATTTCGAGTTGGACCATGAGCCAACCGGATGGCTCGGGATCGCGATCGCCGCGGGCGGGTTGGGAACGGCATTTCTCATGCGTCGCTGGCCGCTCATGGGTGCGCCGCTGCTGCTCCCCGCCTGCTTCGGACTTGGATTCGCTGCGGCGCAGCTGGCAACCTGGCGCGCCCCACCGCTCGTCGCACTGCCACGGCACGCGGCCGTCGTGACCGGCCGCGTTGCCGAGGTCGAGCCGCTGCCGAACGGGACGCGCATCACCATTGCCAACCCGCGCCTTGGGGACGCGCAACCGATCGCGCGGCGTCTTCGCATCCGGTTGCGCCGCAACGATCGGATCGCCGTGGTCTCCGGTGACGAGGTGCGCGTGCGCGCACTGCTCGAACCGCCCTTCCCGCCCGCCTGGCCTGGCGCGTGGGATGTCGAGCGCTCTTCCTTCTTCTCGGGATTCGGCGGCTACGGCTTCGCGCTCGGCCCGGTGAAGCTGCTTGCGAACGAAGCGGGTGGTCCGGTGCGCGCGCTCGAGGCACTGCGTGAATCGATCGCGCGGCGAATGCGCCACGTCCTGGCCGGACCGGAAGGTGCGATCGCCGCGACCCTGATGAGCGGCATTTCAACCGCAATCCCCGAATCCGATCGTGCCGCCTTCCGCGACGCTGGTCTCGCCCACCTCCTGGCCGTCGCCGGACTGCATATTGGAATCGTCATGGGCTTCGTTTTCATCGTGAGCCGGGTGCTCTTTGCCCTGAGCGAACGCGCCACGCTCTATTGGCCTACCAAGCAGCTTGCCGCGGTCGCCGCGCTCGGCGCCGGGGGTCTCTACATGCTGCTCACCGGCATGCACGTGCCGATCATGCGGAGCTTCGCGATGGCCGTGCTCGCCGTTGCCGGGCTGCTCGCCGGCCGGCGGGTCATCTCGCTGCGCGGCCTTGCGCTCGCGGCGACGGTCCTTTTGCTGCTCTTCCCTGCGGAGGCGGTCGGGGTCAGCTTTCAGATGAGTTTCGCCGCCGTGCTGGTTCTGATCTCGGGTTATGAGGCGCTCAAGCCCTGGCTTTCCCGTCTGCACGGTTCGGGCGGTCGGGGCCGGCGCTTCGGAATGCACGTGTTGGGGTTGGCGCTGACCAGTCTTCTGGCCGGCACGGCGGCACTACCGTTCGCGGCTTATCACTTCGGTCAGATCCAGGTCTATTACGTGCTCGCAAACCTGATTGCGGTGCCAATCACCGCGATGCTGGTCATGCCCGCGGGCATCATCTCGCTCGCCCTGATGCCGTTCCACCTCGAGCGCCTGGCGCTGGTGCCGATGGGATGGGGCATCCATCTGCTGCTGATCCTCGCACGCCATGTTTCTGCGCTGCCCGCAGCGCGTATCGCCGTGCCGCACATGCCCGATTGGGGCCTCGGACTCGTCGCGCTCGGACTCTGCTGGCTCTGTCTCTGGCACTCGCGGCTCAGGCTCGCCGGTATTCCATTCATCGTGGCCGGGCTGGCCAGCGTCGCTCTCGTGCGGCCGCCGGATATCCTGTTGTCGCGCACTGCCGGGCTTATCGGGTTGCATGCGCGGTCGGTCATCTTCGTGGAGAAGACTGGCCGTGGCGCCTCGCGCTTCACGCGCGATGCCTGGCGGGAACTCTGGCCAGGCTCGACTTATCGTCGGCTGCCGGCAACGGGTGTACTGGCGGGAGGCGCTGTCCGCTGCACACGCGATTTCTGTCTGTTTCGCCCACGTTCCGGCGAGAGCACGGCGTTGCTGTTGCGGACCGACGCCGCGCCCGACCCATGCCCACGCGCCGCGGTCGTGATCTCTCCCCACCCCGACCGGCGCCGCTGCACCGGGCGTGGGCGGGCTTTCGTCGATCGGTTCAGCGTCTGGCGGAATGGGCCATACGCGCTCTGGCTCGAGCGGGCGGATGTGCGCATCGTCTCGGACCGCTCGCTCCGGGGCAATCGCCCCTGGGTGCCTCCGGTTCCGCGGCATCACCGGGTCGGGCGGAGCGCTGCGCACGCCGAGAAACTGCCGGCAGCACCAACGATTCCTCTGCCCGCGCAGTAATCAATGGGAGCGGGGACCAGAGCATGGTCAGGTCGACTGAACATGCTCCCCTTTTGGTTTTCCGGGCAGGTTCACGCGCTCCTGAGTCGCTTCGCGATTCCGGTCAAGCGCGATCTGCTCTAGCGCGGAACCTCGCGACCTGGGTGGCGCTGCGGCAAGGGTGCGGCCCAACCAGTCAGCATTGCCATGGCGATCTCGAGCGTGATCTTCCGCTCCTGGAGCGGCAACGCGGCGAGCGCTTGCGGGAAGAGCGCGCGCGGCGGGGTTCGCTTGTCGCGCAATCTGATGGCATTCGCTTCGCCGGCAGCCCGAAGATCGTAAAGAGCCGCAAGCGGATCCTGATAGGCGAGGCTGATGCGATCGAGGTCGACGACCGGCAAGGCAAACCCGGCACGCTGCAAAAGTGCTGCGCAATCGCGGAGGGTGGGGAAAGGCGAGATGCGCGGTGCGACCTCGGTGCCGAGTGCCGCCGCCGCTTCGGCCAGCGCGGTGCGCAGCGGATCGAGCGTGCCGAGCACCGGCAGGCTTGCCAGAAACAAGCCGTACGGCTTGAGCACAGCGCGGATTTGCACGAGCACACCGGGCAGATCGTTTGCCCAATGCAGCGACAGGCTGGCAATGACGAGGTCGAACGTCCCGGCGGCAAAGGGCAGGTATTCCTCGTCCGCCGCGACCGCCAGTGCGCCGTTCCGCGCGGCCATGCGCGGAGAAAGGTCTGCCGGGACAACCGTGATCCCGCGTTGCGCGAGCAACGGCGCGACGCTGCCCCGCCCGCCAATGTCGAGGGCAAAAGTGAACCGTCGTGTCGTGTCGTCCAGCCGCCCGACCAGCCGCTCCGCCGCCTCGCGGAGCACCGGGGCGACACGCTCGACGGTGCCCGCGGCCCGCTCGCGATGGCTGCGTACGGCGAGGCGATCAAAAACCTCCGGAACGCCACCCACGCTGTCTTTGACCCCTGCCATTTCCCTCTCTAACGTTTGCCGCGAAGGAGCGGCGCGCAAACATGCGCATCATCACACCCGAGGTGCTTGCGCAACGGCTTGGGGAGCGGAGCGAACTCGCCATTCTCGATGCCCGCGAGATGGGCGAATTCGGCCAAGCGCACCTGTTCTGGGCGGTTCCGTGTCCGCTTTCCATCGCGGATCTGATCGCTCCGCAGCTCCTGCCTCGCCGGAGCGTGCCGGTGGTTGCCGTGGACGCCGGCCTGGGTCATGCCGAGCGCCTTGCCGCGACGCTGGAACGCCTGGGCTTTCATGATGTTTCCCTGCTCGGCGGCGGAATCGAGGCTTGGCGCGGCGCAGGCTTCGCACTTTTCAATGGTATCAACGTGCCCTCCAAGGCATTCGGCGAGTGGGTAGAGCAACACTATGCGACCGAAAGCATCGATGCGACCGAACTGAAGCAATGCTGCGATACCGGAACGCAGATGCTGATCTTTGATGCCCGCACGTTCGAGGAATTCGGGCGGATGAATATCCCGGGCGGCATCAGCGTACCGGGTGGGGAGCTGGTTTACCGCATCGCCGATCTTGCGCCCGATCCGGCAACGCTCGTCGTCGTCAACTGTGCGGGCCGCACGCGCAGCATCCTCGGCGCGGAAAGCCTGCGCAGAGCCGGCATTCCGAACAAGGTGGTCGCGCTGCGCAATGGCACCATGGGCTGGGAGCTCGCTGGCTTCGCCTGTGAGCGTGGCGCGAGCCGCCGCTACACTCCGGGCACGCCCGCCTCGCTGGCACTGGCGTTGGCGCGCGCCGCTCGCTTTGCCAGGGAGATGGGCGTTCGTGTGATCGATCGAGGGCAGTTGGCGACGCTCTCCGCTGACCCAGCACGAACGCTCTATCTGCTCGATGTGCGGAGCCCCGAGGAATATCTTGCCGGGCACCTTCCCGGGAGCCGAAGCGCGCCGGGCGGTCAACTCGTCCAGGCGACGGATCATTGGATCGCCGTGCGCGGGGCTTGCATTGTGCTGATTGACGACACCGGCGTACGCGCACGAATGGCAGGCGGCTGGCTTCGGCAGATGGGCCCGTGGGACGTGTGCGTCGTCGACGGCGCGCTCGAGCCCGGGCCGCGAAGCCGGCTGGAAGCCGGAGCCGAGCGGCGAATGGAGCCGCCCAGCGTGGAGGCCATCACGGCTGCCGAACTCCTTGCCTGGCACGGCCAGCCAGGCACGGTGATTGTCGATTGCGCGCGGAGCCTCGACTTCCGCGCGGGCCACATCCCAGGCGCGCTTTGGGCGATCCGCTCCCGCATCGCTGCGCTGGTTACCGCTTTGGCCAGCGCCCAGCGGGTGGTCGTCACCTCGCCGGACGGCTGGCTCGCGTGCCATACCGCGGGTGAGCTCGCAGCTTTGACAGAGGCACCGGTCCGCGCGCTCACGGGCGGCACCAGGGCTTGGATCGCAGCGGGCCAGAAGCTCAGCGTCACGCCTGCCGACCCGCCCGATCGGGCCTCTGTCGACGTTCATCTCCGCCCGTACGACCGGAGCAGCGGTATCGCGGCTGCCATGCGCGCCTATCTCGCGTGGGAGACCGGGTTGCCGGAGCAAGCGGCACACGAGGCATCGGTCGCGTTTGGCGAGGCGCTCAGACATGCGAGCCTCTGAGAACGCTGCCCGCATGCTTCGATTCGCGGGCGGCGCGAGCAGGGCTGCGTTCGATATTCTGCTACCACCGACCTGCCCGAGCTGTGATGCCCCGGTCGGCAGCCCTGGCCTGATGTGCGCCGGATGTTTCAGTGCGCTGACCTTCCTCGCCGAGCCGCTTTGTCGCCGCTGTGGCGTGCCGTTCGTTTCGCGGCTGAGCGGCGGACGCGCCGGACTTTGCGCGGCTTGCCGGGCGCAACCACCCCTGTTCGACAGTGCCCGCGCAGCGTTTCTCTACGACGCGGCGGCGGCGCGGCTGATCCTGGCCCTCAAATACGCCGACCGCACCGAGCTTGCCGACGTTCTCGCCATGCACATGGCGCGCGCCGGAGCGGCGTTGCTGCGTACGGCCGAACTCCTGGTGCCGGTCCCATTGCATCGGCGCCGGCTGTTCGCCAGGCGCTACAACCAGGCAGCTCTTCTGGCGCGCGCCGTCGCCCACCGGGCCTCCCTTCCCTTCCTGCCTGACGCGCTGGTGCGCATCCGCGTGACTGTGCCACTCGGCGAGCTTTCGGCTGCCGCGCGCGCTCTCGAGGTCAGCAATGCGTTCGCCGTCCGCGCGTCCCGCGAGCGTGAGGTCCGTGGCAAGCGCGTGGTTTTGATCGACGACGTGCTGACCTCAGGTGCAACGGTGAACGCCTGCACACAAACACTGCGGCAGGCCGGTGCCGCAGCAATCGACGTGTTGGCTGCGGCCCGCGTCGCGGACCCTCGTCTGGACTGACCATGCCGGCACCGTGGCGCTGCGTTGCGCACCCGGCTCGACGCCGGGCATGCCGACCCCATATCTACCGGCCCGGGGGGCAAATGATGGAACCGGCGACCTTGGACGCACTGACACTCGAGATTGAAATCTATACGCAGCCCGCGTGCTCGTACTGTGCACGTGCGAAGCGCCTGCTTGCGACGAAGGGGGTGCCGTTTCGGGAAATCCTCGCCCCGCACGGCAGCGCGGAGCGCGCAGACGCCATTCGCCGCTCCGGCGGCCGCACCACGGTGCCGCAGATTTTCATCGGCGGAGAGCCGATCGGCGGCTCGGATGAGCTGGCCCTCCTCGCGGCCAGCGGTGAGCTGGACCGGAAGCTCGGTAGCGCTACTATGCTGGCCAAACCATGATTCATTACCAGGTTCGCTGCAGTAGTGGCCACGAGTTCGACGGCTGGTTCAAGGACAGCAGCACGTTCGATCGCCAGGTCAAGCACGGCCAGGTGGAGTGCCCGCTGTGCGGCGATCGCGATGTCGCCCGGGCATTGATGGCGCCCGCGCTACCGCGGGCCGCCGCACCACCCGCACCCCCGGCTCCGGCACGGGTACCGGCACCGGATGCTGCAAAGGAGGCCGGCAAGGTCGTCAGTGACCAGAACATGCCGGACCAGATGCGGGCGGTACTGCAGCGCATGCGGGCCGAAATCGAGAGCAAATGCGACTATGTGGGCCCGAGCTTCGCGGACGAGGCACGACGCATCCACCGTGGGGAGAGTGAGCGCCGAGGCATCTACGGCGAGGCCAGCGCCGAAGACGCCGAAGCATTGAGCGAAGACGGCATCTCCGTCAGCCGCATCCCGTGGGTCGACCGCGCCGAGAGCTGAGCGAGCAGCAGGCTTGCCGCGGTACGCGCCTGGCAGGGTTCGCCGATGGTTGCGCGCCCGCTCCGGGCAGGACGACGATGGCGGCAATCATCGTTCTGGCGGCTCGCTTTATGCCGCCTCCTTCTGCGAAGCATAGATAGCGACCACGATGATCACCCCGGTGATCATCATCCTGACACCTTCCGGCAGATTGAATGAGATGATCAGCGCCGAGAGAAAGGTGAGGAAGAATGCTCCGGCCGAGGTGCCGAGCATGGTGCCTTCACCGCCGGCGAGGCTCGTGCCGCCAAGCACAGCGGCGGCGATCGGCCCCAGCACGTAGAGCGAACTCACTTGCAGGTCGGGCAGCCCCATATAGGCTGCGAAGACCAACCCGCCACAGAACGCCGCGAGCGCAGAGAGCACATACGGAAGAATGCCGTAGAAAAGCACGTTGATGCCCGATTGCCGTGCGGTCGCGAGGTTGGACCCGCACGCGAGCAGCGAGCGCCCGCCCACCGTGCGGTGCAGATAGAGCCCGGCCAGGAGCGTCACGATAATCCAGATCAACGTGGAGACCGGCAAGAGCCCGAGATGCCCCTGCCCGATCACGCGGAAGGCCGCCGGGATGGAACCTGTCGGCACGCCGCCCGAATAGATCACCGCGCCACCCGTGGTGACCGAGAAGGTGCCGAGCGTCGCGACGATCGATGGGATGCGGAGCACGACAACCAGGAGGCCGTTGACAATGCCGACGACGAGACAGGCGATCAGGCAAAGCACGATGGCGGGTGCGATCGCGTGCGGATTGCCGTTCATCGTCATGTTCGAAAGCACGATCACCAGGGCGATCATGCCCGCCTGCGAAATGTCGAAGCCGCGGGAAACCGTGACGAATGTCTGCCCGACGGCAAGGATGCCAAGCACCGAGGCGACCTTCGTGATCGCAAGCAGTTGTCCGGGTATGAGCAAGGCCGGCCGCAGCACGGCGGCGATGATGAAGAGGATCAGGATGCCGCCATAGACGCCAAGCCGTCGCAGGCGGACGAGTTGCGAGCCAAGCCTGGCCGGCGGCGTCGCGACCAGTCCGCGCAGGGCCCTTTGCTCGCTTCTCTCCTGGCTCACCACCGCCAACCCCGTTGCGGCCGGCGTCGCATCGCCGGCCGCGGGTTCACTTCTGCCCTCCGTTCAGGAGGCATGAATGTTGAAGTTGATTTTCTCGCTGTACATTTTTTTCACCCAATCGTCGGGCAGATAGTCGGCGCTGAAATAACTGGCCGGCAGGTTCGGCCGCACGTACTTCGCGAGATTATCGTTGGTGATCACGAGCTGCGGGCGAAAATCCTCATGATAGACGGGTTCGCCGGCCAGGATCTTGAACGCAGCGGCAAGCGCATTGGAACTCAGCCACGTCGGATAGATATAACCGTGCGCCTCGTAGCCGGACTTTTTCGCCAGCTCCTGCCACTTTTTGAGGAATCCGTTGTTCTGATCCCCCATCGTCGGCGGGACGGTTCGCCCGGCTTCCTGGAATGCCTCGATGACGCCCATCGCCGCGCCGCCGTTCTCGTTCCAGACGCCGTGGATTTCGCCGGGGTGCGAGGCGAGGAACTTGCTCACGTTAGACTTTGCCGTGGCAAAGTCCCAGTTGGTGTAGACCTGACCGATGATTTTCAAGTCACTCGCGTGGATCAGCTTTTCTGCATCGCTCCACCACAATGTGTCGATCAGGTTGCCGGCCATCCCCCGGCAAATCAGGATGTTGCCCTTGTTGCTCAGCTTGTTGATCAGGAAGGCGGCGCTCGCGGTTCCGATATAGCGGAGGTTCATGCCGACCCACAGCGCATAGGGCGCGCCCTGCACAACGCCGTCGAACGGCACGACGGGAATGCCCGCTGCGGAAATCCTGGTGATGATGGCATTGAGCGATGTACCGGCACCGGGTTCCAGCAAGACGACATCCGCGCCGCGCGCCTGCAGAGACTGCATGTCAGAGATCTGCTGTGGAATGCTCTGGTTGGAATCGGTATAGTAGAACTTCTTGATCTTATCCTTGTGTTGCGTCGCGTAGTATCGCAGGCACCATAGCATGTTGGTGCGCCAGGAATTGCTGGAATAATTGTTGCTGAATCCGATCGTCCACGGCCCGGGCTTCTTGTATTTGCCAGCCGGCACCATTGTTCGGTCGCCTGGAGCGGGAGCATCGTGGGTCGCGATGTAGGGCATGTGGATGCGTGCCATGATCTCCTCGGCGGTGCTCCCGGCAGCCAGCGCCGGGCGCGTAATCGCGAGCGCCCCGGCTGCAGAAGCCAGCACCGACACCCCGACCCCCAATCGCGCGCCGACGGCAAGCAGCTCCCGCCGGTTGATCTGGCCGACCAGATAGTCTGCGCAGGCATCGTCGACTTGCTGCATCGCAGCCTCGACGCCGATATCGTTTGCTTTGGACATGTTCAACTCCTTTTGCTCACGTGGTTGGTTGTTGCGATGTCGATCCGCCTTCCGGCGGCTCCCCCGGAAGCGCCCGCTTGCTCCGCCGACGATCCCTGCCGTAGAACCGAATAGCCGACAGGAGTGCGACGACAACCAGCACGGCCGCCCCGTCGAACACCTGGATATAGCTTCCGAGCAGATTGGCGTAGGTCAGCATCTTCAGCGCGATCTCCAGGATCAGCACGCCGAACACGGTGCCGAGCACACTCCCCTCCCCGCCATAGAGGCTTGTCCCGCCGATGACCGTCGCGATGATCGAATCGAGCTGATAGGGATCTGCGGCATCCGCCGAGCCGGTGCCGATCAGCCCCATCAGGAATACGCCAGCCATCGCCGCCGCGACGCCGCTCATGACATAGGCGAGCGTGCGCACACGCTCGACCGGCAGACCGAGGAGGTAACTGTTCTCCCGGTTCGATCCCACCGCCACCATGTAATGCCCGAGCCGGCTCGCGTGCAGAACGTAAGCGAGGATGCAGAGCAACCCGGCGGCGACCCACGTCGGGTTGGGGATGTGCAAAGTGCTCGCGTAGGTGAACGAAAGCAGCCCCGGATTGACGCTGCCGCCGGGCGTTGGCCGGATCGTCAGCGCGAGCCCTTGGTAGCCGATGAAAGTCGCCATCGTGACGACAAAATCCGGCAGGCGGAGGCGCGAAATCAGGAGCCCGTTGACCAGCCCGAGGCCCGCGCCGAGAACGATGCATCCGATCATTCCGGCACAGAGCGCGTACCACGGGCCCGCGAAGGTGAACGAGGCGACCGTGATCACGACATTCATGATCGAGCCGACCGAAAGGTCGATGCCCCACACCACCATCGCGAAGAGCTGGGCGACCGCGACGAGGAGGAGCGGCACCGAGTCGCCGAGCAGCTCGCTCATGTTCGACCAGTGCCGGAAGGGCGGAAAAAGCGCGTAGCCGACGGCAAACACCACGGCAAACAGCGAATAGACGTTGAGGAACCGCCCGAGCGACATGCCCGCCCTGTGAAGCTACGTTGCCGGTTGCGCGGCGCGCCAATCCAGCGACCGCCGGCTGCCGGCCACGATGGCCCCCATGATGGCCTCTTCCGTCGCACTCGCGCCATCCAGCTCGGCTGTGATCCGGCCATCCGCCATGATCAGGATGCGATCGCACAGACCGAGCAGCTCGACCATATCGCGTGAGACGGCAAGGACACCAAGCCCTTCGTCCGCCAGCCGGCGGAGCAGGGCGTAGATTTCCACCCGCGTGCCGACATCGATGCCGCGGGTCGGCTCGCTGAGCAGCAACGCGCGGGGCGCCGCGATCAGCGATTTGCCGAGCACGACTTTCTGCTGATTGCCGCCGCTGAGATAGCGGACAAGGCGGGTCAGGGTCGGCGGCTGGATCTGCAGCCGCTCAACCATCTCGCGCGCGGTTCTTCTTTCCGCGCGGCGGTGAATGAAGCCCGCGGTCTGGCGCCGCCGCATCGTTGCCAGGCTGATATTGGCCGCCGTGTCGAACGGCAGGATCAGCCCTTCGCCTTTTCTGTCATCGCTGACGAAAGCGATGCCCCGGTCGATGGATCGGCGGGGCGCAGGGGAGGAGAGCTTCTTCTCGCCGATCCGGATCTCTCCTTCGCGGAGTGGCTCGAGGCCGAACAACGCGCGCAACAGTTCCCGCTGCCCGTGGCCTTCCAGGCCGGCGATACCGAGGATCTCCTGCCGATAGACAGAGAAGCTGATATCGATGAAGCTTCGGTCACGAGCCGTGAGATGCGCCGCCTGCAGCGCCACCTCAGCGTGCGATATTGCGTGCCGCGGCGGAAACGTGTGGGCAAGCTCGCGCCCCACCATCAGCGAAATCAGCCGGGATTCGTCGAAGGTGCTGGCGGGGCGGCTTGCCATGACCCGACCGTCCTTGAGCACGGTGATGGCTTCGGCAATCTGCAACACCTC
Source organism: Acetobacteraceae bacterium (assembly GCA_050730175.1). GTDB lineage: Bacteria > Pseudomonadota > Alphaproteobacteria > Acetobacterales > Acetobacteraceae > JAKAWQ01. The sequence continues at coordinate 66,720 of JBOHMN010000387.1, read as the reverse complement.
GTGCAGCCGGTGCGAGACGAAGACGATGCTGGTGCCGTGGTCGCGGGCATTCGCCAGGATCTCGAGCAGGCGCTGCGCCTCGCGCTCGGCCAGCGCGGCGGTCGGCTCGTCGAGGATCAACAACTTCGCGTTGACTGCGAGCGCCCGCGCGATTTCCACCGCCTGCTGCTCGGCGACGGTCAGCGTGCCGATGCTGCGATCAGGGTCGATCGCGAGCCCGAGCCGGACAAGCGCCGCGCGTGCGGTTTCGCGCATCTGAGCGCGGTCGAGGCGGCCGAACCGTCTTTCCGGCTCCCGACCGATATGAATGTTCTCGGCGACGGTGAGCGCCGGGATCAGCGAGAACTCCTGGTAGATAATGGCGATGCCGCGTCTTCCCGCGGTGCTTGGGCTGAACGACCGAATTCGCGCACCGTCCAGCCTGATCTCGCCGCTATCCGGTGGAAATACGCCAGCCAGGATTTTGAGCAGCGTCGATTTCCCGGCACCGTTCTCGCCAACCAGGCCGTGTATCTCACCCCGGCCGCAGGAAAACGTCACACCCTGCAGGGCATGCGTCGATCCGAAGGACTTGCTCAGGGCCTCGACTTCAAGCAGAGCGGGCATGTTCACACCAGTTCCGCGGTTTGCTCATACCCCTCCGCAATCACAGGCGGAAGTGGGGCTCCGGCCGTGGCTGCGAGGAGGGTTTGCGTGTGGCGGCGCGGGCTGCCCGCCCCGCGGCTTGCACGCCCGGCCACTCAGCTCAGTGCGGCGTCCGATGTCTCAATTGCACGCGTGACCGCCGCACAGTCTGCATTCTCGGCTTACGTCGCAATATCAGAACGGGCGGCGCGCCGAGAGCGCCGTCGCGAGGGTTCCGTCATCGAGCACGTCGATTGCGCCGCCGATCGGCACGCCATGCGCGAGGCGGCTCACCGCAACGCCGAATGGCACGAGCCGTCCGGTGAGCCAGTGCGCGGTCGCGGCACCGTCGACCGTCGCACCGAGGGCAAGAATCACCTCCGCGACGCCGCCTTGGCCCAGGCGCGCGAGAAGCGGGGCGAGGTTGAGATCGTCAGGCCCGACACCATCGAGTGCCGAGAGCGTGCCGCCGAGCACGTGATAAAGGCCGTGATAGACGCCCGAACGCTCAAGCGCCCAAAGATCCCCTACCCCTTCGACGACGCAAATAAGCTTTCTGTCCCGCCCGCGCGCAGTGCAGATTGCGCAGGGGTCGCGGCTATCGAGGTTGCCGCACTCCCGGCATGGCCTAACGGCAAGCGCTGCCTCGGAGAGCGCAGCTGCGAGCGGCCGCATGCGCGCCTCCGGATTCTGCAGAAGCTTGAGCGCTGCCCGTCGCGCGCTGCGCGGCCCGAGCCCCGGTAACTTGCCAAGCAGTGCGATCAGCCGCTCGATCTCTGGGCCGCCCATTCTCCGCCCGTGCTGGTCAGAACGGCAGCTTCATTCCGGGTGGCAGCGAAATTCCCCCGGTCACCTTTTGCATTTCCTCTGCCGTCAGCGCCTCGATCTGTCGCTTCGCTTCGGCGTGCGCGGCGACCAGCAAATCCTCGAGCATCTCGCGATCTTCGGGGGTTGCAAGCTTGGGGTCGATTCTGACCCGCTTGAGCTCCCCCTTGCCGTTCAGCACCACGGAAACCAAGCCCGCGCCGGCGCTGCCTTCGCACTCCATCGCCGCGAGTTTCGCCTGCATCTCCTGCATTCTTTCCTGCATCTCAGAGGCCTGCTTCATCAGGCCGGCAAGATTCTTCATCATCCCTCCTCGCCGCCGTCCGCTGGTGGCTCATCTGTTGCAACTTCCTCGCTCGGCGGCAGTTCGATCCCGATCTCGCGGAGCGCGGTGATTTCCGCACCCGGAAACGCTTCAAGGATCGCGCTCACCACCGGGTGCTGCCGCGCTGCCGAACGAACCGCCGCTTCGGCCGCGCGATCCTGCTCGGCGAGCGTCGGCTCTCCCGGCCCCGTGGCCAGTGCGATCGTCCAGCGCGTACCCGTTTTGGCCAGCAGAAACCGGGCGAGCCGCTGAGCGAGATCCGGAGGAGCTTCCTGCTCCGGTGCGATCTCGATCACCGGCGGCGCAAACCGCACCAAGCGAACATGGTGCAGAAGCTGCGCCGCAAGCACCGCCTCCCGTGCCTCCGTCGCCAGCGCAACGACCTCGCGGAAGCTCGCTGGCAATGCCGCATCAAGCGCCCTGGCAACGGCAAGCACGCCGGTTCCGCGGGGCGCCCCTTGCCCGGGCCGGTGCGTCCCCTCGGTGGTTATCTCGCGCGGCCCGGTGCGCTCCTGGAGCGGTTCGCAATGCGGGTCAAGAGCGATTTGCCCCGACGGGATGGAGGACATCGCCAGGCGCGGCGCGCGGGGGGCCGGCGCCAGGGCGGCAGGAGCGGCCGTGCCGGCCGCCTGAGCCCGCTCGGTGGTGATCATCCTGACGAGCTCGCCGGGCGCAGGGAGGTCCGAGACATAGCAAAGCCGGATCAACACCATGTCTGCGGCCGCGCGCCGATCCGGTGCGCTTTCCACTTCCTGTGTGCCCTTGAGTGCCATTTGCCACGCTCTGGCGAGCACCGGCACCGACACCTGCGCGGCGATGCGAGCCCCCCGGGTACGCTCCGTCTCGGGCAGATCGGGATCATCCTTGAGCGCCGGAATGGCCTTGAGCCGGCTCAAATTATGCAGAAGCGCGAGCAGATCGGCAAGCAGCAGGCCGGGGTCCGCGCCGCGTACATGCGCCGCATCCGCCACGGCCAGAGCGGCCTGCGGCTTGCCGGCAAGGATTGCCTCGAGCAGGTCGAACACTGCCTCGCGTTCCGCCATGCCCAGCATCGCTGCGACCGTGTCCGCGCCGATCGGCCCCCTTTCGGCCTCCCGCGCGATCGCCTGGTCAAGCAGCGAAAGCCCATCGCGGACCGAGCCGTCCGCCGCCCGCGCGATCAGCGCCAGCGCCTCCGGGGTGACGGACACGCCCTCTGCCTCTGCGATCCGCGCGAAATGCGCCGTAAGCTCGGCAACGGTCAGACGCCTGAGGTCGAAGCGCTGGCAGCGCGAGAGCACCGTGAGCGGCACCTTGCGGATTTCCGTCGTCGCGAACACGAATGCCACATGCGCCGGCGGCTCTTCCAGCGTCTTCAAAAGGGCGTTGAAAGCATTGCGCGAAAGCATGTGCACTTCATCGATGATGAAGACGCGCTTGCGTGCCTGGAGCGGCCGAAATCGTGTTGCCTCGATGATCTCGCGGACATCGTCGACCCCGGTGCGCGAAGCGGCATCCATTTCAACGACGTCGGGATGGCGCTCGGCGAGGATTGCCGTGCAGTTGGCGCAGACCCCGCACGGCGCGGCCGTCGGTCCGCCTTGGCCATCCGGTCCGACGCAGTTGAGTGCGCGGGCGATGATCCGCGCGGTCGTCGTCTTACCGACGCCGCGGACACCCGCGAGCATGAAGGCGTGCGCGATCCGCCCGGTCGCGAAGGCATTGGTGAGGGTGCGCACCATCACCTCCTGCCCGATCAGCTCGGAAAAGAGCCTCGGCCGATATTTGCGCGCCAGGACCCGATACGGCACGCCGGCAGCGCTCGCGACGAGCGCACCCGGGCGCTCCGCGGTGGCGCCCTCGAACAAGCCTGGCCCGGCAGGCGTCGGAAGATCCTCGAATGAGCCGGACATGCGCGCTTGCGACACCTCGTTTCGATGCGTACCACCCAAACGCCCGACCTCAGAGCGGGCGCCATGGGCACCACCCGACGGAGGACCACCGGGGGCGGTGGATTGCGGGGGTGGGGGGCCGAACAACGACCCGGGCGGAAACTCGTTACGGCTGCTTCCTTCCGGACCTGACCGGGTTGGCGAGGCGCCCGTCCATCGCCGACCCCCCGGAGCTTGATAGCATGCCCCCACGTTCGCGTCAGCGTGTTGCCGTAACCGGCCCGCACATGCGAACGTCACTTTGAATTCCTTGCGAAGGCCGAGAGCGTGTGAACCTGATCCTAGCCCGCCGCCCCAATCCCTACACCGGCAGCCCGCTCGACCGCGCGGTGGAGCGGCGTGAGGACAAAGACTGGATTGCGGCGGAACTCTCCGCTCCGGAGAGCCTTTTTCTGCCGCTCTGGCAAGCGAAGAACCTGATTCGCGATGCGGATCAGAATGCGCCGACGGCCGTCTTTCTTCCGGCGGCAGCCGCAGGCGGGCTTTGCCTGCCTGACGGCACCGGCCCGTTTCCCTGGGCATTCCTTGGCTTGCTCGAGGGCTCCCCGCTGTTTGCGTTCGATCTGGCGTCGGCCGACCCGGCCGCGGTGCTGCCCGGACTGCCGGGCCACTTCACCGATTTGCGCACGGTGCCGGGCCTGTTGCCGCCGAGCGAGGCGGCGTTGCTGGCGCACGCCCGCGGGCTGCTCAACTGGCGCAGCCGCACCCGTTACTGCGGCGTTTGCGGCGCCCTGTGCGTACCGGCCGCCGCGGGCAACGTGATGCGTTGCCCGAGCTGCGGGGCCGAACATTTTCCGCGCACCGATCCTGCCGTAATCATGCTGGTCACCGACGGCTCACGCGCGCTCTTGGGCCATTCACACCGCTTTCCGCGTGCAGCCATGTACTCGACGCTTGCCGGCTTCGTCGAACCGGGCGAGAGCCTGGAAGAGGCGGTCGCGCGCGAGGTACGGGAAGAGACTTCGGTCAGAGTCGGCCGCGTCCAGTATCACTCGAGCCAACCCTGGCCATTCCCGGGCTCGATCATGCTCGGGTTTTACGCCGAGGCACTGACGAGCGAGATCATTCTGCAGGCAGCGGAACTCAGGGATGCAAGGTGGTTCACCCGGAGCGATATGGCGGCCCACGAAAGCCTTGGATTCAGTCTGCCGCGCCGCGATTCGATCGCCCGGCGCCTGATCGAGGACTGGATGGCGAACGGCGAGAGTGGGGTGCTTTCCAATCATCCCGTTGTCGCTTGACTTCCTCGATCAATGCCATGGCTTGCGCGGACCGGATCGCTAAAGCGCGTTCAGCCTCACTGAACACGCTCTATGTTTATTTTCTCGAGCAATTTCATCGCCCTGACTGGCATCTGGCGATTCCAGTCAGGGTGATATTGCTCTAGTCCGCCAAAGCCGTATTGACCGCAAGCGCCGGGAATCGCCCATGCAGCTTCGCTCCGTTCTGCTCCTCGCAGCACTTCTGCCGGCAGCCTGTGCGACCGATCATTCACCACAGGCACTTTGCCGCCGCCAGGCCGAGCGCGACCCGCAAATTCAAGCGCTCGAGTCCAGTTCGGCCCACAGCGCGAGGCTCGCCCGAGAGAACGCCGGAGAGCTCGCCTACCTCCGCCGTGAGGGCACATATCGTTGCCTGCAGGATCGCGGCGTCGTCCCGCAAGGCGGCGTCGAGCCGGTTGTGCCGCCGACCCCCTGAGCTTCATGCCGTCGCTACGGCACCACGGACTGTTGCTTGTGGGTAGACGCCGAGAATGCGCGTCTCGCGCGAGAAGAACGAGAGTTCCTCGAGCGCGTTGCGCAAGCCCACCTGTTCCGGGTGCCCCTCCACATCGCAGAGGAATTGCGTTGCCGTGAACTCGCCGTTCAGCATGTAGCTTTCGAGCTTGGTCATGTTCACGCCGTTGGTCGCGAAGCCGCCGAGTGCCTTGTAGAGGGCAGCTGGCACGTTGCGCACCCGGAAAACGAAGGTCGTCAATGTAGGGGCGCCGTGCATCGGCGGATCGAGCGCGTGCTGCGCCATGACGTAGAAGCGCGTGGTGTTGTGTGCGGCATCCTCGACATTCCGGCGCAGAATCGAAAGGCCGTAGATTCCGGCCGCCAGCGCCGAGGCAACGGCTGCGTCTTCGAAGCGCCCCCACTCAGCAACCAGGCCCGCGGCGCCGGCGGTATCCACCTCTACCACCTGGGTCGCAGCGAGCTCCTTGACCAGGCTACGGACCTGTCCGAGCGCCACGGCGTGCGAGTGAATGCGCCGCACGTCGGCAAGCCGCGCCCCGGGAGGCCCGAGCAGACAATGTTCGACCCTCTGGAAATGCTCCCCGACCACGAACAAGCCGCTTTGCGGCAGCAGCCGATGGATGTCGGGCACCCGCCCGGCAAGGCTGTTCTCGCACGGCAACATGGCCAGCGTGGCTGCGCCATCCCGAACTGCCTCGATCGCTGCCTCGAACGTCTCGCAGGGCACCGTCGCGAAGCCAGGATACGCGGTGCGGCAGGCAAGATCAGAATAAGCGCCCGGACGACCCTGGAAGGCGATGCGGTCGCTCATGGGACGGTGAGATCCCACAGATCGCCCAAGCCGGCCCTGGTCATCCTTGCGCTACATTCCTGCCCGCGGCGCCCGGGTTGAAGGGGCCCCGCGGTTTCCTTATGGTGCGTCGCATCTTAGGAGGTTGCCAGCGGGCCCGCAACGCAACGGGTCACGGCTGTCCTCCGGCGGATCGACAACGAACGGAATGCGCCGCATGGACAGCCTGAAAGTCAACATGGCCATCGCGAGTGTGCTGGTGACCGGGATCACCTTCATGGTCACCCGCTACATCGCGCAGGCGGTTGTGCGCCCGACCGAGCTCGCCAAGCCCGTATTCATGGTGGCGGAGAAAAGTCAGCCGAAGGCGGTCGCTAGCAAGGCCCCCGCTATACCCCCGATCGAGCCGCTGCTCGCCAGCGCCAACGTGAAGAAGGGGCAGGCGTTCGTTGAAGAGGTTTGCGCGGCCTGCCACAACTATACCGCCGGGGGTGGGGCCAAGATCGGCCCCGATCTCTATGACGTCGTCGACCGCCCGCGGCATTCGGTCAAAGGGTTCGATTACTCGGATGCGATCAAGAAGCTCACCGGGGATTGGACGTACCACAACCTCGATCTCTGGCTGTATGACCCGCAAGCGATCGCGCCCGGAACACGGATGACGTATTCCGGCATCAAAGACACGAAGACCCGGGCTGACGTCATCGCATTCCTGCGTACTCTTTCGCCCCACCCGGTGCCGCTGCCCAAGATCACGCCCGTCGCCGCCAAGCCGCCCGTCGCCGCCAAGCCGCCCGTCGCCACCGCGCCGCTCGTCGCCAGCGTGCCGGCGGCTGCCGCAGCACCTTCCGGCATGCCGGCGAGCTTCGCCGCTCTCATCGACCACGCTCATGTCAAGCAGGGCGAGCAGTTCGTCGAACAGGTCTGTGCCGCTTGTCACAACTACAAGGAAGGCGCCGGCGCGAAGATCGGCCCCGATCTTTATGACGTGGTCGATCGTCCGCGCCATTCGATGAAGGGCTTCGATTACTCGAGTGCGATCAAGAAGCTCGGCGGGAACTGGACCTACGCCAATCTCGATGCCTGGCTGACCGACCCTTCCAAGGTTGCGCCTGGTACCAAGATGACGTTCGCCGGCATCCCGCAGGCGCCGCTCCGGGCTGATGTGATTGCCTTCCTCCGCACGCTTTCCCCCCACCCGGTGCCGCTTCCCGCCGCGGCGGGCGGAAAGCCGTAGCGCGATTGCTTCCGCCCGCTGCGACGGCGTTTCTCGCGGCAGCCGAAGCGGCAGCCGACGCAGCGGGCGCGGCCATCAGGCCGTACTTCCGTGCCACGATGGCAGTGGAAGAAAAGGCTGACCAAAGTCCCGTCACGCGAGCCGACCGTGCGGCCGAGCAGGCTATGCGCGATGTGCTCGTCCGCCATTTCCCGGAGCACGGCCTCGCAGGCGAGGAACTGGGTTGTGAAAGGCCGGATGCCCGCTTCTGCTGGGTGCTCGACCCGATCGACGGCACGCGGGCGTTCATCACGGGCCGGCCGCTGTTCGGCACGCTTGTCGCCCTCCTCGAAGCGGGCCGCCCGATTCTTGGCTTGCTCGACCAGCCGATCACGGGGGAGCGCTGGATCGGCCGCGCCGGCAGCCCGACGCAATTCACCGGTCCCCTCGGCGGCCGCGCTGGCTGCCGCCCGTGCCCGACCCTCGCCGCCGCAGAACTCTCTGCAACCAGCCCGGAGTTGTTTTCCCGCTCCGAGTCGGCGCGGATTGCGCGCCTGCAAGCTGCCTGCCACCGCGTCACCTGGGGCGGGGACTGCTATGGCTATGGCCTGCTGGCTCTCGGCCTGATCGATATTATTGCGGAATCTTCGCTCAAGTTTTGGGATTGGGCTGCGCTCGTCCCGATCGTCGAAGGCGCGGGCGGGAAGATGACCGACTGGGAGGGAGACGCCCTCGCTGAAAGTGGCAGCGGCCAGGTGCTTGCGGTGGGCGACGCGGCCCTGCTGCAGCCGGCGCTCGCGCTGCTCGCGGCGTGAGACCCGATGCGCATGATCTGACTCGCTGAACATGCGCCCCACTGTCTGGCCGAGCGGATTCACGCGCTCCGGGAACCGCTCCGCGGTTCCCGCCAAGCGCGATCCGCCTGATTGTCTGGCCGAGCGAATTCACGCGCTCCGGGAACCGCTCCGCGGTTCCCGCCAAGCGCGATCCGCTCTATGACGCGCGATGGAGGAACCCATGCGTCGCCGCACAGTCCTCACCGGCTTCTCGGCCAGCCTCGCCGGCGGCTTCCTCGCCGCCCGTACCCGCGCCGCCGCGCCTGGCGAGCGGCGCCGCGATGCAGTGTCTGTGCTTGCGCCACCGGAGCTTCCGGAGGGTTTTAGCCATTTCCCATACGTCAACCCGGCGGCACCGAAGGGCGGCAGCGTTACACTCTTCGCTTTAGGCGGGTTCGATAGTTTCAACCCTTACATCTTGCGCGGCACCCCTGCTCAGGGGCTCACCCGGCTCTGGGACACGCTGCTCACGGCTAACGCCGACGAGGCCGGCGCCGGCTACGCCCATCTTGCGGAAGCGGTCGAGGTCAGTCCTGACCGCAGCGATATCACCTTCACGCTCGACCCGGCCGCCCGCTTCCATGACGGCACGGCCGTCACGGCGACCGATGTCGTCTTCACATTTCACGCTCTGGTCGAGAACGGCCAACCCTTCTATCGCCTCTACTACGCTGCCGTCGGCTCGATCGCAGCCCCGGCGCACCGTGTTGTCCGCTTCCACCTCCGCTCCACCCAAAGCCGCGAGCTGCCGCTGATCCTGGGTGAGCTTCCGGTCCTGCCTGCCGCTTTCTTATCGCACCGCGACTTCGCGAGCCCGCTCACCACTCCGCCGCCCGGCTCCGGCCCTTATCGCATCGCCGACTACGCCTTAGATCGCTCGATCACCTATCAACGCAACACCGACTATTGGGCGGCCGATCGCCCGACCGCGCGCGGGCTTTTCAATTTCGATACCATTCACACCGAATATTTCCGCGATGACACGGTTGCCTTCGAGGCCTTCAAAGCCGGCAGAATCGACTTCCGTAACGAGAACGTCTCGAAGAACTGGGCCACCGGCTACAAATTTCCAGCCGTCCGGCGAGGGTTCGTGAAACTCCGCCGCGTCCGCTATCGGCTGCCGACCGGCATGCAAGGCTTCGCCATGAACACACGTCGCGCCGTTTTTTCTGACCGGCGCGTCCGCAAGGCGATGGCCTGGGCGTTCGACTTCCAGTGGGAGAATAAGAACCTGTTCTACGGCCTGTACACCCGTACGCTCAGCTATTTCAGCAACAGCGACCTGGCCTCCTCGGGCCTTCCGGAAGGCGCCGAGCTTGCGCTGCTCGAGCCTTGGCGCAAGGAGCTGCCGCCAGAGGTGTTCACCGAGCCGTTCACCCTTCCCGTCACCAACGGGTCCGGCAACAACAGCAAGGAACTCGTTGCTGCCTTTCACATGCTGGAAGCAGCCGGCTGGCATATTGCCGGCGGCAGGCTGGTCGATCATGCGGGCGGGCCGTTCGTGTTCGAGATCCTGCTTCCCGATCCGACTTTCGAGCGCGTCGCCCTGCCCTATACGGCCTGGCTCAAGCGGCTTGGGATCAGGGCAACCGTCAGGGTGATCGATCCCGCCCAGTATCAACGGCGGATGAACAATTTTGACTTCGATATGACAATGACGGTGATCCCGGAATCGGACATCCCCGGCAACGAGCAGCGCAATAATTGGACCTGTGCGGCCGCCCACGCCGAAGGCAGCCAGAACCTGATGGGCATCTGCAGCAAGGTGGTGGATGCGTTGGTCGCGGCGCTGATCGCTGCCCCCGACAAGCCCGCCTTGCTCGCCGCGGCGCATGCGCTTGATCGCGTGCTGCTTTGGGGCTGGTACATGGTGCCGCAATGGCACTCGGATTATTTCAATCTGGCCTACTGGAACCGCTTCGGCTTCCCGACCCAGCCGGTGCGGACTGGCTATGTCTTCGATGCCTGGTGGATCGATGAGAAACTCGCCGCGGCCACCGACGCCGCCCGCCGTGCCGGCCTGTAGGTGCGATGCGGTCCGGACTCTCAGCTCGGAAGCAACCAGCGAAACGCCGCCGCGCGTCCGCCCCGAGGGCTTCACCGGCGGCAATCTTTGCACATGATTTCGGACTGAGCGACGCGCTCTGATGGCCGCTTATCTTCTTCGTCGCATTCTTCTCATCATCCCGACGCTTGTCGGCATCATTGCAATCAATTTTGCCGTCGTCCAACTGGCGCCCGGCGGGCCGGTCGAACAGATGATCGCCAAGCTCAAAGGCCAAGGCGCTGTCCTCTCCGGCGTGACCGGCCAGGGACAACCGGAAGCCGCGGGACCCGGCCTCTATCGCGGGGAGCAAGGGCTCGACCCGCACCTCATCGCGCAGATCCGCAAGATGTTCGGCTTCGACAAGCCTCCGCTCACCCGCTTCTTAGACATGCTGAAGAGCTACGCGACGTTCCACCTCGGCAAGAGTTTCTTCCTCGACAAGCCGGTGCTCACGCTCGTGCTGAACCGCATGCCGGTATCGATCTCGCTGGGGCTCTGGTCGACGCTCCTGGTCTATCTCGTCTCGATACCGCTCGGCATCGCCAAGGCGGTACGCGACGGGAGCCGCTTCGACGTGGCAAGCACCGCTACCATTCTGCTCGGCTACGCCGTGCCGGGCTTCCTGCTTGCCATCATGCTGATCGTGCTGTTCGCCGGCGGTTCGTTCGTGCAGTGGTTCCCGCTGCGCGGGCTCGTCAGCAGCAACTGGTGGTCGCTCCCCTGGCCCGCGCGGATCGGCAATTACCTCTGGCACATGGTGCTTCCGGTCACCGCGATGACGGTCGGAGGGTTTGCCAGCCTCACCATGCTGACCAAGAACTCCTTCCTCGAGGAGATCGGCAAGCAGTACGTGCTGACCGCGCGTGCCAAAGGCGCCTCGGAGCGCCGCGTGCTCTACGGCCACGTCTTCCGCAACGCGATGCTGCTGGTCGTTGCCACCTTCCCCGAAGCATTCGTCGGTATCCTGTTCACGAGCGCGCTCCTGATCGAGATCATCTTCTCACTGAACGGGCTGGGTCTGCTCGGGTTTACCGCTGCGGTGCAGCGCGACTATCCGGTGATGTTCGGCACACTCTACGTGTTTACCCTGCTCGGCCTCGTGCTCCACATCATCGGCGACTTCCTTTACACACTGGTCGATCCACGCATCGACTTCGAAGTCCGCCGGTGACGCTTTCACCGCTCACCCGCCGCCGGATCGCTGCTTTCCGCGCCAACCGCCGGGGTGTCGTCTGCCTCTGGATCTTCGGTGTCCTGTTCATCGTGTCACTATTCGCCGAGTTCGTCGCGAACGACCGCCCGATCATCATGCGCTACCAGGGTGCCTGGTATTTTCCAGTGCTCGTCGATTATCCCGGCACCGATTTCGGTCCTGATTTTTTGCCCACAGGGGCCGACTACCATGATCCGGCAATCGAGCAGGCAATTCAAAGCCGCGGCTGGATGGTCTGGCCGCTCATTCCCTATAGTTACGATACCATTGTCAACAATCTGCCCTCGCCGGCGCCGAGTCCACCGACATGGCAGAACTGGCTCGGCACGGACGATGAGGGGCGCGACGTGCTCGCCCGCGCGATCTACGGCTTCCGCATCTCGGTGCTCTTTGGCTTCAGCCTGACCATCCTTTCCTCGGTTGTCGGCGTTGCCGCCGGCGCCGTGCAGGGCTTTTACGGGGGCCTCATCGACCTCTTCGGGCAGCGCGGCATCGAGGTGTGGTCCGGTATGCCGCAGCTCTTCCTGTTGATCATTCTCTCAAGCGTAATCACCCCGTCGTTCTGGGTGCTGCTCATATTCCTCTTGCTGTTCAGCTGGATGGCGCTGACGGGGCTCGTTCGCGCGGAATTCTTGCGCGGCCGCAATCTCGAATATGTGCGTGCTGCACGTGCGCTCGGCGTCTCCGATGCCATGGTGATGTGGCGCCATGTGCTGCCGAATGCGATGGTGGCCGTGATGACCTTTCTGCCGTTCATTCTTTCGGGGTCGGTCACGGTGCTGGCCAGCCTTGACTTTCTTGGCTTCGGCCTACCCCCCGGCTCGCCCTCTCTCGGCGAGCTGGTCAACGAGGCGAAGAGCAATCTGCAGGCACCCTGGCTTGGCATCACCGCATTCGTCGTGCTCGGCGGCACTCTCGCTCTTCTCATTTTCATCGGCGAGGCGGTGCGCGACGCCTTCGACCCGCGCAAGACTCTCACGTGAGCCTGCTCGAGGTTTCCGGGCTCGAAGTCTCGTTTGCCGGGCGGCGCGTGGTGAAGGGCGTATCCTTCACGCTCGATCGCGGCGAGACGCTGGCCCTGGTCGGTGAATCGGGTTCCGGCAAGACCCTGACTGCGCTTTCCCTGCTGCAGCTCCTGCTCCCCGGCGCTCGCAACTCCGCCGGGCGCATCCTGCTCGACGGCGCGGCGGTGATCGGCGCCGGACCTCTCGTTCTGCATCGGCTGCGTGGCGGGCTGGCGGGCATGGTGTTTCAGGAGCCGATGAGCAGCCTCAATCCGCTGCATCGCATCGGCCGGCAGGTCGGTGAGGCGATCACGCTGCATCGCCGCCTTGCCAAGCACGCCTTGCGCACACGCGTATTGGCTCTGCTCGCGGCCGCTGGGTTCGCCGATCCAGCAAGTCGGATCGATGCCTATCCCCACCAGCTTTCCGGGGGCCAGCGCCAGCGGGTGATGATCGCGATGGCGCTCGCCAACGATCCGGCTCTGCTGATCGCGGACGAGCCGACCACCGCGCTCGATGTCACGATCCAGGAGCAGATCCTCGATCTTCTCGCGGCGGAGAAGAAGGCACGCGGTTTGGCTATGCTTCTGATCACCCACAACCTCGCGATCGTCCGCCGGATGGCCGATCACGTGTGCGTCATGCAAGAAGGACACATTGTCGAATCCGGGCCGGCGCGCGAAATCTTCTCGGCGCCGCGCCATGCCTACACACGGATGCTGCTGGATACCGTGCCACGCGGTGGCCCCGCTTCCCGCCCGCACGGCGCAAAGCCACTGGTGAGAGCCGAGAACATCGCAGTTCAGTTCCCGATCCGCGCCGGCCTGCTGCGGCGCCAGGTTTCCGAGGTGCGCGCGGTGGATGACGTTTCGCTCTCGATCCGCGCCGGCGAAACGCTCGGCCTGGTTGGCGAATCGGGGTCGGGCAAGACCACCATCGGGCTTGCCCTCGTCGGCCTCGAAGGCGCGAGCGGACACATTTTCTTCGAAGGCCGCGAGATCGGCGGACTGTCGCGCCGAGCGCTCAGACCGCTGCGCGGGCGCATGCAAATCGTTTTCCAGGATCCGTTCGGGAGCCTTTCGCCGCGCCTTTCGATTGGAGAGATCGTAGCTGAAGGGCTGAGTGTGCACGCGCCTCACCTGCCGCGTGCCGAGCGCGACCAGCTTGTGCTGACCGCGCTGGCTGAAGTCGGCCTGCCTGCGGAAGCAATGCTGCGCTATCCGCACGAGTTCAGCGGTGGCCAGCGCCAGCGCATCGCGATTGCCCGCGCGATGATCCTGAAACCACGCTTCGTCGTGCTCGACGAGCCGACCAGCGCGCTCGATGCTTCGGTGCAAGCAGAAATCGTCGATCTGCTGCGTGATCTGCAAAGCCGGCACGACCTCGCCTACCTGTTCATCAGCCATGATCTCGCCGTCGTGCGCGCGCTTGCGCACTACCTGGTCGTGCTGCGCGCCGGCCGCATCGTCGAACAGGGTCCGGCTGCGGAACTATTCGCGGCGCCACGCGAGCCTTACACCAAGGCGCTGATCGCCGCCGCCTTCCCCGACCAGGCGGCCCGCCCGGAAATCACCGCAGCCTAGAGCAATATCACCCTGACCGGAATCGGGCGATTCCGGTCAGGGTGATATTGCTCGAGAAAATAAGCATGGAGCGTGTTCAGTGAGCCTGAACGCTCTCTTGCGCACGCCGCCAGGTTCGCGCCGGCAATCTGTCGCTGGTCGCTACAGGAGCCCCTCGCGGCGAAGGCTGGTCCAGCATCCGTTGCCGACGATGATGTGGTCGTGCAGCACCACCGAGATCGTGCTGAGCGCCGCCGCGACCTCTTTTGTCATGGCGACGTCCTCGGCCGAGGGCGCGGGATCACCCGAGGGGTGATTGTGGACGAGAATGACCGCGCTCGCCGAAAGTTCGAGCGCCCGCTTCGCGACCTCTCGCGGATAGACCGCCGTGTGATTGACCGTGCCGCGGGATTGTACCTCGTCGGCCTTGAGGCGGTTTCGCGTATCGAGGAAGAGGATGCGGAACTGCTCGGTCTTCTCGCGGGCGAGCTCTGCGTTCAGGTAGCGCATCAGCCGCTCCCAGTCGCTTAGCAGCTCCTTGTCCGTCACTTCAGCGCGCACCAGCCGCTGAGCCGCAGCTTGGACAGTCTTGAGCGCGGCGATACCCGCCGTGCCCAGGCCGTCGACGCCAGCGAGTTCCGCGGGCGGCGCGGCAATCGCACCGGCAAAGCTTTTGAAGCGCTCGAGAAGACGCTTAGCGATGTGCTTCGTGTCACGTCGCGGCAGAGCAACGAAAAGAGTGATCTCGAGCAAGTCCTGGTCGTTCAGCGCATCCGGCCCCGCCTTGAGCAGCCGATCGCGCAGGCGCGCGCGATGGCCGGAAACGGAAGCCTGCTCGGGCACACGCGCCACGGGCATCGTTGCGACCTTCGGCCGCTCAGCCGCTCGGATACGGCGGCCTGGCGAACCCGGCCGGAGAGAGGGTAAAGATTTCGCAGCCCGTTTCGCTCACTCCAATCATATGCTCAAACTGCGCCGAGAGGCTGCGATCGCGCGTCACCGCCGTCCAGCCATCGTCGAGTATCTTCACCTCCGGCCGTCCTGCATTCACCATTGGCTCGATCGTGAAGAACATGCCCGGCACCAGGTGCGGCCCTTCGCCGGCACGCCCGAAATGCAGAACATTCGGCGGCTCGTGGAATCGCCGCCCGATGCCGTGACCGCAGAAGTCCCGCACCACGCTGAACCGCTGGCGCTCGACGAAGCTCTGGATGGCGTGCCCAATATCGCCGAGCGTTGCCCCCGGTCGCACTGCCGCGACACCCTGCATCAGGGCGCTGTAAGTCACATCGATCAGCATGCGCGCCCGCGTCGAGGCACGGCCGGCGACATACATCCGAGAACTGTCCCCGTGCCAGCCGTCCAGGATCACCGTCACGTCGATGTTGACGATGTCGCCCTCGTCGAGCCGCCGCTCACCCGGGATGCCGTGGCAGACGACGTGGTTGATCGAGGTGCAGATCGATTTCGGATAGCCGCGATAGTTGAGCGTCGCCGGAATTGCTCCGTGCGCCAGCATGAACTCATGGCATATCCGGTCGAGCGCCGCCGTTGTCACGCCAGGCACGACGTGCGGCGTGACCATATCGAGGGTCTCCGCAGCCAACCTCCCGGCTGCCCGCATGCCCGCGAAATCTTCCGGCTTGTGGATCGCGATCCGTCGCGGATCGGCTTCGCCGTCCATTCTGGCTCCTTCGGCCGCGGAAGAAGGATCCGGCGGCGCGCTCCGAACATGCGCAGAGGGGAGGATCGGCGCAAGAGAGGCGCTCCGTTGGGCAAGCACCCAAGGCGGCGCAACCCCGCCTGCACAAGGCCCCGGCCGGCCCTCCACGGTGCTCAATGCATCGTGCCGCGGGAGTTGGGCCGCTCTGCCGTGCCGCGCTCGGCAAATCAAGGCCGGGAGGCGTCCCGAGTTCCTCAACCTCGGTACGGATCCCGGAATCCGGTCCGTTCGTGCTGGAGAGCGGGAGCGGCGATCTTCTCGGCCATCGCCGTGCGAAATCCACGATGCGCGTGCGACCCACCGGCGCCCGGCGGGCATCCTCTGGCAGGTTACCAGCCGGGTCTTCACTGGGCCCGCTGTCGCGTTGACAGCCGCAGCTTCTCCGGGAAAAGTCCGGACCGCCGCGCTATCGAGAACTCACGACTAGAATGGTCCCCGGAGCCGCACAACGAGGCGGGAGGTGATCAGGCCGGCAGTTTCACGAACGTAGGGAAAGAGATCTTTGCCGTAGAGAACTTGGTTGGCCAGATCGTCTTCATTGCCCCATGCTGCCACTGGACGATCACGCCGGGGACGAGATCGGGGCCGTATTCGATCGCGTGGGTAAAGCGGCTATCGCGACCGTAGAACTTAATCCGGCCAATTGTGCCGACGTGGTCGGTCGCTTCCAGACCGCTGACCACCTTTTCGGGGTCGGTCGATTGCACGCGCTCGATCGCCTCGGCAAGGAGGTGCAGGGTGTCGTAGCTCGTGTAGCCGGAAAAAGCGGGCGGCAACCCGAACCGCTCGAGGTAGGCTTCGGCGAACGGGCGAGTGAATGATGTGATCGCGGAGTCCGGGCCGGCTGCGGTCTGACTGTTGGCACCTTCCGCAGCACCGTGGGTATCCTTCCAGAAGTCACTCGACGTTGCCTGCACGCTCACGCCGTACATCGGGATCGGCACCCGCCCCTCGGCCCATTGGACGGTCGGCACGACGCCCACGTGCGCCATGCCTGTGATCATCACATCCGGTCTCATGGCCTCGACCTTGTTGAAGATCGGCGCAAAATCGGTGGTGTCAGACGAGAAACGGATCTGACCGCGGACCGCGAGGCCCGCCTTAGGCAAGAGCTCGCTGAGGGCCGCGTCGAGTGGCGTCGTCCAGGCCGCGTCCTCGCTGACAATCACGCAACTGGTCATGTGCAGTTGATGAACCAGGAGATCGCGCGCCGAGTCGCTCGTGCTCTCGGCGATGAAGCGCGACGTAAAATATGTTTCGAATATGTACTTGTAGCGGTCGTAGTCGGCGTGCACCTGCTCCGAGATCTGGTTGCTGGCAGCGCCTGGGGTGATGAGGGGGACTTTCAACCGCGCTGCCCATGGCTCCAGCGCAAGGGCAATCTCGCTCGCGAACGTCGCGATCACCGCCACCGCCTTGTCCTGGCTAACCAGGCGCTGAAACGCCCGGATCGCGTCGGTCGAGGAGAGATGATCGTCATAGACCTTGAGCCGCAGTGGCCGCCCGAGGACACCACCTTTGGCGTTCACCTCGTCGGCCGCCATCGCCGCGCCCTTCGGAATGGCGGCGCCGAGTAGGTTCGAGATCTCGGCGATGACACCTATGGTCATCGGTTCCGCAGCCGCGCCCGCCTCGACGGGCAGCGCCGCAGCCGCGATGAGCCCGGCTGCACCTTCCAGGACACGCCGCCGCGATACGATGCATCGTTGCCGCTCCCACTTTGCCATCAGACCCCCCTTGCTCTCAAGTGCTGTACCAAGCTGGCAGATTTACAAATAATGGAAAGGCAATCCTGGCAGTAGCGCATTTCAGCGTCCGGATCATCGCGCTCCACACGAGGCCGGCACCATAGCTCGGTAGATCGTGCGCGTGAAGCAATCGGCACCGCCACGAAAGACCGGCCGCTGCAG
The DNA here is from genome assembly GCA_050730175.1 of Acetobacteraceae bacterium. Classification (GTDB taxonomy): domain Bacteria; phylum Pseudomonadota; class Alphaproteobacteria; order Acetobacterales; family Acetobacteraceae; genus JAKAWQ01. The sequence goes on along the minus strand of JBOHMN010000387.1, from coordinate 48,975 downwards.
CGAAACTGGTCGAAATTGCCGTGACGACCTCCCCACTAATGTCCTGCCCCCGTCGCGTGCTGCCCACGGCAGAACGCGACGGAGGATGTGCAGGCAACTGAAAATAAAGAGCTAGTGGTCCGCGCTGAGGGCCTCCTTCCTGGGCAACAAATGTTAGGGTCGGACCACTAGGTCGAGCGTGCCGCTTCACACAGCGCGGCTGACGCATCGAGCAGCCGGCGGTTGGGCGGGCGTTTGCCAGCGGACAACCTTGCAAAGGGCGATCTGGCCGAACGCGACCAGAGCCGAGAACGGTACCGCGGAGGTCTCCACCGAGCGCAGCACCGCCTGCCGCATATGCCGCTTCGATGCGCGACTCGGCCTCGCTTTCGGGCAGCGTCGGCATGCCGCTCTGCTTTTCACGTCCCCCGCTGTGATCTCTCGCCAGAAATCTTCCCGCGGCCGGTCTCAAACAGCCGAAGCACGTCTGGGTTCTTCCTGTGCACGCTGCATCGCCGCCGCGACTCGTTGCTCTGACGGATGCATCGGTTTATTCTGCAGGTGCCACATCAGCTCTTGCCGCCGGTGTCCTGCGCAGCCCTCCCCGGCCACGCAGCGGATCGACCGCCGGCCGGGCGAGCCCCCAACATCCGCCGGAGCCTCAAGCTCACCGGTGAAGGTCGAAAGATGCGGCAGGCAGATCGCCGCCTGAAGCGTCGTTGCCCGCACAATGGCCGCAAGCCGCTCTGGCACTCCCGCGAGCGCGCGCGGCGGTCGCGCGGCGCCGGGCCAGCCCCGGGCGCGGGCTCTGTCGCGCCGGAGCGTCGATCGGCACGGTCCGCGGCGAATAGGGCTGGACAGGCCTCCCTGCATCATGTAGGCATTTAGCCTTGGCGGAACGCGGGAGACTGCGCGCGGCGTAATGGGTTAGCCGCGTGGTGGTCGTGTGCACCGCGGTCCTTGGGTCCTCGAGCACCGACGGCGGCTCGGGCGGAGATTGGAGCTCCAGGGATGGCGAAGAAGATCGCTGGTTACATCAAAGTGCAAATTCCCGCGGGCAAGGCTAATCCCTCGCCCCCGGTCGGGCCTGCGCTCGGCCAGCGCGGCCTGAACATCATGGCGTTTTGCAAGGAGTTCAATGCTGCCACGCAGCATCTCGAACCAGGGATGCCGATCCCAGTCGTCATCACCGCCTTCGCTGATCGCACATTCACGTTTGTCACTAAGACCCCGCCGAACAGCTACTTTCTGTTCCAGGCCGCGAAGGTAGAGAAAGGGGCCAACGCCCCGGGCAAGGGCGCTCCGGTAGGCAAGGTCACGATGGCTCAGCTCCGCGAGATCGCGGCCAGGAAGTTGCAGGACATGAACACCACCGATATCGAGGCGGCGGTGAAAATGTTGGCCGGCTCGGCGCGCTCGATGGGCCTTCAGGTGGAGAGCTGAGGATGCCGCGCACAGGGAAGCGCCTCAGTGCCGGATACCAGGCCTTCGATCACACCCGGGCTTACCCTCTCGCCGAGGCGATTCGTCTGGTGAAAGGGAACGCGAAGGCAAAGTTCGACGAAACGGTCGAAGTCGCAATGAATCTCGGCATCGACCCCCGCCACGCAGACCAGATGGTTCGCGGGATGGTGAGCTTGCCACACGGCACCGGCCGCAGCGTCCGCGTCGCGGTGTTCGCTCGGGCTGCCAAGGCTGAGGAAGCGCGCGCTGCCGGCGCCGACACGGTGGGCGCGGAAGATCTAGCCGAGAAAGTTCAGGCAGGCGAAATCAACTTCGATCGTTGCCTCGCGACGCCCGATCTGATGGCCTTGGTCGGCCGGCTTGGCAAAATTCTGGGGCCGCGCGGTCTGATGCCCAATCCCCGCCTCGGCACCGTGACCATGGATATCGGGGCAGCGGTCGCTGCGGCGAAGGCCGGACATGTCGAGTTCCGCGCCGAGAAGGCCGGGATCGTGCACGCCGGGGTTGGCAAGGCAAGTTTCGCGGAGGACCGTCTCGCCACCAACATCCGGACTTTTGTCGAGGCAATCCAGAAGGCTAAGCCCGCGGGCGCCAAGGGGACCTACCTTAAGAAGGTCGCGCTGTCGTCAACCATGGGGCCGGGGGTGCGTGTTGATCTCGGCAGCCTTGCCGGGCCGGCCGGGGGTAGGTGATGAATCGGACCGAAAAGCAGCTTTTCGTCCAGTCGCTGGCGACGGTTCTGGGCGGCACAGAGATCATTGTGGTCGGCCGCAACCGCGGTCTTTCGGTCGCCGAGGCGTCCGACCTCCGTCGCCGCATGCGTGCTGCCGGGGCCACCTACCGGGTCGCCAAGAACCGTCTTGCGACCCGAGCATTGGCCGGCACCCGTTTCACCGGCATCGCCTCGCTTCTCAAGGGCCCGACCGCGCTTGCATGGTGCAGCGATCCCGTGGCGGTGGCCAAGGTAGCGGTCGGTTTCGCCAGGACGAACGACCGCTTCATCGTGGTCGGCGCCGCGCTCGGGGAAAAGGCCCTGGATGCGAAGGCGGTTGAGGCATTAGCCGAGCTTCCATCTCTCGAGACGCTGCGGGCGATGCTCGCCGGCTTGCTGCGCAGGCCGGCCGAGCGGCTGGCCAGAGTGCTGGCGGAGCCCGCCGGCGGTTTGGCCCGTGTTCTCGGCGCCTATGCGCAAAGCTAGTGCCCGCGTTGCGAAGGACGCTTTCGAACGCCGGAAGCTGGGCGGAGGGTGGGGCTTGCAACGGCCCCATCCAGGTTTAATCTAACAGGACACGCGAACATGACAGACTTGGCGAAGCTGGTTGACGAACTCTCCGGCCTCACGGTGCTGGAAGCCGCCGAACTTTCGAAGCTGTTGGAGACGAAGTGGGGGGTTTCGGCCGCCGCACCGGCTGCGGCCGCCGCTGCTGCATCTCCGCAGGCCGCACAGCCGGCGGTTGAGGAGCAGACGGAGTTCACCGTCATACTGAGCAAGATCGGCGAGAAAAAGATCAACGTTATCAAAGAAGTGCGGACCATCACCGGACTCGGCCTCAAGGAGGCCAAGGATCTCGTGGATGGCGCGCCAAAGCCGGTCAAGGAGGGCGTGAACAAGGAGGAGGCGGAGAAGATTCGGAAGGTTCTGGAAGAGCAGGGCGCGACTGTCGAGATCAAATAGATCGGCGATCAGGGCGCCCGGGGCGGCATGGCGTGCCCCGGGGAAAAGAGGGTGGGAATCGCGTGGGTTCCCGCCCTGTTGCTGTTTTCGGGATATCCGGGCGACCACGCATAGCTTGAGAGGGCAGCAGGGCAGGCGATGAACGGTTTCGTCCATTCCTTCACCGGGAAGAAGCGCATCCGCCGCAGCTTCGGGCGTATCCCCGAGGTCGCGCCGATGCCGAACCTGATCGACGTGCAGCGCGCCTCCTACGAGGCGTTTCTGCAGATGCACGTCACGCCGGACGCACGCGCCCATGCCGGGCTGCAGGAGGTCTTCAAGGCGGTCTTTCCGATCGACGATTTTGCCGGTCGGGGACGCCTGGAATTCGTGCAGTACGAGCTCGAAGACCCGAAGTACGACGTCGAGGAATGCATCCAGCGCGGCATGACCTACGCAGCACCGCTGAAGGTGATCCTCAGGCTGATCGTTTGGGACGTCGATGAGGACACCGGCGCGCGCTCGATCCGCGATATCAAGGAGCAGCCCGTCTATATGGGCGACATGCCACTGATGACGGACAACGGAACGTTCATCATCAACGGTACCGAACGCGTCATCGTCAGCCAGATGCACCGCAGCCCCGGCGTGTTCTTCGATCACGATAAGGGAAAGACGCATTCCTCCGGTAAATACCTTTTCTCCGCCCGCATCATCCCGTACCGTGGCTCGTGGCTTGATTTCGAATTCGATGCGAAAGACGTGCTCTATGTGCGGATCGATCGCAAACGGAAGCTGCCGGTAACGACACTTCTCTACGCCCTCGATAGAGCGGCGACGGAGAAGCTGCGCGCCGAACGCACCGCCAAGGGTGAAGCGCTGGAGCCGGCCGAAGTACGCGGCATGGATGCCGAGGAGATCCTGAATTACTTTTACGGCCAGGTAGTGTTTGCGCGACTCGCCAAGGGTTGGGCGAGACCGTTCGATCCGGACGCATTTCGTGGCGTCAAGCTGTTCGATCCGCTGATCGATGCCGCAACCGGCGAGGTGGTCGCGGAGGCCGATGCCAAACTCAGCCAGCGCGCGGCAAGGAAGATTGCCGAAAAGACGACGGAGGTACTGGTTGGCCGAGCCGACATCCTCGGCCGGTTCGTCGCCGTGGACCTCGTTAATGCCGAGACCGGCGAGATCTATGCCGAAGCTGGAGAAGAACTGACCGAGCCGAAGCTCGCCGCGCTCGAAGCGGCGGGCCTGGAGCGGCTGCCTACGCTCGCGATCGACCAGGCGAACGGGCCTTGGATCCGCAATACGCTCGCGATCGACAAGAATTCGGACCGCGATGATGCACTGGTCGACGTCTATCGGCTAATGCGGCCGGGCGAGCCTCCGACGCCAGAGACTGCGGAGACGCTCTTCCGCGGACTCTTCTTCGACGCCGATCGCTACGATCTTTCCGCGGTCGGGCGGGTCAAGATGAACAAACGCCTCGGCCTCGAGACCGATGATTCGGTGCGGGTGCTGCGCAAAATCGACCTTCTCTGCACCGTGAAGACGCTCTGCAATCTGAAGGACGGGCGTGGCAGCATCGATGATATCGACAACCTCGGCAACCGCCGCGTGCGTTCGGTCGGCGAGCTGATGGAGAACCAATACCGTATCGGCCTGCTCCGCATGGAGCGGGCGATCCGCGAGCGTATGGGCAGTGTCGACATCGATACGGTGATGCCGCATGACCTGATCAACGCCAAGCCGGCCGCCGCGGCCGTGCGCGAGTTCTTTGGCTCGTCCCAACTCTCGCAGTTCATGGACCAGACCAATCCGCTTTCCGAAGTGACGCACAAGCGGCGGCTCTCTGCACTCGGCCCGGGTGGGTTGACCCGCGAACGCGCGGGCTTCGAGGTGCGCGACGTGCATCCGACGCATTACGGCCGCATCTGCCCGATCGAGACGCCGGAGGGACCGAACATCGGGCTGATCAACTCACTCGCTACCTACGCGACCGTGAACAAGTATGGCTTCATCGAGACGCCGTACCGGCTGGTCAAAAATGGGCGGGTCGAAGACGGGTGGAAGTATCTTTCGGCGATGGACGAAGAGAAACTCGTAGTCGCCCAGGCAGATGCGCCGCTGGACGCAACGGGCCGCTTTACGCAGGAGCTCGTTTCGGTGCGCCGGAATGGCGATTTCCGCCTCGTGCTCCCCGATGAAGTGACGGCGATCGACGTTTCGCCGAAGCAGCTGGTCTCCGTGGCGGCCGCGCTCATTCCATTCCTCGAGAACGATGACGCCAACCGCGCATTGATGGGCTCCAACATGCAGCGCCAGGCGGTGCCACTGATCCAGACCGATGCGCCGCTTGTCGGAACCGGAATGGAAGCCGCGGTAGCCCGCGATTCGGGGGCGACCATCGTCGCCCGGCGCGCCGGCATCGTCGACCAGATCGACGGTGCCCGCATCGTCGTCCGCGCTACCGCGGAAGACGGCACCACCAGAGGCGTTGACATCTATCGGCTGCGTAAGTTCATGCGCTCCAATCAGTCGACCTGCATCAATCAGCGACCGCTGGTGAAGGTGGGCGACCGCGTTTCCGACGGCGACATCATCGCCGACGGCCCTTCGACGGAGCTTGGCGAACTGGCACTCGGGCGCAACGTTCTCTGCGCCTTCATGCCGTGGAACGGCTACAACTTCGAGGATTCGATCCTGATCAGCGAGCGGATCGCGCGCGATGACGTGTTCACCTCGATCCATATCGAGGAATTCGAGGTCATGGCGCGGGATACCAAACTCGGGCAGGAGGAGATCACGCGCGATATCCCGAATGTCGGCGAGGAGGCGCTCAAGAACCTCGACGAGGCGGGCATCGTCTATATCGGCGCCGAGGTCATTCCCGGCGACATCCTGGTGGGCAAAGTAACGCCCAAGGGTGAGAGCCCGATGACGCCCGAGGAAAAGCTGTTGCGCGCGATCTTCGGCGAGAAGGCGTCCGACGTGCGCGACACGTCGCTCAAGCTGCCGCCGGGAGTCAACGGAACGATCGTCGATGTTCGCGTGTTCAGCCGCCGCGGCGTCGAGAAGGACGAACGGGCGATGGCGATCGAGCGCGCCGAGATCGAGCGGTTGACCAAAGACCGCGATGATGAGCGCGCGATCCAGGAACGCAGCTTCCTCAACCGCCTCAGGGAAAAGCTGCTCGGGCACAAGGCTGCCGGCGGCTTCAAAGGGATCAAGTCGGGAACCGCCATCACAGAAGAGGTGCTGGCCGAACACCCGCGCGGGAGCTGGCGGCATATTGCGCTGCAGGACGATGCCGTGATGGCGGAGATCGAGACGCTGAAGCGCGAATTCGATGCCGCGCTGGCACACCTGCAGGAGCGGTTCGATTCCAAGGTCGAGAAGTTGCAGCGCGGCGACGAACTGCCGCCCGGCGTGATGAAAATGGTCAAGGTGTTTATCGCCGTGAAACGCAAGCTGCAGCCCGGCGACAAGATGGCCGGCCGGCACGGCAACAAGGGCGTGGTGTCGAAGGTGGTCCCGATGGAAGACATGCCATTTCTGGAGGATGGCACGCCTGTCGACCTCGTTCTCAATCCGCTCGGCGTGCCGAGCCGGATGAACGTCGGGCAGATTCTCGAGACCCATCTGGGCTGGGCCTGCGCGGCGCTGGGCCGGCAGATCGGCGAGCTGGTCGAGGAATATCGCCGGCGCGGTACGACACGGCGCGCGCTCCTGGAGCGGCTCAAGGATGCCTACGGCGAAACCCTGTTCGAGGCGGAAATCGCCAACCTCGACGACGCGGAGCTCGTCGAGCTTTGCGAGAACGTGAAGAAGGGAATCCCGATTGCAACACCGGTGTTCGACGGAGCCCGGCTCTCAGACATCGAGGACATGCTGAAAAAAGCGGACCTCGACAAATCCGGGCAGGTCACGCTGGTGGACGGTCGGACCGGCGAGCCGTTCGCGCGCAAAGTCACGGTCGGCCATATCTACATGCTGAAGTTGCATCACCTCGTGGACGACAAGATCCACGCCCGCTCGATCGGACCGTACAGCCTGGTCACGCAGCAGCCGCTCGGTGGCAAAGCGCAGTTCGGGGGGCAGCGCTTCGGCGAGATGGAGGTGTGGGCTCTGGAAGCGTACGGCGCTGCTTACACACTGCAGGAAATGCTGACCGTGAAGTCGGACGACGTGTCGGGCCGGACCAAGGTGTACGAGGCGATCGTCCGCGAGCAGGACAATTTCGAGGCGGGCGTTCCGGAGAGCTTCAACGTGCTGGTTAAGGAATTGAAGTCACTGGGTCTGAACGTCGATCTTGACAACAAGGCCGCGTAGTGCCCGAGCGCGGTGAGGAGCTCTGTACGAAGCCAAGCCGCTTCGAGAGCATGAATCGATCACTGGGATAACAACATGCCGGCGCGGTATTTCCGCAAAAGGTGGCGCCTGGAAAGTGGCGGAATAGGTCCGATGGCTGCGACCGCTGAAACCGGCCGGGCAGGAGTCAAGAGCGCATGAACGAGCTGATGAAGATCCTTGGTCAGGCCGGTCAGGCAACGACCTTCGACCAGATCAAGATCCAGATTGCCTCGCCGGAGCAGATCCGGAGCTGGTCGTACGGCGAAATCAAGAAGCCGGAGACTATCAACTACCGTACCTTCAAGCCGGAGCGGGATGGGCTGTTCTGCGCCCGTATCTTCGGCCCGATCAAAGACTACGAGTGCCTATGCGGTAAGTATAAGAGGATGAAGTTCCGCGGCATCATCTGTGAGAAGTGCGGTGTCGAGGTGACGCTGGCAAAGGTCCGGCGCGAACGCATGGGGCACATCGAACTGGCCTCGCCAGTTGCGCACATCTGGTTCCTGAAATCGCTGCCGAGCCGTATCGGCCTGATGGCCGACCTGTCACTCAAAGACCTCGAGAAGATCCTCTACTTCGAGAGCTACGTCGTACTCGAGCCCGGCACAACGGACCTGAAGCAGTATCAGCTCCTCAATGAGGATGCCCTGCAAGCGAAGCAAGACGAGTTCGGCGAGGACGAGTTCCGGGTGGGAATAGGCGCCGAAGCAGTCAAGCAGATCCTGAGCGGCATCGACCTCGACGCCGAGAAGACCAAGCTTCGCGCCGAGCTGAAGGAGACCAATAGCGAGGCGCGGCGCAAGAAGCTGGTGAAGCGGCTGAAGCTCGCCGAGGCGTTTGCCGACTCGGGCGCGCGGCCAGAGTGGATGATCCTTGACGTCGTGCCGGTCATCCCCCCGGAGCTCAGGCCGCTTGTGCCTCTCGACGGCGGGCGGTTCGCGACGTCGGATTTGAATGACCTTTACCGCCGCGTCATCAACCGGAACAACCGGCTGAAGCGGCTGATTGAGCTTCGGGCACCCGACATCATCGTGCGCAACGAGAAGCGGATGCTGCAGGAAAGCGTCGACGCATTGTTCGATAACGGCCGGCGCGGCCGGGCGATCACCGGGGCGAACAAGCGTCCGTTGAAGTCGCTATCCGACATGCTGAAGGGCAAGCAGGGCAGATTCCGCCAGAACCTGCTCGGCAAGCGGGTCGATTATTCCGGCCGCTCGGTCATCGTCGTCGGGCCCGAGTTGAAGCTGCATCAGTGCGGGTTGCCGAAGAAGATGGCGCTCGAGCTGTTCAAACCATTCATCTATGCCAAGCTCGAGAAGTACGGGCATGCGACCACCGTCAAAGCGGCCAAGCGGATGGTGGAGAAGGAACGTCCGGAAGTGTGGGACATCCTCGAGGAGGTCATTCGCGAACACCCGGTGCTGCTCAACCGCGCGCCGACGCTGCACAGGCTCGGCATCCAGGCCTTCGAGCCCGTGCTGATCGAGGGCAAGGCCATCCAGCTTCACCCGCTCGTCTGCACGGCATTCAACGCCGATTTCGATGGCGACCAGATGGCCGTGCACGTGCCGTTGTCACTCGAGGCACAGCTTGAAGCGCGCGTTCTAATGATGTCGACCAACAACATCCTGAGCCCGGCGAGCGGCAAGCCGATCATCGTGCCGACTCAGGATATGGTTCTCGGCCTCTACTATCTTTCCATCGAGGCCCCCGCCTACCTCAAGGTCGAAGACAAGGACGCCCCGGCGATGACCGGGATGGGCGAGATCGAGCATGCACTCGCCACTGGAGCTATCGAGCTGCACGACAAGATCAAGACGCGCTTCGAAAGCATCGACGCCGCAGGCAAGCCGGTGCGGCGAGTGGTCGTGACGACGCCAGGACGGATGATGATCGGGCAGATACTGCCGCGCCATCCGGACGTGCCATTCAGCCTGGTCAACCGCGAGCTGACCAAGAAGAACATCTCGGATGTCATCGACGCGGTCTATCGGCACTGTGGCCAGAAGGAGTGCGTTATCTTTGCCGACCGGCTGATGGGGCTCGGCTTCACCCAGGCCTGCAAAGCCGGAATCAGCTTCGGTAAGGATGATCTGATCATTCCGGTGGTGAAGGGTGAGCTGATCCGGCGGACGCAGACGGAGGTCAAGGACTTCGAGAGCCAATATCAGGACGGACTGATCACATCGGGTGAGCGCTACAACAAGGTGGTCGATGCCTGGTCGCGCTGCACCGACGAGGTGGCGAAGGCGATGATGGAGGAGATCCGGCGCCAGGATGTGGATAAGCCCATCAACAGCGTCTGGATGATGAGCCACTCCGGCGCGCGCGGCAGCCCGGCGCAGATGCGCCAGCTTGCCGGCATGCGCGGGCTGATGGCGAAACCCTCTGGCGAGATCATCGAGCAGCCGATCATCGCCAACTTCAAAGAGGGGCTCTCGGTCCTTGAGTATTTCAATTCCACGCACGGCGCCCGCAAAGGTCTCGCAGACACCGCACTCAAGACCGCCAACTCCGGCTATCTCACGCGCCGGCTCGTCGACGTCGCGCAGGATTCCATCATCATCGAGGACGATTGCGGCACCGAGCGAGGGCTTACAGTACATGCCGTGATGGACGGCGGAGAGGTCATCTCCAGCCTTTACGAGCGGATCCTCGGGCGGACCACGGCGGAGGACGTTCTCGACCCGGCGAGCGGCGAAGTTCTGGTGCCGCAAAACTGCCTGATCGAAGAGGAGGCCGCCGAGAGCATCGAGCGGGCGGGAGTGGAAGTGATTCGCATCCGCTCGGTTTTGACCTGCCAGTCCAAGGTCGGGGTGTGTGCACTCTGCTACGGGCGAGACCTTGCGCGTGGCACGCCGGTGAATATCGGCGAGGCGGTCGGTGTGATCGCCGCGCAGTCGATTGGCGAACCCGGCACGCAGCTCACGATGCGGACCTTCCATATCGGCGGCGCGGCGCAGCGCGGCGTCGAGCAATCCAGTATCGAAGCGAGTCACGACGGCACGGTCAGCGTCAGGAACCGCAGTGTGGTCATGAACAGCCAGGGCATGCCGGTGGTCATGAGCCGCAATTGCGAACTGCTGCTGATCGATGATCGCGAGCGCGAGCGGGCCCGCTTCCGCGTTCCGTACGGTGCGCGCCTCCTGGCTGATGAGGGTCAGCAGGCGGCGCGTGGGCAGAAACTTGCAGAATGGGATCCCTTCACTCTGCCGATCATTACCGAGCAGGCCGGCGTCGCCGAGTATTTCGACCTGATCGACGGGGCGACCTTGGTCGACCGCATGGACGAGGTGACAGGGATCGCTTCGAAAGTGGTCGTCGACTACAAGCAGACTGCAAAGGGGATCGATCTCAGGCCACGGCTACAACTGAAGGACGAGAAAGGCGAAGTTGTGAAGCTCGCCAACGGCTCGGACGCGCGGTACTTCCTCGCGCCCGACTCGATCCTTTCAGTGGAGAATGGGGCACGGGTGAACGCCGGGGATGTGCTGGCTCGCATTCCGCGCGAAGGCAGCAAGACCCGCGACATCACGGGCGGCCTGCCCCGCGTGGCCGAGCTGTTCGAGGCGCGCCGGCCGAAAGACCATGCGGTCATCGCTGAGATCGACGGGCGGGTGGAGTTCGGCAAGGACTACAAGGCCAAGCGCCGCATCATCGTCAAGAACGATGAAACAACCGAGGAGAGCGAGTACCTGATCCCGAAGGGCAAACATATATCGGTCCAGGAAGGAGATTTCGTGCGACGCGGTGATCCGCTGGTGGATGGGCCGCGCGTGCCGCACGACATCCTGAAGGTGCTCGGCGTGGAAGCGCTCTCCGACTATCTGGTCAACGAAATCCAGGACGTCTATCGACTGCAAGGGGTGAAGATCAACGACAAGCACATCGAGGTGATCGTGCGGCAGATGCTGCAGAAGGTCGAGATCCTCGATCCCGGAGACACCACCTTCCTTGCTGGCGAGCAGGTGGATCGGCTCGACTTCGACGCCGAGAACACCAAGCGCGAGCAGGCGGGAGAGCGGCCCGCCGCGGCGATGCCGGTGCTGCAAGGCATCACCAAGGCGTCGTTGCAGACGCATAGCTTCATCAGTGCGGCATCGTTCCAGGAGACGACCCGCGTGCTGACCGAAGCGGCAACGGCAGGTAAGGTGGACAACCTTTCGGGGCTCAAAGAGAACGTGATCGTCGGGCGGCTGATCCCGGCCGGAACGGGAAGCGTGATGAACCGGTTGCGTACGATCGCCGTCGGCCGTGAGCAACAGCGGCTGCCGGCTGACGTGCCGGCGATCACTGGGCAGACGGCGGAAGTCCCAGCCGAGTAACCCCGAATCTGCACGCCGCGCCCGGCTAAAGACGCCGGGCGCGCATCCAGAGGGATTGGCGAGGATATCGGCGATCATCCAGCCTTACCGCTCGAAGCGGGTACGCCAAGCTCGTGCATGCATCCGCAGGCCGGATCCGCGGGCTCGCGCATGACGTGCTGATCATCGAGCGGTCCGAGGAACGCAGGCTGGTGGAACTCGTTTGCTGCCCGCCGCCGATAGACGACCGCGATCGAGGCCGTCGCGGCGTCGTGCGCGATTGCAAATGCAACCCCCACCCGCCCCCGGCGGTAGCGCGGAAGTGCACCGCCGCGGCTGCGCAGCCTACCCTCAGTGGGAAGCGAAGCGCTGACTCAACGTGTCGAAGGCCTTTTGGAAGACGTTGTCCCGCAAGACGGGGATGAGCGCGAGATCATCGTGTGGCGCGGCAATCCAGTCCGCGGTCCAAACGGCCAAGGTTTCGTTTGTTGCGGTGATCGGTTGAAGCGCGACGCCGGCATGGTAGTCGAGCACCGGCAGCGTGCTCTTCGTAATCCGGTAACGGAAGGAATGGCGGTGGTCGGAGAGAGAGGTGAGTTGTTCTTCGATTGCATCGTCACCGAGGTGAAGCGCGCGCGTGGCGCCAACCTTGTCTGAGGACGCACCGCCGATCATGTGCATGTCACGGATGTCGGGATGCCAGCCTGCCATGCCGGCGAAGTCCCGCACTATTTCCCAGACCGCAGGCAGTGCTGCATGAATGACGGATGAGCAGAACACCTTGGCCGGACGAAAGCCCAGCCAGCGCACCGCGCCATCCGGGCTCTTGCCGCCGGCTGCGCTTTCGGCCAGCCGAGCGAGGCCATCGCCAAAAACCGACCTGGAAATGATCTTGACGTAGCGTCCCGGCTCCGAGGCAGGTTCGTCGAACTTCGCTTTCCATGCGGCGAAGGTGACATCACCGCTCGTGACAGGAATGAGAGTAAAAGTCGCGACGTAGTTCTCGACCGGAAAGGCAGGCAGCTCGAACTTGTAGCGGAAGCGATAGCGGCAATCATCGAGCTCGAGCAAACGCTCGCGCACCGGGGTGCCGTCCGAGAGCGAGAAGGAACGCACCGCGCCAACCGCGGCAGCATCCCGGTCATCCTCGATCCGGCTTTCCTTGACCGTCGGGTTCCAGGCGGGAAGCGCATTGAAATCCCGCACGATCTGCCAGACCGCTTCGACCGGCGCCGCGATGATCGCGCTTGCGTAAGCTCTCGCCATGTCTTGTTTCTCCTCTGCCCAGTTTCACCGGAGCGGCCGCTAAAGGCCGTTCGATCGAAGCTTTGCGTCGACGAACCGTTTGGCGCGCGGCACGTCCTTCTCGTCCAGGTGCTCGATGATCAACGAAATGTTGGGATGCTTGCGGGAGAGTCGCGTCAGGTAATCGTCGTAGTCGAGCGAGCCGAGCCCCGGCGCAGGCAGCTCGACGGCACCGATACCGCGAAACCGGTGCGCCGCAGAAGCGTCGATATTCGCGCGCTTTTCCGCGGCGGTTTCGGAGCGCTTCACGTCCTTGGCATGTGCGATACGGACCTTCTCGGACAGCGTATCGAACACTTCTCTGAGTACTGTGCCCATGTGGTCGATATTGTTACCGTCGAAATAGTTGGTCGGGTCCATCAGCAGCCCAAGCCCGGGGTGATCCACCTCTGCGAACATGCGCACGGTCTCCGCAACCGAACCCACGACGTTGTTCACGTAGGTCTCGATCAGGAGCACGGCACCGTGATCGTAGGCGAGCTGAGTGAGTTCGGCGATGATGGTGCGGCATTCGGCAAATCCCGCCTCGGTCCGGTTGCGCGGGTGCGAGGCCCAGTCGCTGTCGGTGGCAAATGTGCCGGTTTCGCTGATCACATAAGGTGTTCCGAACTGGCGCGCGTTACAAATGATCGCCCGCAGCATGTCCAGGTTGCGCCGCCGTATCACGGGCTCCGGGTGGACGATGTTGGTGTAGCCGGAAAGCGCTGAGATTGGCAGGTCATGATCACGGAACGCCTCGCGTACACGCAGGGCCTTCTCCCTGGTGATCGCTTCCGGCGTCGAGAAATCGATGTCCTTGAAGGCAAGGTCGAGCTGCACCGTGTTGAACCCGAGCGCGCGGATCCGCCGAGCCTGCTCCATGAGCGGATAGGGAAAGTAGCCGTTGAAAATGCCGACCTGGATCATCGCGGTTGTCTCATGTTTCGATCTCGGAAAGTGCAACCTCGCGCCGGTCGCGGAGGGAACGGTAGGCGGCGTCCACCAGGGCCATCGTGTGCACATGGTCGGCAGCGTCGAGCGTCGGCCGGGTTCCGGTGGCGACCGCGTACTGCAGCTGCTCCATCACGCCGGCAAAGGCATGCGGGAACCAGCACGTGCGCCAGCGCGGTTCCACCCATTGGCCACCCGTCGCGGTGCGGGAGGCATAGCGCAGGGTGGAGGGACTGCCCGCCGGATAGTCGGGCCAACCGATGGTGCCCTGCGCCACGCCGTCCGTCCCTTCCATGCGCCATTTGATGTAGGTGTCGGAAACAAAACCCGGCTCACGCGGGCCGCTCCAGACATCTTCCATCGATACTGCAAGCGCGCCAGAGGGAAATCGCAAGGTCGAGATCGTGATGCCGTCGGTATGCGCAAAGCGGGTGCGCGGATCGGTGCGTGCACTGGTGCTGATGGCAACGGGCTCGCCGAGCAGGAAACGCAGCACGTCGAGATGGTGGATCGCCATGTTGAGAATCGTCAGCCGGTCATATCCAGCGAGAAACGGCTGCCAGTGGGGTATCGCCCGCATCTCGATCGTCGCCAGCACTGGCTGGCCCAGCGCGCCACGCGCCATGATCTGCTTGAGCACGCGCATGGCCTGATCGAAGCGCATGTTCTGATTGACAGAAAGCAGCTTGCCGGCGGCGCTGGCCTCCATAGCAAGACTCTTCGCCTCGAGCGCGTTCATCGCCAGCGGCTTCTGAGCCAGGATGCCACGGATGTGCGCCTTGGAGAGCGCCCGGCGGATCAGGGCCGGTTGCTGGTCGGGCGGAAAGGCGATGTCGAGGATCGCCACCCCTTGGTCATCGATGAGCGCTTCCGGCGTGGCATGGACGGTGGGGATGCCCCAGCGCCCTGCCACAGAAGCCGCCCGCGCTGGCGTGCGCGAGGCGATCGCAACAACCGGAAAGCGTGCCTCCGCGTAGGCGGCAAGCTGCACGTCGGCCATGATGAATCCGGCGCCAATGCAACCCACTGGAACGTCACGTCGCCGGATTGGCGCATCCGGCTCGAACCCCAACGCGTCGTTCATGCCGCCTCGCTCTCCCTGAGCGAGGCAGGCGGGATGAAGTCGCTCGCTGCGCCGGCCATGATGCTCCTTTCACCTATTCGCTCAGTCGGGTGTACGCCGCGCTGAGCAGCAAAATGATCGCGCCGTAGAGGACCTGCTTGAGTGGTTCCAGAACGTTCAGCAGGGTGAGCAGGCTGTTCAGCACCGTCAGGACAAGGGCGCCGACGATAGCACCGCCGTAGCCACCGCGCCCGCCGAAGATCGATGTTCCACCAATGATCGGCGCGGCGATCGCCGGCAGCAGATAGACATCAGCCAGGCTGAGGTCCGCGGCGTTGGTGGTGCCGACCATGATCAAACCGGCAATGGCACAAAGAAGTCCGCAGATCACATAGGCGACGACCAGCACGCGCCACACGCGCACCCCGGCCAGCCGACAGGCCTCGGCATTGTCGCCAACGGCATAGAGCAGCCGCCCGAAACCGGAGTATCGCAAGCCCAGAATCAGCAGGGCGGCAATCGGCGCCCAAAGCAGCAAATCGACCGGCACCACGCCGAGGAACTTGCTGCTACCCAGCACAACAATGAAGTGCGGTACATGCGGCAGATGGGCGATGACCTTCTGGCTGTAAACCACGAGCGCCCCTTCGGTCATCAATCCAGTGCCAAGCGTCATGACCAGCGGTTGCACGCGGAAGATCGCTACACCGACGCCATTGAGAAGGCCGACCAGAAGCCCGACGCCAAGGCCGAGCAACACGGCCAGCGCCGGATCCTGGGCGCTGTTCGCCGAAAGCAGGTACGCGGAACTGGTGGCAATCGCGGAAACCGAGAGATCGATGCCCCCGGTCAGCAGGAGCACGGTCTCGCCGCCTGCCATCAGCCCGAGCGGCGCGGCAAACAACAGCGTATTGGCGCCCCAGTCCGCCGTGACGGTTCCGGGCCGGATCACGGCGATCCCCCCGACCAGGACCAACAGGAGCACCACCAGAGCCGCGCTTGAAAACTCCCGGAGCAGCGCAGCCGGATGGAGGCGGCCGAGTGACACCTTTGCGGGCGGGCCAGCGCGTCCGGAGATGCTCATGGCCTCTGGCGAAGCAGAGTGGCGAGCCCGCCGCTCATGACGACCAGGACGATCAGCGTGCCCTTGATCACCTGCCCGAAATTCGGGTCGATGTTGAGGAAAATCAGGTCGGTCGGAATCAGGGTCAAGATATAGGCTGCGAGCACCGGCCCCACCATTCCGCCGCGGCCCCCGGCGAGGCTGACGCCACCGATGACCACTGCGGCCAGCCCGGTCAAGGTGTAGAAGGCGCCGGAAAGCGGCGCCCCGATACCGGTGGTCATGGTCAATGCCAGGCCGCCGACCGCGTTGAACAGCCCGCCGATCACGTAAGCCAGAAAGCGCGTTGACTCGACTCCGACCCCGCTGCGAAAGGCCGCCGTTCGATCGCTGCCGACGGCATAAAGCGCAAGGCCGAGCCGGGAGGTTCGGATGGGCAACCAGATGACCGTCACGACGACTGCCAGCAGAACCATTGCGTTCGGCAGCCACGGCGTGAACAGCGTGCCGGTGGCAAGATTGAGGAATCCCTCCGGCGCGCCTCCGCCGGGCTGGGCGAGGATCAGCAGCGCGACGCCACCCCAGATGAAACCCGTCGCGAGCGTCACAACTACGTCCGGGACACGTGAGAGCACGAGCACAAACCCGTTCAATGCACCGGCGACCGCGCCGCCGAGCACGATCAGCGCCCCGAGCAGCAGCGACTGCTCGAAGCTTGCGTGCTGCATGACGCGAGCGGAAACGACGTTGGCGACCGTCATCATCGAGCCGACCGAAAGGTCGACGCCGCCGGACAGCACGACGACCGTCTGGGCCGCGGCCGCCAAGGCGAGTGGCAGCGCGCCGAGCGCCAGGGACTGGAAGTCGAACGAACCGAACTTGGGGTGAATTTGGACTGTCGCGGCGAGAAACAACACGACCAGCAGCGGCATCCCGATCAGGGCGGCGTGACGGCGTGCCTGGTAGAGCAGTCCGGCCGTCATAGAGCCCGATGGCTGACAGCTGCGCTCATGCTGCGTGGTCGGCCTGCCTTGCCAAACCGTGCGCTGCGCGTAACAAGCGTGCCTCGCCGGCCTCGCTTGCCGGCAGCTCCTCAACCACCCGACCACCAAACAAAACCACCACACGATCGCAGGCAAGGGCGATTTCCGGCAGTTCCGAAGTGAACAGCAGGACTGCGCTGCCAGCCGCCGCGACCTCGCGCACGAGACCATAGATCTGGCGCTTGGTACCGATGTCGATGCCGCGGGTCGGGTCGAAACAAAGCAGCGTCTTGAAACCACAGGCAATCCAGCGGGCGATGACCACCTTCTGCTGGTTGCCACCGCTCAGGCGCCGTACTTCCGAAGCGGCCCGCGTATCGATTTGCAGGCGCGATACGGCCCGATTCACCTCCCGCAATTCGCGGCGCAGAGGCAACGGCCCCCAACTCGTCAGACGACGCGCCAGTGGAAGCGCAATGTTCTCGCGCACCGAACGCTGCGGCAGCAAGGCGCGAAGCCGGTCGGCCGGAACCAGGACGAGGCCCGCACGAATGGCGTCGGCCGGGTGACGGAATTTCTGCGCCACGCCGTGCGCGACGATGCTGCCGCCGGCAGGGCGGCGCAAACCGGCGAGACAGTCGAACAGCTCGGTCTGCCCCTGGCCTTCCAGTGCTGCCACGCCGAGAACTTCCCCGGCGCAGAGGCTGAGCGAAACGTCATGCAACAATTCGCCGCAGCGCAGATGCTTGACTTCCAGCGCCGGCGCCACAGCGCTCTCGGCTACCCGCCGGTCACTCGCCACTGCGATGGTATCGGCGGCGCGACCTTCCGGCGCGGCCCCGAGCATCAACGAGACAACCTTCTCTTCGGCGCCAGCCGCGGGATCGACGACGCCTACGGTCAATCCGTCACGCAGGACCGTGGCGCGATCGCAAAGAGCAGCAATTTCGGCCAGCCGATGCGAGATGAAGATGACCGAGCGGCCCATATCGCGCCAGCGGCGCATGGCGTCGAACACGTGCTCAGCCAGATCGGCCGGCAAGGCGGCGGTAATTTCATCGAGCAACAGGATATCGGGCTCCGCCGCCAACACCCGCGCCAAGTCGATCAGCCGGAGGGTCGGCAGCGGCAGATCACGAATATACGTGCGAAGATCGAGGCTTCCAAATCCGAACTGTTCGAGCCAGGACCACACCGCGCCCGCCTTCGTCCCTGCGAGACGCAGATTCTGGCCGATCGTAAGGTCAGGCACCAACGCCGGATCCTGATAGACCGACGCGAGCCCGCTGGCGCGAGCCTGCGCAGGCGATCGGAAGAAACGGCGCACCCCGCGGATGGCCATCGTCCCGGAGTCGGGGCGAAGCACGCCCGTGAGCACTTTCACGAGTGTGCTTTTGCCTGCGCCGTTTGCTCCCATCAACGCGTGCACTTCGCCCGCTCGCACTTCCAGGCAGGCGCCACGCAAGGCGGCGACGGCGCCAAAGCTCTTGGCGACGTCGCTCGCTTCAAGCAGCAGCGCGGGCTCGCTCATGCTCCGCGGGAGCTCTCACCCGTGTTGGGATCTGGCGGTGCGCGCAGGCACCCCGGCACCGCCCAGCGCCGTCAGGGTCCCTGGCAAGCCTTCAACTCGGCCGTCGTAAATGTGGTGTACGGCTTCACCTCGGTATCGACGCTGTAATACGGGTCGAAATTCTCATGGTATGCCTTGTTCAGAATAGCCATCCCGGCGGCGGTCGTATTCGGCCATACCTCCGGCGTCAGCTTGATCACGTGCGGCTCTTTCTTGTGTTCCAGCACGTCGAGCGCAACCGCGAGCCCGGCGCCGCCCACTGACGCCGGGTTGGTCACAGCCGCGCCGGTCAACCCGTCGGCCTTCCACTGGATGAGCTGGCCGATGAAGCCGTTGTTGTCGGCACCGACCACCGGCACGAACGGCTTGTGCGCCGTGTGATAGGCATCCGGCACGACGGCGTCGATCCCTGACGTCCATACTCCGTCGATATGCTTACCCGATGACAGCAGGTCGCGTATCTGCGTGGCACCGGTGTTGAGCGCCCACCCGGTAAATGTCATGGCGACGACGTGGATGCCGGGGTATTTCTTCAGCGCCTCCATGAAGCCCTCGTGCCGGTCGGAGTCGGCGGGCACACCGTCGATACCGCGCATCTCGATGACGTTACCGTGTCCCTTCAGGTCCTGAAACAGCCACTCCGCACCAAGGCGGCCGTAGGCGACCTGGTCGTTGGACAGGACGTAAGCCTGAGGCGCGTCGACGGACTGGTCAACTGCGACCATCACGATGCCGCGCTGCGCTGCCTGCTTGATCACGGGATCGAGGGCCGTGCGGCTTGACGGGTCAAAGATAATAGCATTGACGCCGGCCGAGATCAGGTTCCGCATGTCGGCGATTTGCTCCGGCGGTCCGCCGTTGCGGTTGGCGAGGATGATCTTAGAGACCAGGCCCGATACCTTGGCCTGCGCCTTGATGGAGCAGACCATCTCTTCCCGCCAACCGTTGCCGATCAACGTATTGGACACGCCGATGACGAACTTCTTGCCCTGTGCTGCGGCGGTTCCAGGGTTCACGCCAAGCGCAGCCGCGACCGCAAGTGCGCCGGCCAGTCCTTTCACAAATTGCATGACTTCCTCCCGCGTCGGGCGCCGGCCGCTGTCGCAGCGGTTGTTGCTCGGCCCGCCGGGCCACGTGCAAGCAACGCCGGCACTTCCAAGTCGATACTACTCGCCCGCTTCGGCGGCGCAAAGTGCTTGCCCCGCGCAGATCTTCTTGCAACAGGCTACCCTTGAGACAGGCCCCCTCGAGACAGGCAGCTGCAACGAACGCCAAGCGGTGCGAGGACGCCGGCCCGACGGCAGGGTCGATGACGCCCGGCTGTGCCGCACAGGCCGCGCACAATTCGCTCGGCCGGGCACAGCACAAGGGTTGACGCCCCGGCGCATGAGGAGGCCAGATTTGCACCGTCAGGCCGGTGAGCCCGCGCCCAACGTTCGCGCGAGGACGATCACCGTAGGGAGGCATCAATGGGAAAAGGGCTGCGCGTTCTGGTTGTCGGGCTTGGCCACATGGGCCTGACGCACGCACGCGCATACCAGAAGCTTGACGGCTACGAACTCGCGGGTCTCTGCGCCCGCTCGGTGATGGAGCGCCGCGACCTGCCGTCCGAATGGTCTGATCTGCCACGCTTCGCCGACTACGGCGAGGCGCTGGCCACGCTCAAGCCCGATGTGGTCTCGATCAATACCTGGCCGGACACGCACGCCGATTTTGCGCTCCGCGCATTTGCTGCCGGCGCCCATGTGTTTGTCGAAAAACCGCTGGCCGAGACCGTCGCCGATGCGGAACACGTGACCGAAGCCGCCGGTCGCGCGCGGCGCAAGCTCGTGATCGGTTACGGCGCGCGCCACCACCCGGCCTGGATGCGCCTGGTCGAGATCGCGCGCGGGCTCGGCAAGCCTTTGGTGATGCGCATGAATCTCAACCAGCAGTCGATCGGCCCGGCGTGGACGTGGCACCGCAACCTGCTCAGCGCGCTTTCTCCGATCGTCGATTGCGGCGTGCATTACGTCGACATGATGTGCCTGATGACGGGCGCACGGCCGGTACGCGTGCACGCGATCGGCGCCCGGCTGAGCGAAGAGATCAGCAAGGGAATGTACAATTATGGCCAGCTACAGGTTGTGTTCGCCGATGGCTCGGTCGGCTGGTACGAAGCTGGCTGGGGGCCGATGATGAGCGAGACCGCCTTCTTCGTGAAGGACGTCATCGGCCCGCGCGGCGCGGTGAGCATCCTCGCGTCCGAACAGGGCCGTTGCAACCCAGCGGGAGCGCGCTCCACCATCTCATCCGACATTGCAACACACATCAACGCGCGGGTACTACGGTTGCATCATGCCGCCCTTACGGCAGACGATTCGATGGCGCTGGCGGACGAAGATATCACCATCGCCGATTCGCCCGACCATGACGAGATCAGCGTGCGCGAGCAGCAATGGTTGCGCCAGACGATACGCGATGATCTCGATCTGTCCAGCCATTGGGCGGATGCCGTGAACAGCCTCCGCATCGTGCTGGCGGCAGACAGCAGCATCCGCACGGGCAAAGTGGTGGATCTCAGTTAGCACGCGGTGCGTTTTGCGGGCCCACTCCCCGTTCCGGCGCGCTGCCATGCCCTGGCGGCGCCGGGGCGTCCGGCCCAACCGAATACACACCCGCGACACAGCGCTGGAGGCGGCGGCCGACCCTCGGTGCGTTTGGCGGCGAAGAGCCGTGGGTTTGCCGCCATCTGCAACGGCACCGGCGATCCCCCGTGCGGCACGCTCTCGCGCTCGTAGCAGATGGCACGCCCGGCCGGATCACCGGCGGCCCGCCAGCGGTCGGACCGGCGGGGAGCGGATAAGCCGCGCCCGCCCAGGCCATCCGGAGGGTTGGAGCGATGCCATCGCCACGATCTACGCGGAGGTTGCCGCCGCGATCCGCGGTAAAGCTTGTCCGGCAGTAACCTTTGCGAATCTCGAGAACGGCACGGCAGGCGTTGCCTCCGTCGAAGCGGCAGTACCCGCGAACCCCGAAAGGACAAAGGAGGCCCGCTCATCACGCACCCGAGGCGCTTGACTTGCTCTTTGCCCGACCCTAGTTTCCGCGCCCTCGACTAGCCGGCGCAGGTGCCGGCTGGGAGTTGTCTGCAAGGATCATCGGGTTTGCGGCGCCGCTGACGGGGTTCCGGCAGCCAAGGCCGCAGGCAGGGCCGGTTCCGCAGCGTGGGGCGATCTCGCGCCGCGGGAGCTTTCTTGCGGCGGGGGAATGAGGACATGGATTTCGGATTGCACGGATGCCGACGATCAACCAGTTGATTGCCAAGGGACGCGAGCCGCGTTCGGCGCGCAACAAGGTGCCGGCGCTGCAGGGCTGCCCGCAGAAGCGGGGTGTCTGTACCCGGGTTTATACCACGACGCCAAAGAAGCCGAACTCGGCCCTGCGCAAGGTCGCCAAGGTCAGGCTGACCAACGGCTACGAGGTGGTGAGCTACATCCCGGGCGAAGGCCACAATCTCCAGGAGCACAGCGTCGTGCTGATCCGCGGGGGTCGGGTCAAGGACCTGCCTGGTGTGCGCTATCATATCCTGCGCGGCGTGCTCGACACGCAGGGGATCGCCAAGCGCCGCCAGCGCCGTTCCCTGTACGGCGCGAAGCGGCCGAAGTGAGGGTAGAATGAGCCGCCGCCGCCGCGCCGTCCGCCGCGAGATCCTGCCCGACGCGAAGTTCGGTGATGCGGTCATCAGCCGCTTCATGAACGCGCTGATGCATGACGGGATGAAGTCGGTTGCCGAAGGAATCGTTTATGGGGCGCTCGATCTGCTGAAGAAGCGCGGCCCCTCCTCCGCCGACCCGGTCCGGCTTTTCCACGAGGCGATGGAGAACGTGAAGCCCGCTGCCGAGGTGCGTTCGCGGCGCGTCGGCGGGGCCACCTACCAGGTTCCTATCGAGGTCCGCACCGAGCGGCGTCAGGCTTTGGCCATTCGCTGGCTGATCGACGCCGCACGCAAGCGCAAGGGCGAGCATACAATGGTCGAGCGTCTCTGCAACGAGCTGCACGACGCGGTCAACAACCGTGGTGCAGCCGTGAAAAAGCGCGAGGACACGCATCGAATGGCCGAGGCGAACAAGGCCTTCAGCCACTACCGCTGGTAGGTCGGGGAAAGAGGCGCCGGAAGCGGCCGAACGGAGAGGACTGAGATGGGTAAGGCGAAATTCCAGCGGACGAAGCCGCACTGCAACATCGGCACGATTGGCCATGTCGATCACGGCAAGACGACGCTCACCGCCGCAATCACCAAGGTGCTGGCGAAATCCGGTGGTGCTGTCTTCACCGCCTATGACCAAATCGACAAAGCGCCCGAGGAGCGTGCCCGCGGGATCACGATCGCCACCGCGCACGTGGAATATGAAACGAAGAAGCGCCATTACGCGCATGTCGATTGCCCAGGCCACGCCGACTACGTGAAGAACATGATCACCGGCGCAGCGCAGATGGACGGCGCAATCCTCGTGGTCTCCGCCAACGATGGGCCGATGCCGCAGACTCGTGAGCATATCCTGTTGGCGCGGCAGGTCGGCGTGCCGGCGCTGGTCGTCTATCTCAACAAGGTGGACATGGTGGACGATCCGGAGATCCTGGAGCTGGTCGAGCTCGAGGTGAGGGAACTGCTCAAGAGCTACCAGTTCCCCGGCGACGACATTCCGATCATCAAGGGCTCGGCATTGTGCGCGCTCGAGGATCGCAATCCGGACCTCGGCGAGCAGTCGATCCTTAAACTGATGGACGCGGTGGACGAGTACATCCCACAGCCCGATCGGCCGAAGGACCGCCCGTTCCTGATGCCGATCGAAGACGTCTTCTCGATTTCCGGGCGCGGCACAGTGGTCACGGGGCGGATTGAACGCGGCGTCGTGAAGGTCGGCGATGAAGTGGAAATCGTCGGCCTGCGCGCAACCCAGAAGACCGTGGTGACCGGTGTCGAGATGTTCCGCAAGCTTCTCGATCAGGGGGAAGCGGGGGATAACATCGGGGCGCTTTTGCGCGGCACCAAACGCGAGGAGGTGGAGCGCGGCCAGGTCCTGGCGGCGCCCGGCTCGATCACGCCCCATACGCAGTTCAAGGCGGAAGCCTACATCCTCACCAAGGAGGAAGGGGGCAGGCATACCCCGTTCTTCAGCAATTACCGCCCGCAATTCTACTTTCGCACGACCGACGTGACCGGGGTCGTAAAGCTGCCGGATGGCACCGAAATGGTGATGCCGGGCGATAACATCTCGATGGATGTCGAGCTGATCGCCCCGATTGCGATGGATGACGGGCTGCGCTTCGCGATTCGTGAAGGTGGCCGCACGGTCGGCGCCGGAGTGGTCGCGAAGGTCGTGGCCTGAGAGAGCGGCGGGTCAGCGGATAGCAGGGCGGGCGCGAAGAGCATGCCGATGGACAACCAGAATATCCGCATCCGACTCAAGGCGTACGACCATCGCGTGCTCGACAACAGCACGAAGGAGATCGTCAACACCGCCAAGCGGACGGGGGCGCGCGTCAGGGGCCCGATCCCGCTGCCGACGCACATCGAGCGGTTTACCGTGAACCGCTCGCCGCATATCGACAAAAAGAGCCGCGAGCAGTTCGAAATCCGCACTCATCGGCGCCTGCTCGATATCGTCGAGCCGACGCCGCAGACGGTCGATGCGTTGATGAAGCTCGACCTGGCTGCCGGCGTCGACGTCGAGATCAAGATCTGAGGGACGTGGCATGCGCACCGGACTTCTGGCCCGCAAGCTCGGGATGACGCGGATTTTCCGCGCCGACGGCGCGCACGTTCCCGTAACGATGCTGCATCTCGACCAGCTCCAGGTGGTCAGCCGCCGGACGCACGAGAAGGACGGCTACGACGCGGTGCAACTTGGCTGGGGAAGCGCCAAGCCGCAGCGTGTGAGCAAGCCGAACCGCGGCCATTTCGCCAAGAGCAAGATCGAGCCGAAGGCGAAGCTTGCCGAGTTCCGCGTTGCGCCCGACCAGGCGCCCGAAATTGGCAGGCTGCTCTCCCCGGCGCATTTCGTTGTCGGCCAACGGGTCGATGTCACGTCGGTCAGCAGAGGCAAGGGATTCGCCGGCGCCATGAAGCGCTGGAATTTCCGCGGCCTCGAGGCGAGCCACGGCGTCTCCGTCAGCCATCGCAGCCACGGCTCGACCGGCAATCGTCAGGATCCAGGGCGGACCTTCAAAAACAAGAAGATGGCCGGACATCTCGGGGCTGAGCGGGTCAGCGTGCTCAACCTGGAGGTGGCGGCCGTGGACGCCGAGCGTGGGCTTCTGATGCTGCGCGGGGCCGTGCCCGGAGGGAAGGGCGCATTCGTCAGGGTACGCGACGCAGTGAAGCGACCGCTCCCCGCGGAGGCTCCGCTGCCGGCCGGCTATGCCGGGGGAACGGGGGCGTGATGCAGATCGCGGTCAGAACACTCGACAATACCGAGGCTGGCGCGATCGAGTTGCCCGACGCGCTTTTCACCGCCGCCCCGCGTCTCGATGTGATGGCGCGCGTGGTGCATTGGCAGTTGGCCAAGCGCCGTCGCGGTACGCATAAGACGAAGGGCATGAGCGAGGTCTCCGGAACGACCAGGAAGCCTTACCGGCAGAAGGGTACCGGCCGGGCGCGCCAGGGCAGTCTGCGTGCGCCGCAGTTCCGCACCGGGGGCGTCGTGCATGGTCCGCTGCCACGCTCGCACGCTTATCAGCTGCCGAAGAAGGTGCGGCGGCTCGGGCTGATTTCCGCCCTTTCACAGAAGTTAGCGGAGGGCAAGCTTGTCGTCCTCGAGGCTGCGACCTCGGAACCGAAGACGAAGGAGCTCAGGGGGCGGCTGAACGCGCTCGGGTGGGATTCCGCGCTGGTGATCGACCGCGAAGTCGATGCCGGGTTTCGCCGCGCCAGCCGCAATCTCGAAGGGATCGACGTCCTGCCGACAATTGGCGCCAACGTGTATGACATCCTCAATCACGAGTTTCTGGTGATCACGCGCGCCGGCGTCGCCGGCCTTGCGGAGCGGCTGACATGAGCGCGGAACGAACGGAGGCAATTCCCCGCCCGGCGCGGCGGCTCTCGCGCGAGGCGATGTACCGGATCATCCTGCGCCCGGTGATCACCGAGAAAGCGACGGCGCTCGGTGAACGCGGGCAAGTTGCCTTCCGGGTCGCTGCCGACGCTACGAAGCCCGAGATCAAGGCGGCGATCGAAGGTCTGTTCGGCGTCAAGGTCCTCGCGGTGAACACTCTGATCGCCAAGGGCAAACTCAAGCGGTTTCGTGGCCGACCCGGCCGGAGGCCGGATGTGAAGAAGGCGTTCGTGCGGCTGGCCGAAGGCCAGAACATCGACTTCACCTCGAAGCTTACGTGAGCGGGGGGAAGCGAATGGCGCTCAAGACATTCAATCCGATCACGCCAAGCCTGCGCGGCACCGTTCTAGTCAGCCGGGTCGGGCTCTGGAAAGGCAAGCCGGTCAAGCGGCTGACCGTGGGCAAGACGGCGACCGGGGCGCGCAACCACCACGGGCGGATCACCAGCCGCTTTCGCGGCGGCGGCCACAAGCGCACGTACCGGCTGGTGGACTTCAAACGCCGGCGCTTCGATATCGATGCGGTCGTCGAGCGGCTGGAATACGACCCTAACCGTACGGCGTTCATCGCTTTGATCCGCTATCGCGACGGCGTGCTCTCCTACATCCTTGCCCCGCAGCGCCTGGCCGCCGGGGACAGCGTCATTGCCGCGGCACGGGCCGACATCAAGCCCGGCAACGCCATGCCGTTGGCGGCGATCCCGGTGGGCACGATCGTGCATAACATCGAGATGAAACCGGGCGCGGGCGGCAAGCTCGCACGCGCCGGGGGCACGTACGCGCAGCTGGTCGGCAAAGATGCCGGTTATGCCCAGCTCAAGCTTGGCTCGGGGGAGCTCAGGGTAGTCCGGGCCGAGTGCATGGCAAGCATCGGTGCCGTTTCCAACCCCGACAATTCCAACCAGCACATCGGCAAGGCCGGCCGGAGCCGCTGGCTCGGGCGGCGGCCGCACAACCGCGGTGTGACGATGAACCCGGTCGATCATCCGCTGGGCGGCGGCGAGGGCAGAAGCTCCGGCGGGCGGCACCCGACCACTCCCTGGGGCAAGCCGACCAAGGGCTACAAGACGCGAGTCAACAAGCGGACTGACAAGTTGATCATCCGCCGGCGCAACAAGGGGAAGGGCTGAGACGATGGCACGCTCGGTCTGGAAGGGTCCGTTCGTCGACGGCTACCTGCTGGCCAAGGCGGACGCCGCACATGCGTCCGGGCGTAATGAAATCATCCGGATCTGGTCGCGGCGCTCGACCATACTGCCGCAGTTCGTGGGCCTCACCTTCGGTGTCTATAACGGCCGCAAGTTCCTGCCGGTGCAGGTGAGTGAGAACATGGTAGGCCACAAGTTCGGGGAGTTTTCCCCGACCCGGACCTTTAGCGGCCATGCCGCCGATCGCAAGGCGAGGCGAGCCTGAGATGAGCAAGGTCAAGCTCCCGCGCCGCCTTGACGATACCGAAGCCGAGGCGATCATCCGCAACCTCAGGGTCAGCCCGCGCAAGCTCAATCTGGTGGCCGGCCTGATTCGCAACCTGCCAGTCTCGGAGGCCGTCTCGCGGCTCACCTTTAGCCGCCGGCGCATTGCGCAGGCGGTGCGCAAGGCGCTCGAGAGCGCGATCGCCAACGCCGAGAACAATCACCAGCTCGACGTCGATCGCCTGGTCGTCAAGCACGCCGAGGTCGGTCGCGCGGCGGTGATGCGGCGTTTTCAGGCCCGCGGTCGCGGCCGTGCCGCGCGGGTGGAGAAGTGGTTCAGCCATATCCGGATCGTCGTCTCCGAGCGAGCCGAGACAGCATCCGGAGAGGAGGCCGGCTAAGTGGGGCACAAGGTCAATCCGATCGGGCTTCGTGTGGGCATCAACCGGACCTGGGACAGCCGCTGGTACGCAAACGATGCCGACTATGCGGGCCTGCTGCATGAAGATCTCAGGCTCAGGAAGCATCTGAAGTCTCGATTGACCGGGGCAGGCCTCTCCCGTGTCGTTATCGAGCGGCCAGCCAAGAAGCCGCGGGTGACGATTTATGTCGCGCGCCCTGGCGTCGTGATCGGCAAGAAGGGCCAGGATATCGACGTGCTGCGGAAGAACCTGGCGGCGATGGCGAAGACGGATGTCGCGCTCAACATCGTCGAAATCAGGAAGCCGGAGATCGACGCCACGTTGGTTGCCGAAAATGTCGCGCAGCAGCTTGAGCGACGGGTCGCATTCCGGCGGGCGATGAAGCGGGCCGTGCAGTCGGCGATGCGGCTCGGCGCGCAGGGCATTCGCATCCAGTGTGGTGGGCGCCTTGGCGGAGCCGAGATCGCCCGCGTCGAGTGGTATCGCGAAGGAAGGGTGCCGCTGCACACGTTGCGTGCTGATGTCGATTTCGGCGCGGCCACCGCCAAGACGACATACGGCACCTGCGGGGTGAAGGTCTGGGTCTTCAAGGGCGAAATCATGGCCCACGACCCGATGGCGCAGGACCGTCGCGCCGCCGAGCAGGCGCCGCAGCGCTGAACGGGGCAGAGCGATGCTATCTCCGAAGCGCAGCAAGTTTCGCAAGGCCCACAAGGGGCGCATTCACGGCTTCGCCAAGGGTGCGACGCGCCTCGATTTCGGCGCGTTCGGCCTCAAAGCGTTGGCGCCCGAGCGCGTGACAGCGCGCCAGATCGAGGCGGCGCGGCGCGCCATTACACGCGCCATGCGGCGTACCGGCCGGGTGTGGATCCGCATCTTTCCCGACGTGCCGGTGTCAATCAAGCCGGCGGAAGTCAGGATGGGTTCGGGCAAAGGGAGCCCGGAGTTCTGGGTTTGCCGGGTGAAACCAGGGCGCATTCTGTTCGAGCTGGACGGCGTTCCCCCGGCGGTGGCGCGCGAAGCGCTCGCGCTCGGCGCGAACAAGCTGCCGATGAAGACGCGCTTCGTGAGCCGGGCCGGCGAGGGCTGAGGCAATGAGCAAGGCGGCAGAGCTCCGTACCAGGACCCCGGATGAGCTCGGGACGATGCTCCTCGACCTCAGAAAGGAGCAGTTCAACCTGCGCTTCCAGCGTGCCACCGGCCAGCAGGAGGGGGTGGCGCGCGTTCCGGTGGTGCGCAAGGAGATCGCACGGGTGAAGACGGTGATGGCGGAGCGCCGGCGCTCGGCGCAGCGGAAAGGCTGAAGGAGGAGCCGATGCCGAGGCGCATTCTGAGCGGCCGCGTGGTGAGCGAGCGGATGGACAAGACGGTGACGGTGCTGGTCGGGCGGCACGTGATGCACCCGCTCTACAAGAAGTTCATTCGTCGCTCGAAGAAATACGCGGCGCATGACGAAGGCAATGCCTGCAAGGTGGGCGACGTCGTGCGAATCGAGGAGTGCCCGAGGATCAGCAAGCGGAAAGCCTGGCTGGTGATCGAGCGCAACGGCGAGCGGTTCGCCGAGACAGCGAGCGGCTGAGGAGAGGCCGATGATCCAACCCGAGACCAATCTCGATGTCGCGGACAATTCGGGCGCGCGGCGCGTGCAATGCATCAAGGTGCTGGGCGGATCGCGGCGCAAGAGCGCCTCGGTCGGCGACGTGATCGTGGTTTCGATCAAGGAAGCCATTCCCCGCGGCAAGGTGAAGAAGGGGGACGTGCATCAGGCCGTGATCGTCCGCACCGCGTTTCCGGTCCGGCGCGCCGACGGCAGCGCGATCCGCTTCGATCGCAACGCGGCTGTCTTGATCACCAAGCAACAAGAGCCGATCGGAACCCGCATCTTCGGCCCGGTGGTGCGGGAGCTGCGCGCCAAGCGGTTCATGAAGATTATCAGCCTGGCCCCGGAGGTCTTGTAGCGAAATGGCGGCGCGGATCCGCAAGGGAGACCAGGTGGAGGTGATCAGCGGTGTCGCCAAGGGCAAACGCGGCGAGGTCTTGCACGTGCTGCCCAAGGAAAGCCGCGCCGTTGTGCGCGGTGTGAGATCAGCGATGCACCATGAGAAACCACGCGGGGTGGGCCAGCCCGGCGGTATCATCGAGCGGGATGTGCCCATTCACCTCGCAAAGCTGGCGCTGATCGACCCCTCGACCGACAAGCCGACGCGCGTCGGGTTCCGGCGTCTGGAGGACGGGCGGAAGGTGCGCTTTGCCAGAAAGAGCGGCCAGGCGATCGACCGGTGAGGAGCGCCCGAGATGAGTGAGACTGCTGGAAAAGAGCTCCGGGAGATGCCGCGCCTGCAGCGCCGCTACCAGCAGGTGCTGCGGGCGGCGCTCCAAAGCGAGTTCGGCTACCGCAACGTGATGCAAGTGCCCAGGCTCGAGAAGATCGTCATCAATATGGGAGTGGGCGAAGCGGCATCGGACCAGAAAAAGCTCGACTCGGCGCTTGCCGAGCTCGCGCTGATCGCCGGCCAGAGGCCGGTGAAGACGCTGGCGAAGAAGGCGATTGCGGCGTTCAAAATCCGCAAGGGTCTGGCGATCGGCTGCAAAGTCACGCTGCGCAAGGCGCGAATGTGGGAGTTCCTGGACCGGCTGGTGAATATTGCGCTGCCGCGCGTGCGCGATTTCCGCGGCATCGGCGAGAAAGGATTCGACGGGCGGGGCAATTTCGCACTCGGCCTCAAGGAGCAGATCGTGTTTCCTGAGATCAACTACGACAAAGTGGATGCCATTCGCGGCATGAACGTCGTCTTCGTGACCACGGCGAAGACAGATCGGGAGGCGAAGGCGCTGCTGCGCGGCTTCGACCTACCCTTCACGAGTTGAGAAAGAGAGGCGCGCGAGAAGAATGGCGAAGCTCTCCCAGGTCAACCGTAATCTCCGACGCCAGCGCATGGCGGTCCGCGATGCCCCGAAGCGGGCGGCGTTGAAGAAGGTAGTCATGGATCGCAAGGCGGCGGTGGAAGAACGCTTCGAGGCGTCGATCAGGCTGGCGGCGATGCCACGCAATGCGGCCAAGGTGCGCGTCCGGTTGCGCTGCGAACTCACGGGGCGTTCGCGCGGCAATTACCGCAAGTTCCGGCTCTGCCGCATTGCTTTGCGCGAGCTTGCTGGTGCCGGGCAGATTCCCGGATTGGTTAAGGCGAGTTGGTGACGGAGGTATCCGGTGGCGGTTTCAGATCCTCTCGGTGATATGCTGAGCCGCATGCGCAACGCCCAACGGGCGGGGCAAACAGTGTGCGTGGCACCGGCTTCGCGCCTGCGGGCGAACGTGCTCGAGGTGCTGAAGCGTGAGGGGTTCATCCGCGGCTTCTCAGCCGAGGAGTTGCGGCCTGGCGTGGCGCGGCTCAGGATCGAGCTGAAGTACGCAGAAGGTGAGCCGGTGATCAAAGAGATCACGCGGGTTTCCAAACCGGGCCGGCGCGTTTATTCGAAGATCCGCGAATTGCCACGCGTCTATGCCGGGCTTGGCGTATCCATCCTTTCCACCCCGCGCGGGGTGATGAGCGACGCCGAGGCGCGCGCTGCCAATGTCGGCGGCGAGGTGCTCTGTCGCGTGTTCTGAGGAACGAGATGATGTCACGCGTCGGCAAATACCCGGTTCCCATCCCGCCCGGCGTCGAGATTGCTCTCGCCGGGCGCACGCTCACGGCAACGGGCACGCTCGGTTCTCTCTCGCTTGCGCTTGGGGCGGATGTAGACGCGCGTGTCGACCAGCAGCACGTCGTGATCACGCCGACCGGGAAAGAACGGCGGGCCCGCATGATGTGGGGCACCACACGGGCACACGTCGCCAACATGGTGCGCGGTGTTTCGACGGGATACAAGAAAGCGATGGAGATCAGCGGCACCGGCTTTCGGGCACAGGTGCAGGGCCGCAATCTCGTGCTCAATCTTGGCTATTCGCATGAGATCGTCTTTCCGGTGCCGGACGGCATTCGCGTCACGTGCGAGAAGCCGACCGCGATCCGGGTGGAAGGCGCAGACAAGCGGCTGGTAGGCCAGGTGGCGGCAGAGATTCGCGGCTTTCGGCGGCCCGAGCCCTACAAAGGCAAAGGTGTGAAGTACCAGGCGGAAGTGATCCGCCGCAAGGAAGGCAAGAAGAAGTAGGATGAGTGCGATCGGGGAACTCCGGACGCGCCGGCGGGCAAGGCTGCGCGTCCGGCTCCGCCAGAAGGGAGGTGGGCGACCGCGGCTGTCGGTATTCCGCTCGGGGCGGCACATCTATGCGCAGGTGATCGATGACGCCGCGGGCCGAACGGTGGCGGCGGCTTCAAGCCTGGAGCCCGCGCTCAGGAGCTCGCTCGAGAGCGGAGCCGACCGCAAGGCAGCCGCCGCCGTCGGCCGGCTTATCGCGGAACGCGCCCTGGCGGCGGGCATCAAGGACGTGGTGTTCGATCGCGGCGCGTATCTCTATCACGGGCGGGTGCAGGCACTCGCCGACGCGGCCCGCGAGGGCGGGCTGGCCTTTTAAGGGCGCAGGAAATGGCACGGGAACCAAGGGACGGTCGCGGTCGGGAACGCGATTCAGGCGACGAGCTAGTCGATAAGCTGGTCAGCATCAACCGCGTCGCAAAGGTGGTGAAGGGCGGGCGGCGGTTCGCCTTTGCCGCACTGGTGGTGGTCGGAGATCAAAAGGGACGGGTCGGCTATGGCGCGGGCAAAGCGCGGGAAGTGCCGGAAGCGATCCGCAAAGCGACCGACCGGGCGAAGCGGGCGATGATCCGCGTGCCGATGCGTGAGGGCCGTACTCTGCATTACGATGTCGAGGGACGATTCGGCGCCGGCCGCGTCGTGTTGCGGGCGGCACCTGCGGGCACCGGGATCATCGCCGGCGGGGCGATGCGCGCGGTATTCGAGTCACTCGGCATCGGCGACGTGGTTGCCAAGTGCGTGGGCAGCCGCAACCCACACAACATGGTCAAGGCGACGTTCGCCGCACTCGGACACTCTGCGACGCCACGGATGGTGGCACAGCGCCGGGGCAAGAAAGTCTCTGATCTCCTGGGCCGGCGCGAGGGCCAAGTGCAGGCCGAGGCCCCAGCTGATGCCTGAGGTGAAGCAAGTGCGGGTGACGCAAATCGCCTCTGCGGCTGGCCGCAAGCCGGGCCAGCGGGAGACGTTGCTTGGGCTCGGCCTCAATCGCTTGCGCCGAAGCCGGGTTCTACCGGCAACTCCGGCAGTGCGTGGCATGCTGCGCAAGGTGGCACACTTGGTTCGGGTCGAAGAGCTATCTTGAGCGGCGGGAGCGCATGATGAAACTCAACGAATTGACCGACCGGGCTGGCGCACGGCACGCCGCAAAGCGGGTCGGCCGGGGCATCGGCTCCGGCAAGGGAAAGACTTGCGGGCGCGGGGTGAAGGGACAGAAGGCGCGTACCGGGGTCGCACTGAACGGCTTCGAAGGCGGTCAGATGCCGATCTACCGGCGGTTCCCGAAGCGCGGCTTCACGAATCCTTTCCGCACCACCTATGCACCGGTCAACCTGGGCGCGATTGCGGGCGCAATCGCCGCTGGCCGGCTCGACATGACGCGGCCGATCGACGCTGAGGCACTCCGCGGTGCCGGACTGATTGGCAAGCAGGGGCAGTGGAAGGGCGTCAGCCTGCTCGCCGGGGGGCGCATCGAGCACGCCATTCGGATCACGGTGGCTCGGGCGTCGAAGGCTGCGGTCGCCGCGGTTGAGGCGGCGGGCGGCAACGTCGCCCTGCCCACCCCGCCGACGCGAGAGAGCTGAGGTCCGGAATCGCCGATGCGCGAGGCCATTCCGACGTCGAGTTCGTCCTCTTCGCTCCCGGCGAGCCGAGCAGCCGGGAGCCGGCCTCGGCGCCAAGCCGCATCGCGCCCGCGCCGGCGTGCGAGCCGATCCGTGTGCCCGCGATCTTGCAGTCTGCTCCTGGCAACAGCAGATTGACTGCCTGGCGTTGCTATCTCGCGGAGCAGCCGCGAGGATGACGGTGCCGGTCTTTTAAAGCCGAGGATACTGCATGGCATCGGTGGCCGAACAACTTGCTGCGAATTTCAATTTCGGCGTGCTCGCCAAGGCGACCGACCTCAAGAAGCGTATCTGGTTCACCCTCGGCGCGCTGATCATCTATCGCGTCGGCACCTACATTCCGCTGCCCGGGGTCAATCCAGCGGTCATGGCCGAGCTGATGCAGCGCTCGAGCGGCGGCATCCTCGGCATGTTCAACATGTTCTCGGGCGGCGCGCTGGGGCGGATGACGATCTTCGCGCTGAACATCATGCCCTATATCACCGCCAGCATCATCGTCCAGATGATGGCGGCGGCGATGCCGTCGCTCGAAGCGCTGCGCAAAGAGGGCGAAAGCGGGCGCAAGACCCTGAACCAGTACACGCGCTACCTGACGGTGGTGATTGCGGTCTTCCAGTCCTACGGGATCGCGATGGGGCTCGAGAGCGTGCGCGGCAGCATGGGTGCGGCGGTCGCCGATCCGGGGATGTTCTTCGTCATCTCGGCCACCATCATCCTGGTCGGCGGCACCATGTTCCTGACCTGGATCGGCGAGCAGATCACCGACCGCGGTGTGGGCAATGGCGCGAGCCTGATCATCATGGCGGGCATCATCGCCAACATGCCCGAAGCGCTGGTCTCGCTGCTCCAGCTCGGGCGGACCGGGGCACTCTCGACCGTTTTCATCATTTTCTTTTTGGTTTTCGCCATCGTCGTGATCGCCTTCATCGTCTTCATCGAGAGGGCGTACCGGCGTGTCATGGTGCAATATCCGAAGCGCCAGGTCGGCAACCGGATGTTCGGTGGCGATTCGACCCATATGCCGCTCAAAGTGAATACCTCGGGGGTGATTCCGCCGATCTTCGCGAGCTCTATCCTGCTGATCCCCGCCACCATCACAGGCTTCTCCCAGGGCACCGGAAATTCCATTCTGACCCGTATCTCGACCATGCTCGGCCAGGGCCAGCCGCTTTTCCTTGTGCTCTACGCAGCGATGATCTTCTTTTTCACGTTCTTCTACACGGCGGTGGTGTTCAACCCGGAGGAGACGGCAGACAATCTCAAGAAGTACAGCGGCTTCATTCCCGGCATCCGGCCGGGTACCGCCACGGCAAATTATTTCGATTTTGTGCTGACCCGCATCACGGTGCTCGCGGCGATCTACCTGGTGGCGGTTTGCCTGCTGCCGCAAATCCTGATCAGCTATTACGCGGTGCCGTTCTATTTCGGCGGGACCAGCTTGATCATCATCGTCGTGGTCTGTATGGACACCGTGACCCAGATCCAGTCGCATATGCTGGCGCACCAGTACGAGGGGTTGATACGCAAGGCGCGGATCAAGGGTCGAGGCAGATGATCCTGATCCTGCTCGGCCCACCCGGTGCCGGAAAGGGCACCCAAGCCGAGCGGCTGGAGCAGCGGCATGGCTTTCGGCAGATCTCGACCGGAGACATGCTGCGCGCGGAGGTCGGGAGCGGCAGCGAGATCGGCCGCGAAGCCAAAGCGATCATGGATAGCGGCGAACTGGTACCCGACAACGTCATCGTCAGGATGCTCGACCGGCGAATTGCAGCCGAGGATGGGCACGACCTGATCCTGGACGGCTTTCCGCGCACCGTGCCGCAGGCCCAGGCGCTCGACCGTCTGCTCGGTGGACGGGAGCTCGATCTCGCGGCTGTCATTGTGATCGAAGTGGATGAAGCAGCTCTCACCGAGCGGATCGTCGGGCGGTTCAGTTGCGCAACATGCGGGGCGAGCTACCACGACAAATTCCGCCCGACCCGGGTTAGCGGTGTCTGCGACCGTTGCGGCGGACGGACCTTCATTCGCCGTGCGGACGACACCAAGGAAACGGTTCTGGCACGGCTCGCCGCCTACCATGGCCAGACTGCCGCGCTCCTCCCCTATTACCGGCAGATGGGGAAGCTCTATCCGGTGAACGGGATGGAAGGGATCGAAGGAGTTGCGCTGGCAATCGAGGTCATTTTATCGAGAATTGCGGGTAGGCCGAGTTCACGCGGAAGTGATGAGTCCCGGTTGACTCGCTCCGGGCCGAGCTTATGTTAGCGGCGAAATTTGCCGCCTGCGGCTGGCCGGCCTCGGGATATGGGGTATTGGGGCTTGGCAAGGCGGACAATCCGGTGCGAACGCGAGCGGGCGGGCATCGGTTCCGGGCAGAAGCGAGGATAGTGTGGCGCGAATTGCCGGCGTGAACATCCCGACCAACAAGCGGGTGACGATCGGACTACGATATATCTACGGCATCGGCCCAACCAAGGCCGAGGAAATCTGTCGCAAGCTCGCGCTCCCGGAAGCTCGGCGTGTCAATCAGCTCTCCGACGAGGAGGTTTCGCGGATCCGCGAGCTGATTGACAAGGATTGCCGGGTCGAGGGCGATCTCAGGCGCGAAGTCGCGATGAACATCAAGCGGCTCATGGACCTTGGTTGCTACCGCGGGCTCCGCCACCGGCGCGGACTGCCGGTCCGCGGCCAGCGCACGCATACCAACGCCCGCACCCGCAAGGGCAAGGCCGTGCCGATCGCGGGGAAGAAGAAAGTCACGAAGTAGAACTGCTTCTTTCGCGAGCGGTGCGCGCGCCGCTGCAGCGAGCGCGGCGGATCAGGATCATAGGGAATCGAACCACATGGCGAAGCCTGCCACCACCGCCCGTCCACGGAAGAAGGAGCGGAAGAACATCACGTCCGGCGTTGCGCACGTTTCCGCCACCTTCAACAACACGGTGGTGACGATCACCGACGCCCAAGGCAACACGATCGCCTGGTCTTCCGCCGGGAGCCAGGGTTTCAAGGGGAGCCGGAAATCGACCCCTTACGCCGCGCAGGTGGCGGCCGAGGATGCCGGGCGCAAGGCGCGGGAGCATGGCATGGAGACGCTGGAAATCGAGGTCAGTGGCCCCGGTTCCGGACGGGAAAGTGCACTTCGCGCGTTGCAGGCAGTCGGCTTCTCGATCACCACTATCCGCGACATGACACCGATCCCGCACAATGGCTGCCGGCCATGCAAACGCCGGCGGGTCTAGATGAAGATGGCACCTGACGGAATCATGGAGCAATCGGTCAACGCTACGAAAGTGGTCGAGAACATGAACGAAGAGCGGGATGATCGCGGAGCGTCTCCCTTTGGTTCTGCGAACCCCTCGGAGCTTAGGGCCGGGGAGCTTAGGGCCGGCGGGCGCGGCCGCTCAGCCGGCCGACTGAATGAGGCAAGCGTGGTCATTCAGAGAAACTGGCTATCGCTGATCAAACCGGAGAAGCTGACCGTCGAACCCGGCGCCGAGCCGCAGCGCACCGCGACCGTGATCGCTGAGCCGCTCGAGAGAGGGTTCGGCATGACGCTCGGCAACGCGATCCGTCGCGTGCTGCTTTCCTCCTTGCAGGGTGCGGCCGTCACGGCGGTACAGATCGACGGAGTGCTGCACGAATTCAGCTCGATCCCCGGCGTACGCGAGGACGTCACCGATATCGTGTTGAATGTGAAACAGCTCGCGCTTCGGATGCACGGCGAAGGGCCGAAGCGCATGGTGCTGACCGGAAACGGCCCGGGCGAGGTGAAAGCAGGGCAAATCCAGACCGGGCACGATATCGAGATTCTCAACCCGGAGCTCGTCCTCTGCACGCTCGACGACGGCGTGAAGCTTGGAATGGAGTTCACCGTCAATAACGGCAAGGGTTACGCGCCGGCGGTGGCAAACCGTGCGGAGGACGCGCCGATCGGCCTCATCCCCGTCGATTCCATCTATTCGCCGGTGCGCCGCGTTTCCTACCGCGTCGAGCCGACGCGTGTGCAGCAGGTCACCGACTACGACAAACTGCTGCTGACCGTGGAGACCAACGGCACGGTGAGCCCGGAGGACGCGGTGGCCCTGGCAGCGCGGATACTTCAGGACCAGCTTCAGCTCTTCATCAATTTCGACGAGCCGAGGGAGCTTCGCCAGGAAGAGCCGACCGAAGACTTGCCGTTCAACCGCAATCTGCTGCGCAAGGTGGATGATCTCGAACTTTCGGTGCGCAGCGCCAATTGCCTGAAGAACGACAACATCGTCTACATCGGCGATCTGGTGCAGAAGACCGAGCAGGAAATGCTGCGGACACCAAACTTCGGCCGCAAGTCGCTGAACGAGATCAAAGAGGTGCTGGCGCAGATGGGGCTTTCGCTCGGCATGGCTGTACCGAGCTGGCCGCCCGAGAATATCGAGGGGCTGACCAAGCAACTCGAAGAGCCGTTCTGAACCGGCGAACGGGCAGGGAGAAGCCACCATGCGCCATGGTCTGGCCGGCCGTAAGCTTGGCGTCACGTCGAGCCATCGCGAGGCGATGTTTCGCAACCTCGCGGTCGCGCTTCTGAAGCACGAGCAGATCACCACGACGCTGCCCAAAGCGAAGGAATTGCGCCCGGTCGCGGAGCGGCTGATCACCCTTGGCAAGCGCGGCGGCCTCGCCGCCCGCCGCCAGGCCGTCGCTGCACTGGGCGACGAGAAGGTGGTCGCCAAGCTGCTCGGACCGCTCGCCGAGCGTTACCGGGAACGACCAGGCGGATATACGCGCGTCCTGAAGGCGGGCATGCGTTACGGCGATGCGGCCGACATGGCCGTGATCGAACTGGTTGACCGCGATCCTGCCGCCAAGGGACAGGATAGCGGCCCGAAGCCCAAGGTCGACGAAGAAGAAGCCGACGAGAAGAAGGAATAACCGCCGCCGGCCTGCGACAAAGGCCAGTCCACCCGCTGCTTGCGGTCACGACTTGGCCGAGCGCGGTGCCATAGCGGCGCCGAGAGCGCGAGCTCAGGCGAGGCTCGAGTAGCCGCCGTCGACGACGATGCCGGCACCGGTCACGAAGTCCGAAGCCGGGGCCGCGAGAAAAACGGCGATACCCGCGAAATCGGCCGGCATGCCCCACCGGCCCGCGGGGGTACGCGCCAGCACCCTTTCATGGAGGCCGGGCACTTGGCTTCGCGCGGTGCGCGTGAGTTCCGTGTCGATCCAGCCGGGTAAAACCGCGTTGACCTGGATGTTGTCCTTCGCCCAGGCGGTGGCCAGCGCGCGCGTCGCCTGCATGATGCCGCCTTTGCTCGCCGCGTAGGGCGCCGAATAGGGGGCTGCGAACAGCGTCATCATCGAGCCGACATTGATGATCTTGCCGCCGCCCCGCTTGCGCATCCCGGCAAAGGCCGCCTGCGCACAAAAGAATGCGCTGTTGAGGTTGACATCGATGACCGCACGCCATTCCTCCTCCGTGTATTCCTCCGGGCGCTTGCGGATGGAGATGCCGGCGTTGTTGACCAGGATATCGAGCCGGCCGAACTTTGTTTCGACCATCTCGATCATCGCGCGACAGGAATCCGCTTGCCCGGCGTCGAACGCAACAAAGCCTGACCTGCCGCCGGATTGTTCGATTTCGGCTACGGCGCGGGCAGCCTTCTCGGCATTGCGCGCGGCGATTGCGACGCTCGCGCCGGCCTCGGCGAGGCCTCTGCCCATGCCGAGCCCGATGCCGCCATTGCCGCCCGTCACGACCGCGACCTTGCCGCTGAGATCGAAGAGCGCCATGCCCGCATTCCTTTCCCGCCCCGGCACCGGCCGGCCGATTCGGCTATGATGCGAACGTGCCAGCTTCGCAAGACCCGTCGGTTGACCTCTTCGGCACGCCGCCCGCAATACCTCCGGAGCGCGCGGATGCGCCGCGGCCGCTCGCCGACCGCCTCCGGCCGCGCACCCTGGAAGAGGTCGTCGGGCAGGATCCCTTGCTTGGTCCGACCGGAATGCTCACGCGCATGCTGGCGCAGAGGTCTCTCGCGAGCCTGATTCTTTGGGGACCGCCAGGCTCTGGCAAGACGACGATCGCCCGGCTGCTCGCGGCACGCTCCGGCCTCGCCTTCGTGCAGCTCTCGGCGGTTTTCTCAGGCGTCGCGGATCTCAAGCGGGCGTTCGAGGAAGCTCAGCGCCGGCACCGCCGCGGCGACGGCACGCTGCTTTTCGTCGACGAGGTCCATCGCTTCAACCG
Source organism: Acetobacteraceae bacterium (assembly GCA_050730175.1). Lineage (GTDB taxonomy): Bacteria > Pseudomonadota > Alphaproteobacteria > Acetobacterales > Acetobacteraceae > JAKAWQ01. The sequence goes on along the minus strand of JBOHMN010000387.1, from coordinate 9,338 downwards.
CGCCCAGCAGGACGGGTTTCTCCCCGTCGTCGAAGACGGGACGATCATTCTGGTCGGTGCGACGACCGAAAACCCGTCATTCGCGCTCAACGGCGCGCTCCTGTCGCGCTGCCAGGTTCTCGTGCTCAGGAGCCTTGACGACGCGGCGCTCGAAACCTTGCTCGCGCGCGCCGAGGCGCTTACCCGCCCACTGCCGCTGACCGCGGACGGCCGCGCCGCACTCCGCGCCATGGCTGACGGCGACGGCCGCGCTCTGCTCAACATGGTGGAGCAGGTTCTCGCGCTGCCGCGGGCGAGCGCACCACGCGACGCGGCGGAGCTCGCCGAGCTTCTGGCGCGCCGGGCGGCTCTCTACGACAAGAATCGCGAAGAGCACTACAACCTTATTTCCGCGCTCCATAAAGCACTCCGCGGGTCGGATCCGGATGCGGCGCTCTACTGGCTCGCGCGCATGCTCGCGGGCGGGGAGGATCCGCGCTACATTGCCCGCCGCCTGGTCCGTTTCGCATCCGAAGACATCGGCCTGGCCGACCCTCTCGCGCTCGCGCAGGCGCTGGCTGCGTGGGAAGCATATGAACGCCTTGGCACACCGGAAGGCGAGCTCGCGATCGCGCAGGCAGTGATCTATCTTGGAGCCGCACCGAAGTCGAACGCGGTCTACGGCGCGCTCGACGCAGCGCGAGCAGCGGCGAAGTCATCCGGCAGCCTGATGCCGCCCGCGCATATTCTGAACGCGCCGACGAAACTGATGCGCGAGCTCGGCTACGGCGCCGGGTATGTCTATGATCACAGCGCGGAAGAGGCATTCTCCGGGCAGGATTACTTTCCGCCGGGCATGCCACGGCAATCGTTCTATCGACCGTCGCAGCGTGGGTTCGAGCGGGAAATCGCCGGCCGGCTCGCCGAATGGGAGCGCCTCCGGACGGAGCGGCGGAAGTGAAGATCGGCCAGGCGGTGGTCGGCGCCGATGAGGCGGAAATTCGTCTCGATCGCTGGTTTCGCCGCCACTTCCCCGGCATCACGCAAGCCAGCATCGAGCGGCTCTGCCGCACCGGCCAGGTCAGGGTGGATGGGCGGCGCGCCCGAGGCGCAACCCGCCTTGCGCCCGGCCAGGCGGTGCGCGTGCCACTCATCCCGTCTGCGACGACAAAGCCGCCGCCAGCTCCGGTCGATCCAGCCGCAGCGCGGGAGCTCGCCGGACGCATCCTTTACCGTGACTGCTCCATCCTTGTGCTGAATAAGCCGGCCGGCCTCCCGGTGCAGGGCGGGCCGGGGATCGTGCGTCATCTCGACGGCATGCTCGAGGCACTGCGGCTTGGCGCGGCGGAGAGGCCGCGGCTGGTGCACCGCCTGGACAGGGATACGTCAGGGGTCCTGGTGCTGGCGCGCAGCGCCGCGGCGGCAAGCAGCCTTGCCCGGGCCTTCCGTGGGCGAGACGTGCAGAAGTCCTATTGGGCCGTTGTCGTCGGATGTCCGCCGTCGCCCGCGGGAACAATCGATTTGGCCCTGCTCCGGACCCGGGATCAACGTTTCGGCCGTACTACGGTGGCGCCACCGGGAGAAGGTGTTGCGGCGGTCACCGAGTACTGCACACGCGATCACGCCAGCGAGCGTTTTGCCTGGCTCGAACTCTCGCCCCTGACCGGGCGGACGCATCAGCTCAGGGTGCACTGCGCGGCACTGGGAACGCCAATCCTCGGCGATGCAACTTACGGCGGAAGAGAGGGCGTGCCAGGCGGTCTGCCCACTCCGCTGCACCTCGTCGCCCGCACGCTCACGTTGCCGCATCCCGAGGGTGGGCAAATCAGCGTCGAAGCACCGCTGCCGCCGCACATGGCCGAGACGTTTCGCCTGCTTGGTTTTCGTGCACGGGACCCGCAGCCGCCACGGCGGCTGGCTTGACCATCGGCCGCAGTCCAGCCCAAACTCGGCTCGACCATGCCGCGCTGCGAACATTGCCGATGGAGAGGAAAACGATGCCGCAAGTAGCCCTGACGGTGAACGGGAAGAAGGTTACGGTCGATGTTGAAGGCCGGACCCTGCTCGTCGAGCTCTTGCGAGAGAAACTCGGCCTGACAGGCACGCATGTCGGCTGCGACACGAGCCAATGCGGGGCTTGCGTCGTGAATCTTGATGGTGTCTCCGTGAAATCCTGCACGATGCTCGCTTTGCAGGCCGCAGGAAGCGCGGTCACCACGATCGAAGGACTGGCGAAGCCGGACGGCACGCTGCACCCGATGCAGGAAATGTTCCGCGAGCATCACGCGCTGCAATGCGGGTTCTGCACGCCGGGCATGGTGATGAGCGCGATCGACCTCGTTCAATCGCATCCAGAAGGGCTCTCCGAGCAACAGATCCGGCACGGCCTCGAGGGCAATCTCTGCCGCTGCACCGGCTACCACAACATCGTCAAGGCGATCGCCGCCGCCTGGCCGCTGATGCACGGCAAGGCGATGCCAGCGGCTGCCGAATAGGCGGCGGCGCGGCTGAGAAGAAGGGAGGCGCACGAGATGCCATTCGAGGGAATTGGAGCCTCGGTCCGGCGCACAGAGGACCAGCGCTTTCTCAGGGGGCGCGGCAATTACACCGACGACATCAATCGTCCCGGTCAGCTCTATGCCGTTCTTCGCCGCTCTGACAGGCCGCACGCGCGGATCGTCTCGATCGACGCCGCGCAAGCCGCGGCAATGCCCGGAGTCGTGGCTGTCTATACCGGGGCGGATTTGCAGGCCGACAATGTCGGCGGGTTACCCTGCGGCTGGCTGATCAAGAACAAGGACGGCACGCCGATGGCGGAGCCGCCGCATCCGGTGCTGGCGATCGGCAAGGTGAGACACGTCGGTGATCCGGTCGTCGCGGTGATCGCCGAGACACGCCAACAGGCGAAGGACGCCGCGGAGAAGGTCGCGATCGATTGGGACGATCTGCCGGGTGTCAGCTCGACACAAGATGCGATCGCGCCGGATGCAGCGCGCGTGCATGACGACGCCGCTGGCAACGTCTGCTACGATTGGCATCTCGGCGACAAGGCGGCGGTCGACGCGGCGTTCGCCAAGGCCGCCCGGGTCATCCGGCTCGACCTGACCAACAGCCGGCTCATTCCGAATGCGATGGAGCCGCGTGCCGCGCTCGGCGACTTCGACCGCGGCACCGGCGAACACACGCTGATTACCACAAGCCAGAATCCGCACGTGATTCGCCTTCTCATGGGCGCCTTCGTCCTGCACATCCCGGAGAGCCACCTCCGCGTGATTTCCCCGGACGTCGGTGGCGGATTCGGATCGAAAATCTACCACTACGCGGAAGAAGCGATTGTCACCTGGGCTGCCGCCAAGTTGGGGCGTCCGGTGAAATGGACGGCGGAACGCACCGAAAGCTTCATCTCCGACGCACACGGCCGCGACCATGTGACCACTGCGGAGATGGCTCTCGACAAGGACGGCACCTATCTCGCACTGCACGTCAAGACGCTGGCCAACATGGGTGCCTATCTCTCCACCTTTGCACCCTCCATTCCGACCTATCTTTACGGAACTCTGCTTGCGGGCGTCTACAAGACGCCTGCCATCTACGTGGAGGTGAAGGCGGTCTTCACGAACACTGTTCCGGTCGATGCGTACCGCGGCGCCGGCCGGCCGGAGGCGGCGTATCTCCTGGAGCGCCTGACCGATGTAATCGCCCATGATACCGGGATTGACCGCGTCCAGTTGCGCCGGCGCAATTTCATTCCCGCGAATGCGTTTCCCTACCAGACGCCGGTCGCCCTGCAGTACGACAGCGGGAACTACCAGGTAACGCTCGAGTCAGCGCTCAAAGCAGCGGACTGGAACGGATTCCCGGCGCGCCGTGCGGCTTCCGCAGCGAAAGGCAAGCTGCGCGGGATCGGCATATCGACCTACCTCGAAGCCTGCGGCCTTGCTCCCTCTGCGATCGCCGGTGCTCTCGGCGCGCGCGCCGGCCTTTACGAAGCCGCCAACATCCGGGTCCATCCGACCGGCAGTGTCAGCGTGTTCACTGGTTCGCAGACTCAGGGCCAAGGCCACGAAACAACCTTCGCTCAGCTCGTCGCCGATCACCTCGGCGTGCCGTTCGACCAAGTGGAGGTCGTGCACGGAGATACCGGGAAAATTCCCTTCGGCATGGGCACTTACGGCAGCCGCAGCCTCGCCGTCGGCGGCTCTGCGATCGTCAAAGCGATGGACAAGATCATCGCCAAGGGCAAGCGAATCGCCGCCCACCTCATGGAGGCTTCGGTTGCGGACATCGAGTTCAAGAACGGCACCTTCTCTGTGGCGGGCACCGACAAATCGAAGTCGTTCAGCGAGATCGCGTTGACCGCTTACGTGCCGCACAATTATCCGATCGACGAACTGGAGCCCGGGCTGGAAGAGAACGCGTTCTATGACCCCAAGAACTTCACCTTCCCGGCCGGCTGCATGATCGCGGAAGTGGAGATCGACCGCGAAACCGGAGTGCCGTCGGTCGTAAGCTTCGTCGCGGTGGACGATGTCGGCCGCGTTATCAACCCGATGATCGTCGAGGGCCAGGTGCACGGCGGCGTGACCCAGGGTATCGGCCAGGCGCTCCTGGAAGCTGCGGTTTACGACAACTCGGGCCAGATCATGACCGGCTCGTTCATGGACTATACGATGCCGCGCTCGGACGATGTACCGTCGTTCAAAACCGCCAACGAGGTGACGCTCTGCACGCATAATCCTCTCGGCGTCAAAGGCTGCGGGGAGCTCGGCACGATTGGCAGCCCGCCGGCCATCGTCAACGCGGTCATCGATGCGCTTGCCGACTACGGCGTGAGACACATCGACATGCCGCTCACGGCGCAGAAAATCTGGTCGATCATCGCTGCCGGACCGGCTCGCAAGGCAGCCGAATAGACGCATCCGACAGGAACGAGGACACGCACGATGTACGATTTCACCTATCAGAAGCCTGCCAGCGTCGCGGATGCGGTGAAGCTCTTGGGTGCCGACGCCGAAGCCAAAGCGCTCGCCGGCGGCATGACCCTGATCCCGGTCCTGAAGCAGCGGCTCAACAATCCTTCGATGTTGATCGATCTCGCCGGTGCCGGCCTCACTGGTATCAGTGTGGCAAACGGCAAGGTCAGGATCGGCGCGATGACCACGCATGCAACGGTCGCTCATTCCGCCGAAGTGAAGAAGGCAATTCCGGCGCTGGCGAAACTCGCCAGCGGCATCGGTGACAAAGAAGTGAGGCATCGCGGCACAATCGGTGGCTCGCTCGCCAACGATGATCCGTCGGCCGATTACCCTGCCGCGGTGCTGGCGCTCGGCGCGACGGTCGAGACGAACAAGCGCTCGATCGGAGCGGATGATTTCTTCCACGGCATGTTCACGACAGCGCTCGAACCGGGCGAGCTGATCACGGCGGTGACGTTTCCGGTGCCGGAGAAGGCCGCCTACAGGAAATTCCCGAATCCCGCCTCGCGCTACGCGCTGGTCGGCGTGTTCGTTGCGAAAGGTGCGGCGGGAGTGCGCGTGGCAGTGACGGGAGCGGGTGAGAGCGGCGTGTTTCGCCACAAGGCAATGGAAGCGGCTCTGCAAAGGTCTTTTTCTCAGACCGCGATTGCGGACATTGCGACGCCGCCCGGCGGGCTGAACAGTGACATCCACGCCAGCTCCGAATATCGCGCGCACCTGATCGGCGTGATGGCGCGCCGGGCCGTCGCCGCCACCGGCTGACAGGAGCAGGACCGCCGCAGGCCCTTGGGTGCGCCGCCGCTTTCCGTCGCAATCGTCGGTGCGGGAATCATCGGCGCTGCGGTCGCCACCGAGCTGCTGGCTGACGGGTATCGCGTCAGCATCATCGAGCCGGGAACGCCGGGCGGAGAGCAATCGGCGAGTTACGGCAACGGCTGCTGGCTGAACCCGGGTTCTATCGTGCCGACTTCGCTACCCGGGTTGTGGCGCGACGTTCCGGGTTTCCTTACTGACCCACTCGGGCCGCTTGCGATACGCTGGAATTATTTCCCTCGTCTCACGCCCTGGCTTGTTCGCTATCTCCGCGCCGGCGCAACGATCCAGAAGGTGCGGGCGATCGCTGGGGCGCTTCGCCCGCTGCTTGCCGATGCGCCAAAACGCCACAGGCGCCTGGCAGCGCGAGCCGGAGTCGCCGAACTGATCCAGCGGAACGGGCTGCTCTACATCTTTCCGAGCCGCGCGGATTTTGCGGCCGATGCGCTCGCCTGGAGGCTCAGGAGAGAGAACGGGATTCGCTGGATCGAAATCGGCGAGGACGAACTGCGCCAACGCGAACCCGCGCTCGACCGGCGCTATCGCTTCGCCGTACTGATCGAAGAGGGCGGGCACTGCACCGACCCGGGCAGCTACGTCGCCGCACTTGTGCAACACGCGGTATCCTCTCGTGCCGAGTTCTACCGCACCCGCGCGACAGGATTTGCCCTTGAAGGACGCCGCTTGCGTGCCGTCCTGACCGAGGCAGGTAAAATTCCCTGCGACAAGGCGGTGATTGCAGCCGGCGCGTTTGCGAAACCGCTCGCCGCCGCCGCCGGGGACAAAGTGAGCCTCGAGACAGAGCGGGGCTATCACGCCATCATTCTCGACGCGGAAAGCGGGCCGCGCACACCGCTCATGCCGAGCGATGGGCGGATGTCGCACGTGATGACGCAGTACGGTCTCAGAATCGCGGGGCAGGTCGAACTCGCCGGGCTGGCCGCAGCACCCAACTGGAGGCGGGCCGAGATTCTCAAGGAATTCGCATTGAAAACCTATCCTGGGCTGCCGCGTTCTCTGCCGCCCGAGCGCGTGCGCTTCTGGATGGGGCACCGCCCGGCAACGCCGGACAGCCTGCCGTGCATCGGGCCGGCTTCTGCTTCTCCGGACATCTTCCACGCCTTCGGCCACGGCCATGTCGGCCTGGCCGCCGGGGCAGCGACCGGGCGGCTGGTGGCCGACCTGATTGGCGGCAAGCCACCGGAACTCGACCCCCTGCCCTACTCCCCACAGCGTTTCGGCCACAGCGGGAGCCAGACCTCAGGGTGAAGGCCGAGTGGCGGGCTGCGGCGGCCGGAACACGCATTGTGCCTCTGCAACGCCGATCATCGCGAAGGTTCCGCCGAGCGGGACACCGGTTCGATGATGCGGCCGATCCTGTGCCGGGAAGTGCCATTGAAGCAAGGAGGAGTGCGATCGCAGGTGATCGGCACGGGAGATGGCCCCGGAGGGGCGGCGCGTGGCAGCGCAGAGACGCTGGTTGGGCCCGGGCGGCGCCGCTGAGAACAGCGCGGGAACAGCGAGAGCGGGGGTCGCCGGCCACCGCTTTTGCCAAATTGTGCCAGCAGGTTGGTGGAAATTCAGGGGTTGCGCAGAACAGCGGCGGTTCAGCGGGTTTACTGCGGCGGGGCGGTTGTCGGAGCCGATCGGCAACGCTGGGGTGGAAGCGCGCTGTTGCGCCCGGCTCGGGGGCCGCTGGTCGGTTTTCCGGGCAAGGGTTGGTGCGAGAGGGGGGACTCGAACCCCCATGGCCTCGCGGCCGCGCGATTTTGAGTCGCGTACGTCTACCGTTCCGTCACTCTCGCCCGGGGCGATCCTTCCCCCTCCCGTGGCCCGCTGGCAAGTGCTATAGCGGCCGGCGCTGCCTGTTCCCGGATAGCTCAGTTGGTAGAGCAAGCGGCTGTTAACCGCTGGGTCGTAGGTTCGAGTCCTACTCCGGGAGCCAGCGATTTCGTTGTCCGGCCTGCGCAAGACCCTTGCGGTCGCTCCGCCAAGCCACTCGCTCGTAGCTCCTGCACCACCGCCCGGGACACGACGGAAACCCGCACGGTTTCTTTACGCGGCGAAGCACCTCACTGTGCTGGCCACGAAGCCTTGGAGGCAAGACGTGACCGGAATGTTGTTTTCCCGCTCGGCGGCCGGGATCGCTGCCAAGCTGATCAACGCGGTCAGCGCGCGGGTTTCCTCGCCGCCGCCGGTCAGGAAGGTGGACTCCTGATTCGGCTGCAAGCCCTGGCTCTGGAGCACGTCGTAGAGTCGGCGCCTCGGTCTGCGGTCGCGGCCGTGCAGCAGCCCGAGATAACGAAGCTGACGATCCTGGGTAGCATCGGAAAGTGTGGAGTGGCGCAGGGAGCTCAGGGGTCGTCCTGCCGCGCGCCCCCGCCTCCGGCCACCGTGGCCGTCGCCTGACCCCTTCCGGCTACAGCAGACTACGTCGCCTGTCTCCGTTGCCATACACTTTCCGACGCTCCGTTGCGTCGAGTCAAGCACGCCAGAGAGCGACGGTTTGATTTCAGCCGCGCGGCGCCGGCGTCGAGGCGGAGAGCACGCCCAGATTGATCAATTCAGTCAGGAATTCGGCGACCATTCGGTCGGTGGCCTCCGGCACCACGTCATGCATCGCACGGATGCCGGCAAGCAGATCCGTAAACGTGATCTGCGGCGTGATGCGCGACCAGATGAAGGTACCGCTGGCGTTCAGCCGGTAGTTTGCATTGCGCAGATGGTCGTGGATGACGGTCTCGCCGTCGATCGTGATGGTCGAGATTCCGATCTGAATCTGGAAACTCGTATCCGGCTTGACCGTGTCGGCGAGCGAAGCGCCGCTAGTGGTCGCGCCGCCACCGGGCGAGACGGCTGCTGGCGCGGCTGCAGCAGCAGCGACCGGCGGTTGCGGTGTCTGCGGTGTCGGGGGCGCGTCACCGCCGGTCGAGGTGACGACCGTTCGCACTACGGTCACCGAGGCTGCGCCACTCGGTGCGGCAGCTGGTCGTGGCGGCGTGCTCGGCGTCTGCGGCGTTTCCCTAAGAGCCATGGAGTTTTCCTGACTGTAGTGCCCCGGCACCGCGATGGCGGTTACGCTCTATCACCGTGACGGCCTGATTGGCGAGACGGTTGAAGAAGGCCTTACCTCCCTGGGTAAAGAAGTCGGCATCGGCGAAGTCGCCCAAGGCGCGATCCAGCCCGGCAAGAATTGCGGCGAGTCGCTCGCGCGCGGCGGCCCGATCGTCGCGACCGCTTTTGACGACCCGTTCGAAGAACAGGGCCAAGATGAGGTAGATGTATGTGGCGTGGAAGTAACCGTAGGCATCGCGTTGCGAGCCTGACCACGGCAAAGTGAAGCTGCGCTGCCCGTCACCGCGGATCAGTGGATCGAGCTCCATTACGGAATAAAGCACCTGATGGCCGCATTCGTGCACGAGCGACTCTGCTATTGCCAGCAGGGTGTCGTCGCCAGACGACAGAAGGATTGCGCCAGCAAAGCGCGCAGCCGAGCAGCTTCGCGATTCCAGGTCCGGCAGGTGCACGATGATCTTGACGAAGCGGTCGAAGTTCATGCGCGCCGCAGGC
>JBOHMN010000386.1:0-2270 GCA_050730175.1 Acetobacteraceae bacterium | reverse complement strand
TCGCCTATCCCAGCACCATCCACGGCTGGCGCTGGCTGTTTCGTCATCGGCACGAACGTGGGCTGGACGACGCCTTACGGCGTATCGGGCGGCGCATCGTCGTAGACCCGCAGCGATACCGTGAGCTCCTCCGCGATCGTCCGGGCGCCTGAATGGCCTTCACCGAACGACGGGGCTGAGTGCCCGAAGCTGCCCGTCACCGGTCCCGGGGACCGGACAGTCAATTTCGGATAAGCTGACATTCGCGGGCAAGTTCGGGGGCACGCCGTAGAAGGGGCCCCGAGCCACGGGCTGGGGAGCGACGCCTCGATGACGACCAAGGCCGTATTTTTAAGCTATCCCTCGCAGGATGCTGTGGCGGCGCGGCGCATATGCGAGTCACTCCGGGCGGCCGGCATCGAGGTGTGGTTCGACCAGACCGAGCTGCGCGGCGGGGAAGTGTGGGACCGTCAGATCCGCAAGCAGATCCACGACTGCGCACTGTTCATACCGATAATTTCCGCACAGTCCCAATCTCGCCTCGAAGGCTACTTCCGCCGCGAGTGGAAACTTGCGGCCGACCGCACACACGACATGGCCGAGGAGAAGGCGTTCCTTGTGCCCGTCGTTATCGACGATACGTCGGAACGACACGCGATCGTTCCGGACACGTTTCGCGACGTGCAGTGGACGCACCTGCCGGCGGGGGAAACGCCAAGCGCGTTCGTCGAGCGGGTGTCACGCCTGCTCACACGGGAGCCCGAGCCCCCCGCGCTCGCGCCCCCGACGATCGAGCTCGAAGATTCCGCGATCGAGGTCGCCGCGCCCCCCAGCCCGATCGCCTCGAGCGCGCAGCGCACCGCGGGACGGCCCTGGCCGGGGCCGCCCTGGCGCTGGGGGGCGGTGACCACTGCCGCGGTGCTCGCGGTTGCCCTCGGCGTGGCGGCCTGGCTCATCGCGAGCGGCGACAGATCCACCGCATCTTTGACGAGCAGTGCCGCTGGCCCCCGGCCGGCGGCTGTTGTGGACAAATCGGCCGGGGCATCTCCGGCTGCGATGCCCCACCCAATTGCAGAAGCCTCGATTGCGGTCCTGCCGTTCGATAACCAAACGGGCGACAAGGACAAGGACTACTGGGGGGACGGCATCGCGGAAGAGCTGATCAATGCCCTGTCAAAGGTGCCGGGGCTCCAGGTGCGATCGAAGACCAGCTCGTTCGCCTACAAGGGGCGGCCGGAAGATGTCAGGGAGATCGCGCGTGAGCTTCGAGTCGCCAAGGTTCTGGAAGGAACCGTGCAAAAAGGTGGAAATTTAGTGCGTGTCAACGTGCAGCTCGTCGATGGGGCCACCGGTCAGGTCACCGTCTCGCAAAATTTCGAGGAGAAATTCGCGAACGTGTTCAAGCTTTATGACGATGTCAGCAATGAAGTCCTCAAGGTGATGGACGTTGATGTGGGCGCAGGACGGCCAGAGTCGGTACGGCTTGCGCCACCGACCCGGGACGTAGAAGCGTACCGGCTGACTCTGCAGGGGCTGGCAATGCTGAATGACCACGAGGATGCCGAGGGCGCGTTGGATTTCTTCCAGCGGGCGATCGCACGCGACCCCAACTACGCTCGAGCCTACGCTGGAATCGCGACGGCGCACTTGTCTGCCTGGTATGCCCGGATTTCGCAGTCAGACATACTCGCCGCCGAGCAGGCCGACCAGCATGCGCTGCGGCTCGATCCCAATTCCGCCGAGGCGGAGTCCGGCCTCGGTAAAATCGACTTTCTGCGCCGGGATATGGTGGGTGCCGAGGAGCACGATCGCGAAGCGGAAATGCTCGATCCCAACGACGCCGTGCTCAGGTTTAATCATGCCACGGTGCAGGCTTATCTCGGGCACATGCGCGAAGCGGTGCAGGAGATGCGCGAAGCCTACGCATTGGCGCCGGCTATTCCTTCGGTAGTTGCCTTTACGGGCACGGTTTACTCCTGGGCTGGCCTGGATGCCGAGGCGCTCAAGTACGAGCGGCTGGCAGCGGCGCTCGGCGTGCCGAAAGACAGCGCGGGATTGGGGGACATCCGTGGCCTGGCGGCGGTACGCGCCGGGCGCTATGCCGTGTACTTGCGTGACAGCTTCCTGCTCGATCCCACCGAACGGGAAGGCGACGTCGCACCGGCCCAGGAGCTGAACCGCGTGGCCCTGGAGGCGATCGCCGATCCCGCCAATCCCAGCAAGCGTGCCGCGGCGCTCGCGGCGCGCACGCGGCTGTATCCCCCGGGCCGCACCTTGACTCTGGCTGGGGC
>JBOHMN010000385.1:0-18029 GCA_050730175.1 Acetobacteraceae bacterium | reverse complement strand
CGGGGAGGAAGTCCCTGCCGCGCCCGACGTGGTATGGAGACCCCGCAGGAATGGCTACCGACCTCGCCCTGATCCGCAATATCGGCATCACCGCGCACATCGACGCCGGCAAGACCACCACCACCGAGCGCATCCTCTATTACACCGGGACGTCGTACCGGATCGGCGAGGTGCACGAGGGCAACACCACCACCGACTACATGGAGCAGGAGCGCGAGCGGGGGATCACCATCACCTCGGCGGCGGTCACGTGCGTGTGGAAGGACCACCGCATCAACATCATCGACACGCCCGGCCATATCGACTTCAACATCGAGGTGAACCGCAGCCTGCGCGTGCTCGACGGCGCGATCTTCATCATTGAAGGTGTGGCGGGGGTGCAGCCGCAGTCGGAAACCAACTGGCGCCTGGCCGACCGCTATAACGTTCCGCGCATCGTCTTCATCAATAAGCTCGACCGCACCGGGGCTGATTTCTTCCGTGCCACGGCAACCCTGAAAGAGAAGCTCGATATCGTTCCCCTGCCGCTCCAGCTGCCGATCGGCATCGAGGACACGTTCCGTGGGGTCGTCGATCTCGTTGAAATGAAGGCCGTGATCTGGGAAAGCGGCGAACTCGGGGCGAAATACTACGATGTGCCGATTCCCGCCGAGCTTGCCGAACAGGCGCGCGAGTACCGCCAGGCCCTGCTGGATACTGCGCTGTCGGTCGATGATGCGGCAATGGAAGAGTACTTCGAGAAGGGAGACGTGGCTATTGCGACGCTGAAGCGCTGCATCAAGGCCGGCACGATCAGCGGTGCCTTTCGTCCGGTCCTCTGCGGCGCGTCCTTCAAGAACAAGGGTGTGCAGCCGCTGCTCGATGCTGTCGTCGATTACCTGCCTTCGCCGCTCGATGTCCCGGGGATCAAGGTCGCGGCCCTCGACGACGAGGAGGAGGACGGTGCGGAACGCCGCATCATCAAGGCTGATCCCGATGCTCCCTTTGCCGGGCTTGCCTTCAAGATCATCAACGATAAATACGGCACTCTCACATTCGTGCGAATCTACGCCGGCACGCTCCGTTCTGGCGACACGGTGCTCAACACCACCAAGGGCCACCGCGAACGGATTGGCCGAATGTTCCAGATGCTCGCTGACAAGCGCGCCGAGATCAAGGAAGTGTCGGCGGGCGATATCGTGGCGTTCGTCGGTCTCAAGGACACGGCAACCGGTGACACGCTGGCCGCGCCGCAAGACCCGGTTGTGCTGGAGCGGATGGCTTTCCCAGTGCCGGTGATCGACATCTCGGTCGAACCGAGGACCAAGGACGGGATCGACAAGATGACTCTCGGGCTGCAGAAGCTCGCCGGGGAAGACCCCTCGCTCAGGCTGCGCACCGACCCCGAAAGCGGCCAGACGATCCTTTCCGGCATGGGCGAGCTGCACCTCGAGATCATCATCGATCGCCTCAAGCGCGAGTACGGGGTCGAGGCCGACATCGGCGCGCCACAGGTCGCGTACCGCGAGACGATCAGCCGTGCGCATACCCAGGTTTACACACACAAGAAGCAGTCCGGCGGTGCCGGCCAGTATGCTGAGGTCAAGATCTTGTTCGAGCCGACCGAACGAAACGGCGGCATCGTCTTCGAGAACAAGGTGGTCGGCGGCTCGGTTCCGAAGGAGTATATCCCGGCGGTCGAGAAGGGAATCCGCGCCCAGGCGGATACCGGCGTGCTCGCGGGTTTTCCGACCGTGGATTTCCGCTTCGCGCTGCTGGACGGCAAGTACCACGACGTCGATTCTTCGGCGCTTGCCTTCGAGATTGCGGCCAAGGCGTGCTTTCGCGAGGGGATGAAGAAGGCCGGCCCGATCATTCTCGAGCCGATCATGGATGTCGAGGTGACTACGCCGCAGGGCCACGTCGGGGATGTGGTCGGCGATCTGAGCCGCCGGCGCGGCCTGATCCAGAGCCAGGAGAGCTCTGGCTCGACGATCATCGTCCGGGCGCATGTTCCTCTCAAAGAGATGTTCGGCTATATTTCCGACCTCCGCAGCATGACCAAGGGGCGTGCCTCCTTCACGATGCAGTTCCACCACTACGATCCGGTGCCGCGCGCGATCGCCGACGAGATCATGGCCAAAAGCGCCTGAGCCGGGAGTAACGATGCGCGCCTCCCGGCTGCACTGGATGCGGGGACGAACCGAGGAGGGACCTGGCGAGGCGCGCACCGTTGAATGGATCGGCTGCGACGAGAAGGGCAGGGCGGTGGCATGCGTGGTGCGGATACAGGGCCCGTTGTTCGAGGGCTGGCGGCTGTATCGGGCGGTTGCGCGCGACCCTGACGGGCGCATCATCGAGCTCAGGCCTACTCCTCCCGAAGGCGCAGGCTGGCTTGCCTGCATCGGCGGGCGCGTGGTAGGGCGGGCGGCGCTGCCGCTGCAAGCGGTCCGCACCGCCGAGGCTGCCCTGGGCTAAGCCGCGCCATCGATGGACGAAGCGACCCGATTCCGGGAGATCATGGAACGCTCGGCTGCGCTGAAGCGCCGCTTGGCGAACGATCTGCGCTCGGCCGTGCTCGCCGTCGTCGATGCGGCGGAAAAGAGCTTGCGCGCCGGCGGGAAGCTGCTGTTTTGCGGCAATGGCGGTTCGGCTGCCGGTGCGGCGCACCTGGCAACCGAGTGCCTGATTCGCTTGCGCGCGAGCCATGAGCGTCGGTCCTACCCGGCGCTCGCGCTCACCCTCGACCCGGTTGCGCTGACCGCGGTCGGCAACGATTATGGTTTCGCACGCGCCTTCGAACGGCCGCTGCGCGGCCTTGGCCATGCCGGCGATCTTCTGTTCGCGCTTTCGACGTCCGGCCGTTCGGAGAACATCCTTGCCGCGCTCGCCGCGGCCGGCGAGATGGGCGTCGTCACGGTTGGCCTTCTTGGTGGGGACGGCGGTCCGGCAGCCGCCCTTTGTCGCCACGTCCTGCTCGTCCCGGACCGCGAAACGGCGCGCGTCCAGGAGTGCCATATCACGCTCGGACATGCGCTCCTGGAGCTCCTCGAGGATCGCCTCGTTGCCCGGCCGCTTTCGTGACGATCATCTTGACCGGCGTGGCCGGCTTCATCGGCTACCATGTCGCGCGATCCCTGCTCGCGCGGGGCGAGCGCGTCGTCGGCATCGACGATTGCAACGCCTATTACGATGTGGGCCTGAAGGAGGCACGGCTGGCCCGCCTCGGCGAATTTCCGGCCTTCGTTTTTCATCGCCTGGACATCACCGACCGCGCGGCGATTCATGCGCTTTTCGCGGCCGAATCGGCAGCCTCTCAGGTGGTGCATCTGGCGGCGCAGGCCGGAGTACGCCACGCGCTGGTTGACCCATATGCGTATGAAGCGAGCAACCTCGCCGGTCATCTCGTGATTCTCGAGGCAGCGCGCCGGCTGCCCCAACTCCGCCACCTCGTTTATGCCAGCTCTTCCTCTGTCTATGGCGGTAACAGTCGGCTGCCTTTTTCGGAGTGCGATCGGGTCGATCAGCCGATTTCCCTTTATGCCGCAACGAAACGCGGCGCCGAGCTGATCAGCCTGAGCTACGCGCACCAATTCGCACTGCGGCAGACCGGCTTGCGCTTTTTCACGGTTTACGGCCCATGGGGTCGGCCGGACATGGCTTATTACAGCTTCGCGAAGGCGATCATCGAAGATCGCCCGATCACTCTCTTCGACCGGGGCAAGCTCAAACGGGACTTTACATATATCGACGACATCGTCTCCGGCGTGCTCGGCTGCCTTGAGCGTCCGTCCGAAGCCAACCCGCCGCACCGACTGCTCAATATCGGCAATCACCAGAGCGAAGAGGTGCTGACGCTGGTTTCTCTGCTCGAACAATCGCTCGGCCGCAAGGCCATCATTCAGAGTGCGCCGCGTCCGCCCTCGGAAGTGCAGGAAACGTTCGCGGCGACCGCGGCGATTGCCGCGCTGACCGGGTTTTCCCCGACGATTCCGCTTGCCGTCGGCATTCCTCGGTTTGTCGCCTGGTTTCGCGCATTCCACCACGTGGGTTGAGCGACAAAGCGGCACGCGTTTCATCCGGCTTGGCGGGACCGCAGGTCCCGCGGAGGCGCTTGGCTTCGCGATGTGCGCCGTATCCGGCTACAGTCTCTGGAACCGCTCGGCTCTGGCACACGTGAGGGGATGATGGCTCAGGCGATCGACCGGACATCGCTCGCCGGCAAGGAGTTTCCGCTGGCCGGGCACAGCAGTCTTGTCGTGCTCGGAGCGGGTCCGGCCGGAGTGGCGGCGGCGCTGGAGGCGAGACTCGGCGGCCTCGACGTCTTGCTGGTGGACGAGCATCCGGTGGCATCGGCGCTGATCGGACTCGATGTGCCGTACATGTTCGGGGAGCGGCTCGATCCGGCAGCGCATAACAAACCGCGTATGCTCGAGCGTGTGCTCACCGGTCGTCCAGAGATTGCCGCCTTGTTCGAGGCGGGAGTCGACGTTGCGCTCGGCACCTATGTCTGGGGAGCGTTCGTTGACCAGGCACGCGGTGACGCGCCGCAGCAGTTGTTGCTCGGCCTGGCTGACGAGGAGCATTCCTGGCTGGTCTCCTGCGATCGCTTGATCGTTGCCGCTGGCGCCCGTGATCTCGCTCTCGCGTTCCCGGGCTGGGACCGGCCAGGCGTTGTGGGCGCGCGCGGTTTTGCTGCCGCGCTGACGCTTTATCAGGCATTCTCCGGAAGGCGCATCGTCGTTCTGGGAGCTGGAGCGCTCGGCCTTGGCATCGCAAGCAACGCGCTCGACGCCGGGATTGCGGTTGCGGGCATCGTCGATGTGCAAGCGGCGGCTTCCGCCGGGCCTGCGCTCGATGGTCTGACCCGGCGCGGCATTCCAATCTGCCTGCAGCATCGGGTGATGGCCGTCGGCGGTGCAAGGGAGGTCGAGGGGATCAGCATAGCGCCGCTTGGCCGCCCTCATGCTCGCGTCGAAATCGCTTGCGATACCGTTGTCTCCGCGCTCGACGTTGTGCCGATGAGCGAGGTTTTCGCTCTGCTTGGGTGCAAGATCGTCTGGCATGGAGAGCTGGGCGGCTTCGTTCCGGAGGTGGATGACGAGGGAAGAACGACCGTTTCGGGTGTTTATGCCGCGGGCGACTGTACTGGTGTGACCGATCGGGGGCTCGGCGATCCGGAAAGCGCCGCTCTTTCCGGGCGGCGCGCCGCGCGTGCGGCCGCGCGCGATCGCGGCGGCGACATGATGCCACTCCCAATGACCGGGCGCGCGCGCCTTTACGATCGCACCCTGAATTCCCGGAGCTGGCTTGAAGCGCATCTCGATGCGGCCGACGAGACCATGATCTGTCGTTGCGAGGGCGTGTCACGCGGCGATCTCCTCGGCGTCAGGCCGCCGCGCTACCTCAGATATGACACGCAGAAACTGGCCGTTCGCGATCTTTACAGCCTTGGCTCCGAGGGTCCGGTCAACCAGGATCAGGTCAAGCGCCTGACGCGCGTTGGCATGGGAGCGTGCCAGGGGCGTCGGTGCCGCGAGCAGGTGCATCTCATTCTCACTCTCCACGGCAACCAGCCGCCTGGCAGCGTCGCGATGCCAAGCTATCGAGCGCCGCTCCGGCCATTGCCGTTGGCTGTGCTTTCGGCCCACGACGAAACAGCCGAGATGCGCGCCCATTGGGTCACCTGGTCCGGCATCCCGTCGCAGTGGTTGCCGCACTGGGAGAAGGCGCCGGACGAGGACATTCCCTCCGATCATCGGATCGGGCTTCCGGACGTAGGCCAATGAGCGGCGGCGCCGAGGTCGTCGTCATTGGGGGCGGCGCGACCGGGCTCAGCACCGCCTGGTGGCTATGTCGCGCGGGTGTGTCAGTGACCGTGGTCGAACGGGGGATCGTCGGCTGGGAGGCGTGAGGGCGGAATGGGGGCGGGGCAACGCATCCGTTCAGTCCTCTCTTCCTGGAGGAGCAGCGCCTTTGGCCGATGATGGACGCGTTGCTGGGTTACCCCACCGAATACCGGAGCAAGCGGATCCGGGTCGGCCTCAGTGCCGAGGAGCTTGCGATGCATGAGCGCGGGGCGAAGCTCGCGGAGGACCAGGGCTTCGCGGTAGAGCGGCTCTGTCCGCCTGCACTTCGCGAGCTCGTGCCGTGGGTCGGCGAGCGGGTGGCGGGTGGGCTCCTTTATCATTTCGGTGGGCACGCCAATCCGCAGCGCACCGTGCAGGCTTACGCCTGGGCCATCCAGGACCTCGGCGGGACGATCGTGCAGCACTGCATGGTAACGGGGATTACGGTGCGCGGCGGCAAGGCTGTTGCAGTTGCGACGGACAGCGGCTGCGTAGGTTGCGATGCCGTGGTGATCGCGGCCGGGCCGCATATTGGGCGGATTGCCGCGATGATCGGCGTTGCTGTACCGCTGGCTTGCGCACGGGCCGAGATGATCGTCACCGAGCCGCTACCGCTGATCCGCTATGGCGGCGTCGACGGCAATGGGCTCTATGGGCGCCAGACGCTACGCGGCAACCTCGCCTACGGCGGCGGACCGCACGAATGGATAGAAATTGCCGGGTCAGGCACGCCCCGGCCCGGCAACTCGCCCGTAGTGCGCAACCTGGCGCGCCGCCTTACGGAGCTGTTCCCCAAGCTCGGACATATCCGGGTCATCCGAAGCTGGGCCGGGATCGTCGAGAATACCCCGGACGGGCGGCCTATTCTGGATCGGCTGGAAAGCCCGGCGAACGTCGTCGTCGCCACCATGTCGAGCGTCGGGTTCGGGCTTTCTCCGGCGGCCGGTCATGCAGTGTCAGAGCTCATCACGCGAGGCAAATGCGGCTTTGCCGACCTCACCTGGCTTGGCCTCGGGCGCTTCCGCGATCTCGATCCGGACTGGCGAAGCGAAGCCGGCTGGCTGCCGGCTTCGACCGGGCTGGCGCCACAGGAAAGCTGAGCGGTTTACCGGAAGAAGGTCAGAGACTCGGGCATCCCCCGCGGCGTCTCAGCCGCGCCAGCGGTGGGGCGAACGGCTGCTGACCGCGAAGGTGAGCGTGGCAGCACCGCCGGCGCAGATCAGGCCGCCGGCCGCCGGAAGAAGCCAAGCCGGCCGGAACAGGATCGGCAAGATCAAATTGTCCCAGATCCAAGGTGAAAGATGACCTTGAATGTCAGTTTGCAGAAGATTGAGAAATCTCGAATCAAGGCTGGAGAGGAAGGAACCGAGCAGCAGTTCCGGCGGTTCGAGCGCGGCAAGCGCGAATGCCGCCACAAACAAAGTGGCGGAGCATATCGCAAGGGTCCTGCGGAGAATCAAAAGGATCACCGGAAGAGCTGCTGGCCTCTGACCCCCTTATACATGCCGGCGACCCACTCCGCATAGCCATTGTAGATTTGGGTTGGCACAACTTTGTCGAAACCGATCAGCCGCTCGCGCGCCTGACTCCAGCGGGGGTGCGGCACTGCCGGATTGACGTTGGCCCAGAAGCCGTATTCGCGTCCGTCCACCTCTGCCCAGAACGTGAGCGGCCGCTTGTCGGAGAACGTCACCCGAACGATCGCTTTGGCGGACTTGAATCCGTATTTCCATGGCACGACGAGGCGAAGCGGGCCGCCGTTCTGAGGTTTCAGCGGCTGGCCGTAGAGACCGACGGCGATGATGGCGAGATCGTTCTCGGCCTCGAACATCGCGAGCCCCTCCGTGTAGGGCCAGGGGTACCAAACGTCGCGGAGGCCGGGCATATAGCGGCGGTTTTCGTCGGTGTAGAAAACGACGTATTTCGCCGCCGCAAGCGGCTCGGCGATTTCGAGCAGGCGCTTCAACGGAAATCCGGTCCAGGGAATAGTGATGCCCCAGGCCTCGACGCAACGGTGGCGGTAGAGCCGCTCCTGGAGGGTGACCTGCTTGAGCAGGTCTTCCAACGCGATCGTGCGCTTCTTTGCCACCAGCCCGTCGATCGTGATCGACCAGGGATGCAACGGCAGGCGCTCGGCTTCGCGCCAGATACCCTTCTCGGCGCCGAATTCGTAATAATTGTTATAAGTGTAAACGTTCTTGGGCGGTGTGAAGGGCCGGCCCGGCCGATAGCGCAGATCGACCGGCGCTGCCATCGGCCCGGGGAGTTCGGCGGCGGCGGGAAGCGTAGCGTGCGCGAGGCGCGCCGGGCCGGCGATGCCGAGAGCCGCGACGCTGCCGAGCAGCGATCGTCGCCTTAGAACAGGAGATTCGGGTGTTGCGGCGGACTCCGGAATTTCCCAACCGAACCGGCGGCGAATCAGCATCGGCATTCTCCATACCTCTGTGGGGATTACGCCCGAGAGGGAATTGGGGATGCAAGGAATGTTTGTCATGCGCCATGGTGGTCCGGTTCTCACGCTTGTCTCCCACGAGGTCCGCTGGCGCGGCGGACCGCCAGCTTCTTATTTTTTCGGTGGCATCTCTATCCCTCGTCGTTTGCTGCCGGAGCCAGCAAACGTAAGGGGGCAGGACACCGCATTCGTCCCGAGTCCGGCGATTGATTCGGCTAAAACCCTCTGGTACCGACCAGATCGGCCAACACAACCAGCCGGCAAAGATTCCCTCGGGCACCAACCGATGACCCGCTTTCTCGTGGTCCCACTGTGACGCTTGTCGCCCATGAACCGGGCTCTCGCATCGTGACCCCGCCACCGGGTGAAGGCCCGAACCGACCGTCGAGCGGGCCGGCTGCGTGCGGTGGAGCGGCCAGCAGCAGCGTGTCACCGACGCAGGGCACGACCCAAGTCCCGGCGGTGCCCCAGCACGTGATCGAGGCGATGACCCGAGCGGATGCGGCGGCGCGCGCGAGGCGGATCGGCGAGGCGGCTGGCATCTGCACCGACGTGCTGGGGGAGATCGCCAACTATGCACCCGCGCTTGCATTGCTTGGGACGCTGCTCGGTCATCGTGGCGATACAGGGCGCGGCATCGCCCTCCTCGAACGCGCGATTGCACAAAGCCGCGAGGTGGCCCTTTGGTACAGCAATCTCGCCGCCCTCTATCGCTTCGCCTATCGGTTGGACGAAGGAGTGAGCGCGGCCCGCATGGCGGTGAAGCTTGCTCCTGCTAACCCGGCGTTTCTCGTCAATCTCGGGATCGCCCATGTCGATCGCGGGGAGAGCGAAGAGGCAGTGAACTGCTATCTCGCCGCGCTCGGGCGTGACCAGGAGAATCCGGCCGCGCACCTCGCCCTTGCGCAGGCTCTGCTCTCGCGCGGAGATTTCGCGGCGGGCTGGATCGAATACGAGTGGCGCAACAAGATCGAGCAGGCCAAGGGGATGCTCCCGAAAATGGCCGCGGCGCCATGGAATGGCATGCGGCTGCCCAAGAGTCGCCTGCTCTTGGTTGCCGACCAGGGATTCGGCGATTCGCTGCAGTTCTCGCGGTACATCCCGTGCGTCGCCGGACGCGCGGCGGAGGTGGTGCTGGGGTGCAGCGCCGAGCTGATGCCACTTTTCTCGCGTATCCCAGGCGTCGCCGCGACCTTTCACCGCTGGACCGATATCCCGACCCA
This sequence comes from Acetobacteraceae bacterium, assembly GCA_050730175.1. GTDB lineage: Bacteria > Pseudomonadota > Alphaproteobacteria > Acetobacterales > Acetobacteraceae > JAKAWQ01. Next base: position 8,526 of record JBOHMN010000385.1, on the reverse strand, counting down.
CGCCGCGTATTGTCTGCTCTCGAGCCTGCCGCTTCTATTCAACACGGGCACGACCTCGATCCCCGCGGACGTGCCTTACCTTCACGCCGACCCAGCGCGCGTTGCGGCCTGGGGAGAGCGGTTGCAAGAGGCGCTGCCGAAGGGGCGGATGCGGGTCGGCTTCGCGTGGTCGGGCCGGCCGACCCACCCCAACGATCGCCGCCGTTCGCTCAAGCTTGCGCAGCTCCAGGCGCTGGCGCGTGTGCCAAACGTGACCTTGGTGCCTCTGCAGACGCGACTTTCGCCGGCTGACACAAAAGCACTGGCCGAATTCCCGAACGTGCATGATGTCACCGGGGATTTAAAGGATTTCGGCGAAACCGCTGCGCTTCTTTCGCATCTTGACCTCGTTCTGACGATCGACACCTCGGTTGCCCACTTGGCAGGGGCGCTCGGCCGGCCAGTCTGGTTGATGCTGCCAAGGCCGGCGGACTGGCGCTGGCTTGCCGAACGTCGCGACAGCCCGTGGTATCCCAGCATGACGCTGTATCGGCAGCCGCGGCCGGGTGCCTGGGAGGAGCTGATCGCCGAGGTGGCCGCGGCCCTGGCGCTTAGCGCCGGGGGGCAAGTGGCGCCTTCCTGATTGCTAGTGTGCCGACTCTGGCGCTCGTATCGCGCGAGTGGTGTCCTCTTTCGGCTCACTAGCCCTTTATTTTCAGTGGCCTGCTCATCCCCTCACGGTGCTTGCCGTAGGCAACGAACGATCGGGGGCAGGACACTATCTTCGAAGAGCCTCCGTCTGAGGCCTCTGCCCATGCGTCAGCCGCGGGTTTCCGGGTGACCCGAACGGCCCAAGGCTCAGGGCAATCCCCTAAGCCTTTTCAGGGAACTGCTCGCGCAATCCGCCTTTGCAGATCAGGTGTTGGCCTTGACCGCCCGCGGGGGCAGGGCCCATATCCTGGCTCGAGCGGCTGGTGCGTTGACAGGTGGCGCACTCCGGCAGTCGTCCTCAACGCAAAACGGGAATTGTTATGGCACTGCCACTGATGCCAAAAGCCACCGCCGTGTGGCTGATTGAGAAAACGGCGCTGACCTTCCTGCAGATCGCCGAATTCTGTGGCATGCACCCGCTCGAGGTCCAGGCGATCGCGGACGGCGAAGTCGCGCAGGGCATTGTCGGCTACGATCCCATCACTAATGGCCAGCTCACCGCCGAGGAGATCCGGCGCTGCGAGGCGGATCCGAATGCGCGGCTGCAATTGCTCGCGCCGATCAACCCGCTGCCGCGCCGCCAGTCCGGGGCGCACTACACCCCCGTTGCCAAACGCAATGACCGCCCCGACGCGATCGCCTGGCTGTTACGGAATCACCCCCACCTGGCCGATGTGCAGATCAGTAAGCTGCTCGGCACCACCAAGGAGACCATCCAGAAGGTCCGCGGCCGGACACACTGGAACAGTGCTAACATCAAGCCACGCGATCCGGTTTTCCTGGGGCTTTGCAGTCAGGGCGATTTGAATAGAGCGGTCGCGGCGGCCGATGAGCGGCTGGCTCGGGATGGTCAGCCGGTGCCTCGTCCGCCCCCTCCGGACACCGACCAAGCGGCCTGATCAACGTGCTCGGACCCTCCCTCCGGCGGTGGCAGGCTACTCCGCACTTTGTGTTCCCTGACCCCGGAGCCGCTCCATTTCCTCCTTGACGTGCAGCTTCTCTCGTTTGAGCCGGGCCAGCGTCTCGCTGTCTGGCAACGGCCGTTGATGTTCCTCGGCAATCCGCGTTTCGAGGCTGGCATGGCGCTCTTTCAAGGCGGACAGGCGGGACTGCAGACTCATCGAGACCTCTTCCATTCAGCGGTTCCCTCCATGTGGCATGGCGCCCCGGCGGATCGAAGAAGCTGGTGGCCCGACTCCTGCCGCCCGTGGATTCAGCTCTCGTGCCGGAGCGGCAGCTCTTCTTCCGGTGGCCAGCTTGTTCCCTTGCGTCAGCCACCGCGAACAGCATACGACGGGGTTGGAAACGAGGCAAAGCAAACGCGGCCGAACGCCATAGGAAGCGCTGCAATCGCGGTGGCCGCGTGGTATGCAGAACCGATGCTGAACGACCATGACTCGCTCTTGCGCCGGCTGCATGAACTGCGCAGCGAGCACCGTGACCTTGATACGGTGATCGTACGTTTGTCGGCCGAGGCGGCCTGCGACCAGCTGCACCTGCAGCGTCTCAAGAAGCGGAAGCTGCTGCTGAAAGACGAGATCGCCCGACTGGAAAGCCGGCTGATCCCAGACAGCATCGCCTGACCGGCATGCGCGTCGGTATCATCATGGGCAGCCGTTCCGACTGGCCCACTCTTTCCCACGCTGCCGCGACACTCGATGAACTGGTCGTGCCGTTCGAGACGAGGATCGTCTCCGCCCATCGTACCCCGGACCGTCTCGCGGAATATGCACGCGGCGCGCGCGGGCGCGGCATCCGGGTGATCATCGCCGGCGCCGGCGGCGCGGCGCATCTGCCCGGCATGTGCGCCGCCTTTACCGCGCTGCCGGTGCTTGGCGTGCCGGTCGAAAGCGCGGCGCTCAAGGGCATGGATAGTCTGCTTTCCATTGTGCAGATGCCACCCGGCGTCCCAGTCGGCACGCTCGCCATCGGCAGAGCGGGGGCGGTGAACGCGGCGCTGCTGGCGGCCGCCATTCTTGCCCTCACAGACCCCGGTCTTGCGGCACGCCTCGATGCGTGGCGCGCGGCGCAGACCGCCGCCGTGCCGGAGACACCCGAGGAGACTCCGGCGGCGGCGAGGCCATGAGCCGCTCCGCTTTTCCGCTTCCACCCAATGCCACGATCGGTATCGTGGGCGGCGGTCAGCTCGGCCGGATGGCTGCGATGGCTGCCGCCCGCCTGGGCTATCGCTGCCATATCCTGACTGCGGAGCGCGACAGCCCCGCCGCCCAGGTGGCGGCAGCAGTCACCCTCGGAGAGTACGAAGACCCCGCGGCGCTGGCCGATTTCGCCTCGCGTGTCGATGTGGTGACGTTCGAGTTCGAGAACGTGAGTGCGGCCGGTCTCGATCTTCTGGCGGCGCTCAAACCAGTGCGTCCCGCGCCCGCGGTCCTCCGCGTTAGCCAGGACCGGATCGCCGAAAAATCCTTCCTGAATGGCGCTGGCGTGCCGACCGCGCCGTGGCGGAAAGTAGCAAGCTACCCGGAATTGGTGACTGCTGCTGCTCGGATCGGCTTGCCGGCGATACTGAAAACCACGCGCCTTGGCTATGACGGCAAGGGCCAGAGGGTGGCGCGCGAACCAGCCGACCTCGAGCCCGCCTTTACGGCGCTTGCGCCGAAGCCGCTCATCCTCGAAGGCTTGGTCGATTTCGCCTGCGAGATCAGCGTGATCGCCGCGCGGAGTGCGGATGGCCAGGTGGTTGCCTTCGATGCCGTCGAAAACCGCCACTTCGAGCAGATTCTTGATCTCACCCTGGTTCCGGCGCCCCTGCCGGTCGAGACCGTGGCCGCGGCGCGACAGATCGCTCTTCGGGTCGCTGCCGGTCTCGACCTCGCCGGGCTGATCGCGGTCGAGATGTTCGTCGATAAGAATGGCCAGGTGCTGGCTAACGAAATTGCGCCGCGGCCGCATAATTCCGGGCACTGGACGATCGACGCCTGCGCGGTAAGCCAGTTCGAGATGTTTGTGCGGGCGGTTGCCGGCCTGCCCTTGCCGGAGCCCAGACGGCACTCGGACGCGGTGATGAAGAACCTTGTCGGGCGGGAGGAACTCTCGCTTTGGAGCAGCGTTCTTGCCACTCCGGGGCTCATCCCGCATCTCTACGGCAAGGCGGCGGCTCGGCCCGGGCGCAAGATGGGGCACGTGACCAGGCTGTTCCCGCTTGGTTCATTGCCCGGAGCGTTCGGCATCCGCGCCGCACTGGCCCCGCTTCGCGCACGGGCGGAGGGTGCGGAGGCGGGTGCACGGGCCGAGCGCGAGCGCGCTTGCGCTCAAGCGACGGCGTAGGTAACGATCTTGGTTGTATCGCCGTGCGTCCGGCAACCTGAGGGGGAGAAAATGGTCTTGGGGCATGAGTTTGCGCACCCTCGGTCTGGCGGCTGTTTGTGTGCCGGCTGCTTGACGCCTCCCGGGAAGGATTTGGCGCGGCGCGCCGTCATCAGCGGGCTGATCCTCGCCGGCGCCGCTCTCAGTACGGCCCCGGGGGAGGCGCGCGCCGCCACCGGGACTTCGCGCTATAAGGCCATGCTGCTTTCCTGCGTCGACCCGCGCACCCAGGCGCCCGTTGCCAAGTGGATGAATGCGCCAGTGGCGGAAAGTCATACCGGGAGTCTGCTTGGTCTCTACAGCCAATTCACGATCGCGGGGGCTGCCGTCGGCGTTGTCGCACCCGCCTTCCCGAAGGCCTGGAGCGAGACTTTCTGGGGCAATCTCGGCGCCTCCATCGAGTTGCACCAGATCGAAAATCTGGTCGTGGTCGATCACTCGAACTGCGGGGCGCTCGGCATTGCGTACGGACGTGATATTCTCAACGATCCCAAGCGTGAATTCGCGCAGCACCTGAAGGACGCGAAAGAACTGCAACGCGAACTCGGGCTTCGCCACTCGAAGCTCCGCTTTCAGGCGTGGTACGTTTCCCGTGATGCGAGCGGCAAGTTCACAGAGTGGAAGAACCTGGTAGCGGGTCCGCCGATCGGTTGACCAGTGTCCTGGCCCCGTTGGTTGTTGCGCTCGGCAACAACCGTAAGGGGATCAGCAGGCCACTAAAAACAAAGAGCGCGCGTGCCGCGAGAACGCTCCATGCATGAGATACAAGCGCCAGATCGGTACACAAGCGTGTCGGCTTGCCTCAGCGACCAGGGTTGGCCTGTTTGAAGACAGCCTTCTGGCTCGCGCTTGCTTCTGTTTGGTACTTCGCCTGCCAATCCTTGTAGGGCATGCCATAGACAATCTCGCGTGCGTCGGCATCCGCCAGCGCGAGGCCGTGCTCCACTGCCGCTTCCCGATACCAGCGCGAGAGGCAGTTACGGCAAAAACCCGCGAGATTCATCAGATCGATGTTCTGGACGTCGCTCCGCTCGCGCAAATGCGCGACGAGCCGGCGGAAGGCGGCGGCTTCGAGCTCCGTTCGGGTGGCGGGCGCGATTGGTTCAGCAGGCATCGGGGTCTCCTTGTTGCGGCGATCTATCCGAACATGGCGCGGCGGGCGCGTCTTCGCCATACCAGTGCCCTGCCCCCTTACGTTCGCCGCCCGCGGCGGCAAACGTAAGGGGAGAAGCAGGCCGCTGAAAATGAAGGACTGGTGGTCCGACCCAGGAGTCCGCTTCATGAGCGAGAAGTGTTAGGGTCGGACCACCGGGCGCGGGTGTCGGCCGCCATTCGGTCGTTGCCCCTGGCAGCGCGCGACTGGAGACCGGCGGGCCACTGGAGACCTGGATACGAAGTGCCGGGCTGCCGGGGGGATGCACACGTGCGGGCGGCTAGCGCATGTTCGGGTTGCCTGAACATGCTCTGCATCGCCTGACCGGGCGGATTTACGCGCCCCTGGATCGCTTCGCGATTCCAGTCAGGCGGCGATCCGCTCTAGTGCCGCAATCGGCACACGATGGGTTGGCTGGCGCGTTGGAACGGTGAAAGGAAAAGCATGCCCGTGCGGCAAAAACTGCGCCGGCGCCGGCGCACCAAGATAGTCGCGACCGTCGGGCCGGCAAGCTCGACCGTCGACGTGCTGACGCGCCTCTTTCAGATCGGCGCGGATGTCTTCCGGCTCAACTTTTCGCACGGCACCCATGCCGATCATGCGGAGCGCATCCGCATCATCCGCGAGATGGAGCATCGCTTCGAGCACCCGATCGGGATACTCGCCGACGTGCAAGGACCGAAGCTTCGGGTGGGCCTGTTCGGAGGTGGCCGCGTGCATCTGCAGACTGGCCAGAAATTCCGCCTCGATCTCGACCCGACGCCCGGTAACGCGATCCGCGTGGCATTGCCCCACCCCGAGATCATCGCGGCAGCTGGCATTGGCACGACGCTGCTGCTTGACGATGGCAAGCTCCGCCTCCGCGTGGTGCGTGCACGCGCCGACCATCTCGAGACCGAAGTGCTGGTCGGCGGGCCGCTTTCGGACCACAAGGGCGTCAACGTACCCGACATCGTGCTGCCGATCCCGTCGCTGACCGAGAAGGATCGCGAAGACCTCGCTTTTGCGCTCGCGCACGGTGTCGATTACATCGGGCTTTCGTTCGTGCAGCGTCCGGAGGATGTGGTCGAGGCGAAGCGGCTGATCGAGGGCCGCGCCTGGGTGATGACGAAGCTGGAGAAGCCCCAGGCGCTCGAGCACCTGGAGGAGATCGTGCTGCTCTCGGATGCGGTGATGGTGGCGCGTGGGGATCTCGGCGTCGAGCTGCCACCGGAAGAGGTGCCGCTCGCACAGAAGCGGATTGTCCGCGTGGCGCGCCAGGGCGGCAAGCCGGTGGTGGTGGCGACGCAGATGCTGGAAAGCATGATTGCCGCCCCCGCCCCGACCCGCGCCGAGGCGTCCGACGTGGCGACCGCCGTGTTCGACGGGGCGGACGCAGTCATGCTGTCGGCAGAAACCGCGGCGGGGCAGTACCCGGCCGAAGCGGTCAATATCATGGACCGGATTGTTGCTAGGGTAGAACAGGATACCGGCTGGCGGGCGATCATGGCCGCCTCCCGCCCGGCCCCGGAACGCTCCTCCCCCGATGCCATCGCCGCCGCCGCGCGTCAGGTCGCCGAGACGATCGGCGCGCGTGCGATCGCGGCCTTCACTGCCTCGGGTGCGACCGCGCTCCGAGTCGCGCGGGAGCGGCCGCAGTGCCCCGTCATCGGCCTGACGCCAGACCTCGGCACTGCACGTAAGCTCGCCGTCGCCTGGGGCGTCCACGCGGTGGTCACACCCGACTGGACGGGCCTCACCGATACCATTCGGCGCGCCTCGGAGATTGCGCGGCAAGAGGGATTCGCCGCCGACGGGGATGAGGTCGTCGTCACCGCAGGTATTCCCTTCGGCCGCTCCGGCACCACCAATGCGTTGCAGGTCGCGCGCGTAGCCAAGGGTTCCTGAGTGGCGCTGAGGACCGGCCGCCCTGCGAATCGAGCCAACCCCCTTGCCTCGGCGCCGCGGGCCCGGCAATGGTGCGAGAAATCGCTTGAGAGGGGGCCCCGCGCATGCGTCTGGCAGTGCTGAAAGAGCGGCGCGCGGGTGAAACCCGGGTGGCTGCCACGCCGGATACGGTGAAAAAGCTCGCAGCACTCGGGCTCATCGTGGCGGTTGAGAGCGGCGCAGGGGCGGGCGCGAAGATTGCCGATGCAGAATTCGCGGCCGCGGGTGCGGAGATCGCAGCCGACGCGGCGGCGGCACTCTCCGGCGCCGGAATCGTCTTCACCGTGATGATGCCGGAGGCCGATGTGCGCGCCCACATTCCGCGCGGCGCGCTTCTGATCGGCATTTCCGGCGTGCACACGGAGCCGGGCCTGCCGGCGGCGCTGGCCGCCGCTGGGATCGATGCCTGCGCGCTCGAGCTTCTCCCCCGCATCACCCGCGCGCAGTCGATGGATGTGCTGTCGAGCCAGGCCAACCTCGCGGGTTACCGCGCCGTGATCGAGGCGGCCGGGGAGTTTCAGCGGGCGTTCCCGATGATGATGACCGCCGCAGGGACGGTGCCGCCCGCCCGCCTGTTCGTGCTGGGCGCAGGCGTCGCCGGGTTGCAGGCGATCGCCACCGCGCGGCGGCTCGGGGCGATCGTCTCCGCAACCGATGTCAGGCCGGCGGCGAAGGACGAAATCAAGTCACTTGGTGCCACATTCGTCGGCGTCGAAGACGAGGAGACGAAAAGCGCGCAGACGAGCGGTGGCTACGCAAAAGAAATGAGTGAGGTGTTCCGCCGGAAGCAGGCCGAGCTGATGGCAGCGACAGTGGCGAAGCAGGATATCGTCATCACGACGGCACTGGTGATGGGACGCAAGGCGCCGACGCTCGTCGACGCGTCGATGGTCGCATCGCTGCGCGCCGGTAGCGTAATCGTCGATATCGCCGCCGATGCCGGCGGCAACTGTGCGCTCACGGTGCCCGGGGAACGGACCGTAACGGCGAACGGCGTCGTGATCCTCGGGTATCGCAACTGGCCGGGCCGGTTAGCGGTCGCCGCGAGCCGCCTTTATGCCCGCAATCTGCTGACCTTCCTCACGGCCTTCTGGGATAAGGAGGCGAAGGCGCCGAAGCTTTCGGCCGACGACGAGATCATCAAAGGTGTGGCGCTGACGCGGGGTGGGGCAGTGGTGCATCCGCAGTTCCTGCCTCGAGAGGCCGCCTGATCGCGGAGACGAACCATGCATCCCGGAGACATCGTCAGAGAAGCTGCAAATCTCGTCAATCACACGCCGCAGCTTGCCCACGCCCATATGCTTGCCGCCACCCACGCCGCATCGGTCGGCGCGGAAGCTCCGTTCATATTCCTGTTTGCGACCTTCGTGCTCGCGATCTTCGTCGGCTACTATGTGGTCTGGAACGTGACCCCGGCGCTGCATTCGCCG
>JBOHMN010000384.1:0-1954 GCA_050730175.1 Acetobacteraceae bacterium | reverse complement strand
GTCAGCAACTGGCGGTGGCCCTGCCGGCGGCGGCTGTTCTTCCGCCGTCTTTTCTTCAGGATTAAAATCTTGCGGGCTTTCTCCTGACCCAGCACCAGGGCCGAGACGCTCGCCCCGGCGATCAGCGGCCTGCCGAGTGTCAGCTCTCCGTCCGTGCCCAGCGCCAGCACCTCGTCAAGCACCACCGTCGCGCCCTCAGGCGCCTCGATCTTTTCCACCTTCAGGACGGATTTCGGGCTGACGCGGTACTGCTTGCCGCCCGTTCTCACGATCGCAAACATCCCGCCGCTTGCCCCGCTCTCTGACGCTTCAGGAAACCGCGCGGGGTATAGGGCCCCGAGGCGCAAAGTCAACGCCTGGCCAGTAGCCAGTAATACCAGGAATCATTCATGGCTGAGAGACGAGGGCACTCGCCCGGCGCTCAGAGTAGCGGCGCCCGCGCGGAAGCCGCAGCTTCCCCCGCCGCACCGCGCCCCACCTTGTGTCTTTCGGAATGGGCATAATGAGGGGGCCAGGGGATCGGCTTGACCCGATCCCCCCCAAAAAGGGGCGGAGAGGGCTTTCAGGGCGGGGGCGGAGAAGGCTTTCATTTCGATGAATGAGGTTTTCCCGGGTCGTTTGGATTGATCACGCATGAATGAAAGCGGGTACCAGGTCAGCGCGAAAGCCCGTGCTCGGCAAGCTCGCTCAGGTAGCGCGCCCAGCGCTTCGGCTGCTCCCGCCCGAGCACCAGCAGATAGTCCCAGGGATAGATGCCGGTCTCGTGCAGATCGTCGAATGTCAGCCTGAGCGCGTAATTGCCGACCGGTTCGAGGCCGATGATCCCGACCTCTCTCCGGCCGCTGACCAGCCGTCTCTGGTCGGGGCTGTGACCCTGCACCTCCGCGCTCGGGCTTTCGACGCGCAGATATTCCGCCGGCAGGCGAAAATGCTCACCGTTGTCGAAGGTGATCTCGAGTTCCTTCTCGGCCTTGTGCAGGTGGATCTCGGTCGGTTGCGGCACCGCTCGATCACTATGGCGTTGGGCAGGATCGCGGAGTGATTTGCATCATCAGGCTCCGTCTTCGATCTTCCGGGCCTCGTCGGGCAGCATGATCGGGATGCCGTCGCGGATCGGGTAGGCAAGGCCGGCACGGCGGCTGATCAGTTCCCCCCGTTCGCGGTCGTACTCGAGCGGCCCCTTGGTTACCGGACACACAAGGATCTCCAGCAAGCGCGGATCGACAGGAACGGGCAGGGGAGCGCTATCTTGGGTCTCGTCCATCGGTTCAACTCGCATTGCGGCTGGGGGAGTCGTCGCACGCGCCCATCTGCAGCAGCGCCAACAGCGCCGCCGCTTGCGCCGGCTCCGCGCCGGCTTCCAGGATCGCCTGCTTCTCGGGGGCGGTGAAGGGACAGCTCATCGCCAAAGTCACCACCAGCGTGTCGTCGGGCAGGCGCCCCACCACCTCCCAGTTCGCTTCCAGGGAACGGCGGAGAAAATAGGCGCGCAGCGCCTGCATCAAGTGTTCCCGGGACACGCCGATCGGCGGCGGCTCGGGCCGCAGGTCGCAGAGGAAACGGTCGAACGAGGCACGCACCCGCCGGTAACCGCGGCACGGGGCCAGTTCCGCGGCTACCTCGAAGCGGATCACGCCGGTGAGCGTAATCAGGAAGCGGCCGTCCTCGGTCTCGCTGAACTGCGACAGCCGCCCGAGGCAGCCGACGCGAAACAGCGCCGGCCCGGAGGGCACCGCCGGCCGCGCGGCGTCGGGCTGGATCATGCCGAACATCCGCCCGGCGGCGAGCGAATCCTCGACCATCGCGAGATAGCGCGGCTCGAAAATATTTAGCGGCAGGCGGCCGCGCGGCAACAGCATCGCGCCTTCGAGTGGGAATACCGCGAATTCGCCAGGCAAATCGGGCGTCAGGTGTTCCGCGCGCGGCTGCGGCACGCCCATCAGGAGAACAAAAG
>JBOHMN010000383.1:0-1518 GCA_050730175.1 Acetobacteraceae bacterium | reverse complement strand
GGCTATATCATGAACCGGTTCGCCCGCCTGGAAACGACGAGACTCAGGAGAACCTATGAAATTCATCAAGTCATCATTGCTCGTGGCGGGAGGGATCGCCGCCGTGCTCGGCATCCAGGGCGCGGTTCACGGCGTCGCCCGCGCGACGGCGAACGCCGGCGCGCAGCAGATCACGTCCATGCCGACGCCGCTGCCGCCCAACGTGATCGTCACCAACGAGCCGACCGTCAACGCCAGGCAGTCGGGCACCTGGAGGGTTCAGCTGCAGGCGCCGGAGCCGATCCCGGTGGCGCCGGTGCATCTGGCTGCGCCGGCGTTTCTGCACGTCGGCGCTCGCTATGCGTTTGTCTGGGCGTCGGACGAAAAGCCGGATGTCGAAACGGTCGTGGCCGTCGAACCAGATGGGTGGCTGCTGGTATCGGGCAGCGCGGCAGAGGCGGGCGCGGTATGGATCAATGCCGCGCGCGCAATCCGGATCGAACGGGTCGCGCAATAATCGCCGGACGACCGGCCGGTTCGCGCGGGGGCCAAGGCCGCCGCGTGGCGTCAACTACCGGCTGCCTGCCATAGCGGGAGCCGTAGCCGCGCGCGGCAGCCGCGAGATCTCCGCCGGTTTTCGAGCGTCAGGCTCCCGCCGTGCGCTTCGGCGATCTGACGGCTGAGCACGAGTCCGACGCCGGATCCGCCCGGCTTGGTCGTGAAAAACGGCACGAAGAGATTGGAGACCGTGCCGAGGCCGGTGCCTTCGTCCTCAACCCGGATCTCCAACTGCGCAAGCGTGCGTTCCCACCCGATCGTCACGCCGCCGCCGGTCTCCAGCGTGGCATCGACGGCGTTGCGCACCACGTTGATGAGCAACTGCTCGATCTGATCGCTGTCGGCCGCGATCATCAGATCCGGTCCCGGCACCACGGCGACGAGGCGTCGCGTTTCGAGCTCGACGACGCGGCGGACGAGCGAGGAGATGCGGAGGGGACCGATCCGCGGTTCGGGCAGCTTGGCGAGCCGCGCGTAGGCGTTGGTGAACCGGCTCAGCGAATCCGATCGGGCGGCAATCACGGCAAGTCCGCTCCGCATGTCCTCGCGCCAGTCGCCGGGCAGTGGTGTCTTGTCGACGATCGTCTCCAGGCTGCCGGCGATCGATTTGATCGGCGCGAGTGAATTGTTGATCTCGTGGCCGATCACGCGGATGAGACGCTGCCAGGCCTGGCGCTCCTCATCGCGCAGCGGCCGGCTCACGTCTGAGAGCACCAGGAGTTGATGCGGCAGCCCGCCTTGCCGAAACGTGGTCCGCCGGATCTCCCACCGGCCGGCGCCGCCGGGAAACCGGACGTCGGCGATACGCGGCGCCTCGCCCTCCAGGCAGCCGGCCAAATCGATCTCCGTCGAGGTTCGGCCGAGCAGCTGCTCGCTGTTCCGGCCGAGCAGACGCGACCCGGCGCGGTTGACCAGCCGGAGCCGCTGATGCCCGTCGAACGTAAAGACGGCGACGTCGATCTCGGCCATCACCGTGCGCAG
>JBOHMN010000382.1:0-2067 GCA_050730175.1 Acetobacteraceae bacterium | reverse complement strand
GGCGTATAGCCGGCGCGACGCTTCGCGGGAGAGATAATCGCAGATGAGGGGGGCCGGTAGACCTTTGTAGGTCAACATGCCCGACTCAATCGTATGGCTCAGATCGATCAGTTTCATAAGGCGCTGGGCCGCTTGCCGTCACCGCGGAGCCCGTTCGCTGAGAGCTCGAGCAGTGCCCGGTCATCAGCCCTGGTGAGGGCTGCATCGAATCCGAACCGCTAGTCTTAGGGTCGACGGGTCAGCAGACCCCGCGGCCCTTCAAGCATTGCTCTTCGAGCTTAATCAAGGACGTAGCGAGAGATCCCTGTTTCGTCGGCAATCGGATATCAAACTCACTCAGATTTGGCCATGTAGGGGATGCCATGGGCGGCTCGTCACTGAAGGTGACTACGCCAAGGACGGGCTGATCCGACACCGCGAACGAACTGTCGCTAATACCGAAACCCTCTTGGGACGCCGGCGTGATGAATTCGACCATGCGATCGCCGACACGGGTGACGATGTCGTGCGGGTAGAGCGTCACGATAAAGTGGGCGGCGGGGAGGTCGGCATCTCCGGTCCGGATCTTTTGGATGAAGGCTCGCAGGGCTTGCGGAAAGAACCGGGCGCCGACCTGTGCGACATCGAATCGCCCCCCCGTGCCGCCGACGCTGACGGAGGCCCCGACACCTGATCCTGTGATCAGTGCCGGGCCCATATCGGGGGGCTCGGGCGTCACGATCACGAAGGATCCTTCCGCGCCGGACCAAAAGCGGCAGTGCCAGCCGCGTGGGGCGTAGGCGCCGGGTCCATATTGATCATCACCGGCGTAATAAGCGATCTGAGCGGCGATTGAGGCGTCTACCGGGACGGTGCGGGGAGCTCCATGAGGGGCAGGGATGAGAGTCCCGTCCGCCATGCTGCGGGAAGGGCAGCCCACAAAGGGCACCTGTGATAGCCGTGGATTCGCCGCGAGGGCCCTTCCCGCAAGGCTCCCTAACGCTGCGATGAGTATTAGCCACAGATACGCGCCGCGAATCATGGCGAGGGTCCAGAGAGCCCGAACAACGCACGATCATCCTGACGCGTCAGGGCGGCGTCAAGCTAGGCGCGAAACTCCGCCTCGGGAATTTTCCCCTGTTCGACGCGAGCCATGACGATAGCGCCGGCGAGGATATTGCGCCGGGTGTCGTCCTTGCGAACCCGCCGAGAGGCGAGGGCCTTCTTGCGGGCTTCGATCCGGACCTGGCGTGTCTTGAGTTGCCTGAGCTTTGCTTCCAAGCCGGCGATGCGCTCATCGAGTTTGGTTGTCCTGACCGAGCCCTCCATCGTTGACCTCACCGCCGGCCAGACGTTCGATTACACCCGCAAGCGCGGGGTCGAGCACACCGAGAATGTACTGCCGGTGGCGGTGCCCCGATGCGACATCAACTGGGCGCGCGATCGGCAGGCGCTGTGGAACGCGGCGGAGAGCGCCGAGCGGCGCTCCAATTCCCCGGTGGCCCGGGAATACGAAATTGCGCTACTGCAGGAGCTTAACCGCGCCCAGCGTACCGAGCTCGTGCGCACGTTCTTCCAGTCCCTTGCCGATCGAACTGCGCCGGCAAGTGCTGCAGGCGCTCCACGCGCAGCACCCGTTTGATCGGCATGTGAGGCTCCGGCACCCAGGATGTCTTGGCCGATTTGTAGCAGCCGGCGGCAGGTGCCGAGGATGGCCTCTCGTAGCGCACCGTCGGTCAGATGGGCGATTAACTCAATGAGCACCGCCGGTTGCGAGCGGCAGAGATCTTGTAACGCAAAAGTGCGGGAATCAGCTGCTGGCTCAATGAGTTGCAGGCCGGAGGGATCTTGTAACGCATCGGCCCTACCGCCGGGCCCCGCCGCCAGTAGCCCGGATGCGCCGCTCGCCGCGCCGCGCACTCTGTACGTGGATGGGGCCGCAGTAGTAGCCCGGGTTCTGCGCCTTGCCGAGCCAGCGGCGCTGGCTGGCAGCGCGGCTGCCCTGCCAACAGGTCGGCTGTGCGCGGTACCTCTGCCGACCGCGGTTGCGCGGGTCGGCATGAAGCAACCCCCCACAGCACCGGCACT
>JBOHMN010000381.1:0-3049 GCA_050730175.1 Acetobacteraceae bacterium | reverse complement strand
GCGCAATTCCGGCAGCGCGTTCGATCGGTCCGATCAGCCGACCGCCAAGATTCCGGGAGCAAAAGGTCCATGGCTTGTGGTAGATGTCTCCGTTCACTCACGCTTTGGCGTAGCCAAGGGAGCGGCGCACATGGACCAAGACAAGTTCAACATGGCGATCCGGAAGTTTCTGAAAGTGGTCGGCGTCACCTCACAGCGCGAGATTGAAGACGCCGTTGCCAAGGCGTTGCAGAACGGTCGTCTGCACGGCGATGAAACGCTGAGCGCGAAGATGACACTCGAGATCGGGGCACTCGACCTCAAGCACGAAGTGAACGGGAAGATCGAAGTCAGCTAAAGCGCGTTCCGGCCGGCTGAACACGCCGGGTTTGTTTTCTCGAGCAATTTCATCACGCTGACTGGCATCTGGCGATTCCGGTGAGGGTGATATTGCTCTAGTCCCTTGCCAGACCGGGGCGCCGCTGCTCAGCTACTGCCGATCAGGATGCCGGTTGCAAACACCAGGACGCCGCCGAGCAACACCTGTAGCGCCGCGGAAACCGGCGGCGTTTCCATGTATTTCCAACGGATCCAACTGATTGCAAGGAGCTCGATGACCACCACGGCGATCGCCACCGCGATCGCGGTGTGCAGCGACGAGATCAGGAACGGTAACGTGTGCCCGATCCCGCCGAGCGTGGTCATCAGGCCGGTGATAGCGCCACGCCCCCACGGGGCGCCGCGTCCGGTCAGACTGCCGTCATCCGACAATGCCTCGGCAAAGCCCATCGAGATCCCGGCGCCGATCGAAGCGGCAAGTCCGACCGCGAAGGCGTCCCACGAGTGGCCGGTGGCGAAGGCGGCGGCGAACACCGGCGCGAGCGTCGAGATCGAGCCGTCCATCAGCCCGGCGAGGCCGGGTTGGATCACGCGCAGCACAAACAGACGCCGCTCCGTCTGATCCTCCGCCTCGCGCACTGCCCGCGGCAGGTTCTCTTTCACCAGCCGGTCCGCCGTGTGCTCGTGCGCCACTTCGGCCTCGGCCAGGTCGCCAAGCAGCTTGCGGATCGAAGCGTCGGAGGTGCGGCTCGCAGCGCGCCGGTAGAAGCGCGTGGTCTCGAGCTCCATGAGCTGTGCCTGCCTGCGCACCGTCTCCAGCCCGAGCGGGCGGATTTGCCAGACCGGGCGGCGGCTGATGAAGCCACGCACATCGTGGCGGCGGATCAGCGGGATGTGCTCGCCGAACTTCTGCCGATAGAGCTCGATGAGCTGGCGCCGATGCTCACCTTCCTCGGCTGCCATTTCAGTGAATACGTTTGCTGTGGCCGGGTAATCGGCGCGCAGCTCTTCGGCGATGTCGGCGTAAATCCGCCCGTCGTCTTCCTCGCTGCTGATCGCCAGGGCCAGGATTTCGCGTTCCGTCAGGTCGGAAAAATCGCGCATCGCGGAATTTTGCCGAAGCCCGGCGCCGCAATCAAGGCAAAGCGCAGCCGGCGGGCATGCGGAGCACGAGCGGGGGCGCGCCGGCCGGGAGGGAGGGGCCGGCGGGCATCAGCAAGGAAAGGGAAAACCCGCCGGCGCGGGCAAGCAGCACCGTGAGTGGCGCCTGCAGCTCGCGCGGGCCCTCGATCTTTGCCGGCCCGACCAGAGCTGTGCCGAGGGCCGCGGGCCAGGCGCTGTGCGCGCCGTTGACGCCAATCAGGAGGCTCTCTTCAGTCCGCTCGAGCCAGACCCTCCCGCCGGCCGGCAGGGCTTCGGCGGCGAGCAGAACGAGATTGAGCACGACTCTACCGGTGGCCGGATCGAACTCGGTTCCGGAGGGCATTGCGGAAAGGTCGAGCTCGAGCCGCCGCCGCGGCAGTCCACGCGCCAGATCCACGAGTGTCGGCAGATCGAGCGGCGCATCGGTGCCGGCCCATGCGGCGCGCAGCAACCTGAGCCGGGCGGCCAGCGCTCTGCCGGTCGCGCTCGCCAGCTCGAGCGCCTCTTCCACCATGCCGCCGTCTTTTTCGGTTGCCAGTTCGAGCGATCCGATCAGGGCACCGAGTGATCCGGCGACGTCATGGCAGAGTCGCGCACAGAGGACCTCGGCGAGCCGCAAGGCTTCGTTGCTCGAGACCGTCAAGTCAGCGCCTGCCGCTTCTGCCGCCTCTGCCGCCACGGTTCCTGCCCTTGCCAGCCGAGATTCAACCGGAGGCTGCAATTATGCAGTTACTCGCCTCGAGGTCGAGACCTTGGATGGAGGATGGCCGCATGTTACATGAGCAGCGGGGCAGAGAAAGCCCATCGAGGGGGATCACTCTCGCTTGTCACGAGGCGGGAAGTCTTTCAGCTGGGATTCCAGCCCCGGTTGGCAGATAAGGGTGGAGTGGGATGGGCGGCAGTTGCGACGGCGTCCGCGGCGGAGCTTCATTTGCGCCCGGGCAATTCGTCCGCCACCCGGATCAGCTTGGCTGGGGGCTCGGGCAAGTGCAGTCAGCGATTGGGGACCGCGTCACGGTGAACTTCGAGCATGCCGGCAAAGTCCTTGTGAACGCCGCCGTGGTGCGCCTTGAAGAGGTTGCCGAGGCGGAGCTTGACAGCGCTCCTGATGCGCCGAGATCTCCTCGTCCAGCATGACAGGCAGACAATGATCGATCCATTCGGCCGCCATATCACCTACCTCCGTGTATCGGTGACCGACCGCTGTGACCTTCGCTGTGTCTATTGCATGGCGGAGAACATGACTTTCCTGCCCAAAGCCGATCTCCTGACGCTCGAGGAGCTCGATCGCGTGTGCGCCGCTTTCATCCGCCTCGGGGTGAAGAAGGTACGCCTGACGGGAGGTGAGCCGCTGGTGCGGCGCGACGTCATGCGGCTGTTCGCAAGCCTCGGCGCACGGCTGGGCAACGGCCTCGACGAACTGACGGTGAGCACCAACGCGACGCAGCTGGCCCGCCATGCCGCTGCGCTTCGCGCGGTCGGCGTCAAAAGGATCAATGTCAGCCTGGATACGCTGGAGGCAGAGAAATTCGCGGCGATCACCCGGTGGGGTCGGATCGAAAAGGTGCTCGATGGCATCGCCGCGGCG
>JBOHMN010000380.1:0-2817 GCA_050730175.1 Acetobacteraceae bacterium | reverse complement strand
CGGCGGCAGAAACCGGCCGACGAAAACCCCCGAGCCGGCCCAGCGCGTGTGAACGGGGCGGATCAGGCGCCCGCGGCGAGGTTTTCCGCGCCTCTCAGCTCGGTCTGTGAAGTTTGTGAAGCTGCGGCTATATAACCCGTTCGCGCGCGTGACGGGGGTAATGCTACGGGACTTCACAAACTTCACAGCGCGCCCTCCGCCCTGACGGCCACGCCGACGAAACTGGTCCTGCCCGTGCCGCCTTGCCGGCCGAGGACAAAGCCGCGCGCCTCAAGTGCTTGGCTGAAGCGCTTGCGCTGGCCGACGTATTCACCCGCCGTCTCGGCCCAGTCTTTCCAGCTCGAGAAGAGATTCATCAGGGTGTCGCCGTATTGACCACCAGCCCAACAACGCTCGGCCAACCAGATCCCGATCGCGTCCTCCGTCTCTAGGTAGCGGTCGGTCGCATCCCGGACGCTCTGCGGGGGGGCGAGCCCAATGCGCTGCCAGTGCGAGCACCCTTCAATCATCCACGCGAGGATGCCGGGCCACTCAGCCCGGAGCTTGTCGGCGAGCGCTCCATCCCGCTCGGCGGGCGGGATCGTGACCTCGAATGGGATCAGGTGCAGCCGGCGACGGATCGCTTCATCGACGCCGCGCAGCCCCGGCTTATGATTGCCAGTGATAAAAAGCTTGAATTGTGGAACGAAACTGAAGAAGTCCTGCCGCATAAACCGCGCGGAGATCGGATCGCCGCCGGTCAACGCTTTGATGCGACTCTCGGCCCAGCGGCGGCCTTCCTCAGTCTCAGTTGCGGTGACAAGTCGCGAGCCGCGTAGCATGGCGAGCTCGGTCGGATGCCGATCGTTCTGGCCGGCTTCGAACGTCTCCATTGGTGCCGTCGTCGCGTACGCGCCGAGGATGCCGGAGACGGTATTCAGGAATGTCCCCTTGCCGTTCGCGCCGGTACCGTAGCCGAAGAACAGCGCATGCTCGCGTGTGATGCCGGTCAGGGCGTGGCCAGCGGCACGCTGCAAGAAGTCGTGCAGATCTCCTCCACCATTGGTGATGCGCGACAGGAAGGCACGCCACAGCGGATAATCGCCACCAGGCGCCACCGCAGTGATTTTCGTCACGTAATCCTCGCGGCGATGCTCGCGTCTCTCCCCCGTGCGCAGATCCACGATTCCGCCTGGCGTATTCAGGAGCCAGGGATCGAAATCCCACTGGTCAGAGGTTGCGGCGTGGCGCCGGTCTGCTCGGGCCAGCCGCTCGACGGCCGCTACCGTCTGTGCCGATGCGATCCGTGGCGCTGCATGCGGGTCGGGGCATTGCGCCGCGGCCTCACGGCAGATTGCGCGGGCGAGGTCGAACACGTGCAGCGTGTCGTCCGGCCGCCAGACGCTGCCGGTCCATCGGTGCCATCGTCCCCAAGCTGCGACATAGCGGAGATCATCGGCATGGCGTGCCGTGAATCGGAGCGCCAGCGCCTCGTCGGAAAATTCCGGCGGCCGATCATCGCCTGGTTCCGGCCCTGACGCCGCGCGCCGAGCAGCTCGCACCTGCGAATCGAGCGTCTCGGGCCGGATGCCGAGCTTTGCCGCTTCGGCGCGGCGCACGCGGTCAAGCTCAATGGTCGAGAGCCCCGCAAGCCGCGCAATAGTGAGAGCATCCGCCGCGGCATCGAAATCCGTCATCGCACGGCCTCCGGCAGTGCATCCGTGCGCGGGTGGGCGATGCCCCAGCTAATCGCCGATTCCGCCTCGTCCGCGGGCTTGCCGGCGTCACGCGCCGCGGCCATGAGCGTGCTGCGCACATCGGCATGGCTCAGCAGCCCGGCATCGGCAAATCGCGCCAGCCCCTGCGCCTCTGTGAGGATGGAAAAGTGCCGCTGGCCTATGGCCGCCGTGGTGATGCGGGCCGCCGCATTTCTCAACGCCGCCCAGCTATAGCTATTCGCGCGTGTGTCGGTCGGGTGCGGCAGCGGCTTTGCTGGTCGTGGTGGTGGCGGTTGAAGTGCCTCGGCCGATGGCACCTCGACCGTTTCTGCGCCGGGCATCTCGGCGATTCGCGTTGGCAGATGATCGCGCAACGGCCGCTCGAAGATCGGCGCGGCGGTGTAGCAAATCTGCGCTGGCCGGAAGAGACAGGAATCAACCGGCGTGCCGCGCAGCCACCGCTTGAGCTCTGCGCCGGTTGTCGGCCGAGAAAGCCAAAACCACAGTCGCAACCGGATGCCCGGCTTGATGCCATGCGATGCACTCGCCTGAACGATGGCGCGGGCACCGCGGAAGGATGCCGGCAAGCGTGCAATTGCGATGGCGGCGCACCCAGACAGATCAGCCGCCGCAACCGCATCCGGGCGATCAATGCCATCGATGTCGAGCCCGGCCCACCGGTGCGGCGACTCTTGGAGCGTCGGTGCTTCGCCGCTCTTGAGGTCCGCATAGACCATGCGGCGCACACGCGAGCAGCGCTGCAGATCGATCGGCAGCCCGCGCACGACGCAGCAATCCGCACGATGCAGGAGCACGGCAAGCAGCCGGCCGAGAGAGGGAAGATTGGCAACCGGCTGCTGGAAAATGTCGAACGTGCGAGCTTTGTCATAACCCTCAATACTGCCATCGGTGCGGATCATCTTGGCAAGCCGGCGGCCTCTCGATCGAAGGATAGTGGTGCACTCTGGGGCGGTCACGTCAGCGCATCCGTGTGCTCGGCTCGCATCGCCTCGATCACGGCGGCGGACCAGCGATCCCGCGTCTCGCGGGCAGCGAACTCGATGCACTGAGCGTACTTGATCTTGCCGTCGTCGCCGCGGATCACGAGATCATTCTTACC
>JBOHMN010000379.1:0-1888 GCA_050730175.1 Acetobacteraceae bacterium | reverse complement strand
CATTCAGTTTCCCCCCATCTGGATCTCGGTGCACTCCTTTACCGATTATTTCAACGATCCGCGATGGATCGACTCGACGATAATCTCGCTCAAGGTCTCCGTTTTGGCCGTGTGCATCGCTTGCGTTGCCGGCTCGACCGCGGCAATCGGGCTGCACCGAAAGCGGTTCCCCGGCAAGGGCGCCGTCGTAGGGATCATACTGACCCCGATGGTGATCCCCCTCGTCGTGCTGGGTTTGGGCGACTATCTCTTTTTCACTTATGTGCAACTTGGCGATAGGTGGGTCGAGATCGGCCTTGCCTACAGCGTGCTGGTTACGCCCTACGTGTTCGTCACCGTACAGGCGGCCCTGAGCGGCCTGAACCCCCTGCTCGTCCGCTCCGCGCGGAGTCTCGGGGCGGGGAGCATCTCGGTCCTGTACCACGTCCACTGGCCGGCGATTCGGCCGGGCGTCGCCGCAGGGGCCATCTTTGCCTTTGCGGTCTGCTTCGACGAGGTCGTCATCGCGCTGTTTCTGCAGTCGCCGGATGCAACCACATTGCCGGTACGGATGTTCACCGCCATCCAGTACGATCTGACGCCCCAAATTGCGGCGGTGGCCTCGTTGCTTCTCAGCCTGGCCAGCCTGGCGCTGCTGGCGCAGGCTTTCCTTACTCGGCAGAGGCTGTCGCCGCGGTAGCCCTTGGAGACAGCGAAGCAATCGTCATGGCCCTTGTGACCCCAGTCCGCGATGGCAGAGCAAACCCGGACGCCGGCAAGCGGCCGGCCGGCCGTCATCTCGACGTAAGAGGCGCGTGGAAGGCCTATACGGGCAATCAGTACGTCGTTCGGGACGTCACCTTCACCTTGAAGCCCGGGGAGTTCCTCACCCTGCTCGGGCCCAGCGGCTCGGGAAAGACGACGACCCTTATGATGGTGGCCGGCTTCGAGTTGCCGGATCGGGGCGAAATTCGCGTGGATGGCAAGGATGTCGCCTGGCAACCGCCCCAGCGCCGTAACTTCGGCATTGTCTTCCAAGGCTACGCCTTGTTCCCGCACATGTCGGTGCTCGAGAATGTGGCGTTTTCCCTCAGGATGCGACGATTTCCGTCTTCGGAACGTCGCCGCAAATCCCTCGAAATGCTCGAGAAGGTCGGCCTCGCGGAATTCCGCGATCGCCGCCCTGCCGACCTTTCCGGGGGTCAGCAGCAGCGCGTCGCCCTGGCGCGCGCACTGGTCTTCGAACCGGACGCACTGCTCCTCGATGAACCGCTCGGCGCGCTGGACAGGAACCTGAGGGAGGCGCTACAGCTCGAGATCAAGGAGATCCAGCGCCGCATCGGGATCTCGATCCTGCTCGTGACCCACGATCAGGAGGAAGCGATGATGATGTCCGATAACATCGCGGTCATGAACGAGGGGCGGATCGCGCAGCTCGGCTCGCCTCGCGACGTCTACCTGTACCCGCGAAGCCCGTTCGTGGCGAGCTTTCTCGGCGAGACGAACCTTCTGCGCTGCACCGATTGTGGGTCCGATGGAGGCTATGCGCGGCTGCGTTTTCGGGACGGCACCTCGGGCTGCGCCCAGGCGCCGCAGGAAAGCCACCCCCGGCAATCGCCACACGACGCGCTGGTGTCCATCCGTCCCGAGTGCATCCGATTCCTCACCACCGAGGAGACCCTCGAGAACATCACCGACGGCGTAGTCGTCGACGGCACCTTCCTCGGACATCGTTCCCGGTACGTCGTCCATGCCCTCGGACAGAAGCTCATTGTCAGCAGCACGGATCCGCGTCCATCTCAGCACGTGGGCGTTGGGGACACGGTACGGTTGGGTTGGGCGCGCGACGATGCCCAGGTTCTGTCCGAAAGCGATGACGGAGGCCGCGCGTGAGCGTCTTCCATAACGC
>JBOHMN010000378.1:0-4706 GCA_050730175.1 Acetobacteraceae bacterium | reverse complement strand
GCGTGCCACGGTGCTCACTGCGGGGAAGGTCCGGTGCTCGCCAGCCTCGCCATGCTCGCGCGCAAGGGTACGCTGCGCGTGGCTCCGGGTGGCTCTGCTCCTCCCTTCCCCTGCGTTGCGCTCCGTGGCTGGGGTTGCACCAGGTCGGGACGGGAAAGCAGGTTCTCTGATCGAACTGGAAAGCTCGGTTTTGGGCAGTACGGCCTGGACGACGGTGTCGCGCTCCGGATTGAGGCTCACCGCGGCCACCGGCGTCCAGTCGCGGGTTTGCCGGCTCCAGCGCCGTGGATTGCTTCGCTTCGCTCGCAATGACGGCTCCTCCCGGTCGCTCGTGGGCGCCGGTCGGTGCCAGACGAGGCAGACTGTGACGAGAGCGAGAGGGAAGATCGGCACGGCACTTGCCGCGTTGCAAAAGGCAACGCGGCCGTGACGGATCTGGCGCGGCGCTGTTATCAGGCGGGCAGCGGCGCGGTTTCCGATTTCGCGTAGCGACGGTAGACGAACCCGGGGGGCGTTTTTTGCGCGCTCTCGGTTTCGGCGAGAGCCAGCAGCTCGGCGTGATGGGGCGAGAGCGCGCAGGCCGGATCGGTTGCCCCGGCATCGCCCAGGATTGCCATCGCCTGGCAACGGCAGCCGCCCCAGTCGACCTCGCGCAGCTCGCAGGAACGGCAAGGCTCGGCCATCCAGGCGGTGCCGCGGAAACGCTCGAAGGCGTCGGAATGCTGCCAGATCTCGGCGAGCGGGCGCTCGCGCACATTGTCGAAGTGAAGCGTGGGGATGCCCTGAGCGGCGTGGCAAGGCAGCACGAGGCCGGACGGTGTCAGGTTGATGAACTGCCGCGCCCAGCCGCCCATGCAGGCTTTCGGACGCTTGGCGTAATAATCGGGCACCACGTGATCGATGACGAGGCGGCCCTTCAGGCGTTCCCGCGCCGCTGCCACGATGGCGACCGCCTGTCGGACCTCCTCACGAGTTGGCATGAGGCTCGCGCGATTTTTCAGCGCCCAGCCGTAATACTGCACCTCAGCGACCTCGAGGCGGCCGGCGCCGAGGGCGAGCGCCAACTCGATCATGTCGGGCAGATGCGCGAGATTCTGGCGATGCATGACGGCGTTGACGGTGAGTGCCAGCCCCGCGCTTCGGACCAGACGTGCCGCCTTGATTTTCTTTTCGTAGCCGCCGGCGTAACCCGCGATGCGGTCGGCATTGTCCGCGACCGTATCCTGAAAGCTGATCTGGACGTGGTCGAGTCCGGCTGCTTGCAGCGGCGGAAGCCGCCGCTCGTCCAAAAGGACGGCGGAGGTGATCAGGTTGGTGTAGAGGCCGGCGGCATGGGCGTGCGCGACGAGCGAGGCGAGGTCGGTGCGGACCATCGGCTCGCCGCCGGAAAAATGGATTTGCAGCGCGCCGAGCGCGGCTCCTTCGTCGATGACGCGCTGCCAGGTTGCGGTATCGAGCTCGTCCTTCACGCGCTCGAGCGTGAGCGGGTTCGAGCAATAAGGGCAGCCGAGCGGGCAGCGGTGGGTCAGTTCGAGGAGCAGGGCGAGCGGCGGTCCAGGTGCGGTCATGTGGTGAGGAGTCCCTTGTCGCGCAGGTTTTGCAGCATCTCGATCACGTCTCCGAGCACCTCTGCGCGCGGTGCCGAATGGCGCGCGGCGAGCAGATCGGCGATCGCGCCGATGCTCCTTGCGCCGTCGCAGAGCTCGAGCACTTCTGTCGCAACCTTGTCGAGCAAGACCACCCGCTCGGGTGCGAGCAGGACCCAGCCGCCGCGCGTGTTATCCTGTTTGAGGCGCGCATGGGGCGAGATGCCGGGGCGGCTTTCGGCCGTCAGGGTTACGGTGGCGCTCACGGCTTCCAGCCGAATGCCCCGGGCGGGACATGGCCCGGCGCGACGTACGCGTGATAGAGGGCATCGAGCTGGGCCCATAAGACATCGCACTTGAAGGTGAGCGCCGCGATCGCCGCGTGCTGCTGATCGGGCGTCCGGGCGTTGTGCTTCACGTAGTCGAGCGCGAAATCGGCGTCGCGCGGAGCCTGGTCGAGGCGGGCGTTGAAATAAGCGAGCGTGTCCCGGGTGATGAAGTGGTAGTTGGCGAGCATGCCGGCGACCCGCTCGGAAATGATCGCCGGCGAGAAGATCTCGGTGAGCGAGGAGGCCACGGCCTCGAGCAACGTCTTGTCCCGCACGAAGGCGACGTAGGCATCGACGGCGTAACGGACGGAGGGGAGCACACCGGCGGTTGAGATGACGTAGTTCCGGTCAAGCTCCAAGTCGGTGGTGAGGCGGAGCCATCGTTCGATGCCGCCCTCGCCCGGGCGGGCGCCATCATGATCGACCATCCGCTGGCGCCACACCCGGCGCAAATCCCGATCCTCCGTGCGCGCGATCAGCGCGGCGTCCTTCTGGGGGATGCGGCACTGGTAGTAATAACGGTTCAGCGCCCAGGCCTGGACCTGCAGCTTGTCGAGCTTGCCGCTGTGCAGCAGCTTATGAAACGGGTGGCGGTTGTGATAGCGCTCGGCGCCGACGGCGCGGAGGGCTGCTTCGAGTTCGGCGGCGCTCAACAAAGTCGTCACAGTGCGATCTCCATTCCGTCCTCCGCCACCTCCCAGCCGGCCTGGGCGAGATTCTGCCGCTCCGGCGAATCCGCGATCAGGATCGGGTTCGTATTGTTCACGTGCACGAAGATTTTGCGTCGGATGCCGAGGCCGGCCAGGCCGGCGATCACGCCGTCCCTTCCCGAGACGGCGATGTGTCCCATGCGCCGGCCGCTCTTCGTGCCAAGCCCGAGCCGGATCATTTCGTCATCGGTCCAGAGCGTGCCGTCGAAGAAAACAAGCGGCGATTCGCTGAGGCGCGCCGTGAGCTCGGGCGAGAGAGCGGCGCAGGCGGGAACGAAGTGAAAGGCGGCGCCATTCGCCGTGGTACTGATTTTGAGACCGAGCGTATCGCCTGGCGCGGAGCCGAACTCGGGCTCGCCTCGGGCTTCTGCATACAGAGCGACTTTGCCCGGGACGGCGAACGCCTCGACCGTCAGGCCCAGGGTCTCACCGCGGAAATCGGTCACCGCTTCGGCCTGGCCGAGGACGATTTCCCGGCGCGCGACGAAAGCCGGATCGAGCGCGTTGAAGATCGGATTGGCGGCGATGAGTGCGAGCGCGCGGCCCGAGGCGTGGAGGCTGAGCGGCTGACCTTCGCGCAAATGCAGAAGCCCTGCCACGGCGTCGATTTCGGCGCTGGTGAGCAGCACGGCCCGGATCGGGCTATTGCGTGCGCTGCCATTGGGATGGAGCGCAGGGTTGGCGGCGATTTGTTCCCGGAGATCGGGTGAGGCGTTCAGGAGGAGCCAGCGCCGTCCGTCAGCCGACACCGCAAGCGAGCATTGGGTCCTGGCGCGGGCGGCCGGGTCCTGACTGCGGGCGCGCGAACAGTTCGCGCAGGAGCAGTTCCATTGTGGGAAACCTCCGCCGGCGGCCCCGCCCAGCACGATAATGCGCATGTCGTGAAAGGAAATGCGCCGGAAGCGATGAGCCAGCTCATCTGCTCCCGACGCTCAGGTGACCCAGTAGTTCAGTCCAGATCGGCGCAGGCGTAGGAATTGATTTCCTGGCCCACGGCAATCTCGACCATCTTCGGCTTTGTCCACATGGAATTCACTCCTCAGGGACCGCATTGCTCCGTTCGCGGAATGCGAGCCGGGAGCTTCAGTATCCTGCCCCCGATCCTCGCCCCGCGCAAGTTCCTGCAAGTTAAAAGAGTTTGCATAAAGTGCAGCAGGAAGTGCAGCAGGCCGCCGGTTAGCGACCTCTCTTCGCCTGGGGTGCGCACGGCGAAACATGGGGGCTTGACCGTTGCGCTCACGCACTCCCTTTCTTCGCGGTGGATCACCGCGCCGGCGATCGTCGCTTCCGGCGCCAAGCTCAGTTGAGGTTCCCGCCATGCCCCTCTCACGCCGCTCTCTCCTTGCCGCGACCGCAGTCGCTGCATTCGTCCCCGCCGCACTCGCCCCCGCCCTGGCTCGCGCCGCGAACGACACCGCCTTTGACCCGCGAACGCTCGGGAATCCAAGCGCGAAAGTCCACGTGATCGAGTATTTCTCGCTGACCTGCACACACTGTGCGCACTTCGCCAACACGACGATGCCCGAAGTCGAGAAGAAGCTGATCGCGCCCGGCAAAATCTATTATGTCTTCCGCGATTTTCCACTCGATCGGGTGGCCCTGACGGCCGCGATGGTGGCGCGCTCGCTGCCGCCGGACCGGTATGCGCCCTTCATCTTCGCGCTGTTTGCGAGCCAGGATCGCTGGGCGTTCGCGCCCAACGTCGACTCGACGGCGGAGCTTGCCAAGATTGCCACCCTGGACGGCATGTCCCAGGCCGACTTCAAGGCCGCGATCACCAACAAGAAGCTACAGGATTTCATCCTGGCCGGGCAGCGCAAGGCGGAAGAAAAATATCACGTCGACTCGACCCCGACGTTCATAATCAACGGCCAGCCGCACCCGGGCGACATGCCATATGGGGACTTCGCCAAGCTGATCGCCGCCGCCGGCGGCTGAAGGGGACTGTTTGCCCGTCTGCTTCACGCGCCTTCGCCTGGTCGGGTTCAAGAGCTTCGCCGAGCCGGTTTCGATCGAAATCCTGCCCGGTCTGACCGGCATTGTGGGACCGAACGGGTGCGGCAAGTCGAACATCGTCGAGG
>JBOHMN010000377.1:0-1759 GCA_050730175.1 Acetobacteraceae bacterium | reverse complement strand
CCCCGAACCGTCCGGCTGGGGCGCCTGCCGGCGGAGGACTTGCGGGGCAGCGGCCCGCGGCGCCGCCCGCACGTGCTCCTAGCTCCGCGAGACCTGGCGCGGGCGGAGCAGGTGGTGCGTTTGGCGGGATCAGCGAGGGCTCGCGGGCCGGCCAGTTCGGCGCCCGCGGCGCGCAAAGCCGGAACTTCCAGCAAGGGGCGCGCGGCGGCGCGGGATCCGCGGCGGGCCGTGGAGGCGGACGCCGATGACGTACCGTCCTTGGCGATTGGGGAAGGTCGGGGGCGGTCGCGCGCTTCGTGCCGCGATGCTTTCGGCTCTGCTGGCGCTAGGCTTCTTGGGCGCACCCGGCCTCGGCGCGGCGGCGGCTGCGCAGCAGAGCTTTGCCACTGCGGTTGAGGCGGTGGGCGCGCTAGTCGCGGCGTTGCGGGCGAACAACACCGTGGCACTTGCGGCGGTCCTCGGCCCGGGCAGCGAGAAGCTGATTTCCTCGGGCGATAGGGTGGCGGATGCCGCCGCTCGGCAGCGCTTCGTTACGTCGTACGACGAGCAGCACAAGCTCGTATCGGGCGGGGCGGAGCGGATGCTGCTCGAGGTCGGGAGCAATGACTGGCAGATGCCCATTCCGATCGTCGAGACGGGAGGGATGTGGCGGTTCGATTCGGCCGCCGGGGCAGAGGTAGTGGTCGATCGGCGGATCGGACGTAACGAAATTCTCGCCATTCGTACTCTGCTTGGCATCGTCGATGCCGAGAAGGAATACTTCGCGCTCGCGGAGCGGCAGGGGCACGGCGAATACGCCGAAAGGCTGATCAGCACGCCCGGCACCCACGACGGGCTCTACTGGCCGGCGACATCGAGGGAGGAGCAAAGCCCGCTCGGACCGCTCGTTGCAACCGCGGAAGCTCAAGGCTATCCAGGCCAGCTCGTTGCCGGAAAACCGGCGCCCTATCAAGGATACTACTTTCGCGTCCTGAGGGCGCAAGGCGCCTATGCCGCAGGTGGGGCGAAGGACTACGTGAAAGATGACCACATGACGGAAGGCTTCGCGCTGGTCGCCTGGCCAGCGTCCTTCGACTCTTCCGGCATCATGACGTTCATCGTCGATCAGGACGGCACGGTCTTCCAGAAAGATCTGGGGCCCGACACCGCGAAAGTTGCAGCGGCGATGGCGACCTTCGATCCTGATCTGAGCTGGACGCGCGTCGACGTGGTGAAGCGGTAGCCGGCGCAAACGCCGGGTGCGTCCGTCAGGCTGCTCGCGATTGGGGCGGGGTGGCATGGGAGCGGGATCGTTCTGACTGACGATCGGCTGCATCGGCGAGGTAACTGCAGCGCCCGGCCGTGATGCAGCGATCAAGGGGATGGCCGGAGGCGAGCCAAAGCGTGCCGAGCTTTTGGGCGGCCTCCGTGCGGAGCAGCGCTTTGAGCTCGGCCTGCCTGGTCGGCGGGGTCCAAGTCGGGAGCGTAGCGCGGAAGATAGCGGAGGCCGGCGCGGCGTGCCGGCGCTGGCGACGTTATTTCGCGCCCGGCGGCACGCGAAGCCCGCTCGTTAACGTCCTGGCAATATCATTCCTGCCAGATGGGGGGACGTGCCGCGCGGAGGGTGGGCATGATTGTCGGATCCCGGAACTTGTCTCTGCTCGTCAAGGAAACGCGCGCGGTGACCGCTCTTGAGTATGCTTTGATCGGCATGCTGATTGCGGCGACCATTGTCGTTGCGGTGGCGGCGCTCGGAACCGACGTCGCAAACCTGTACCAC
>JBOHMN010000376.1:0-4882 GCA_050730175.1 Acetobacteraceae bacterium | reverse complement strand
GGCGAGGGCGGCGAGGAGACCGAGCGCTTCAAGCCGCTGCCCAATGGCGACAGTATGCGCTCGCGCATCAAGCAGGTCGCCTCGGGCCGGTTCGGCTCCACCGCCGAATACCTGATGAGCGCCGACCAGATTCAGATCAAGATGGCCCAGGGTGCCAAGCCCGGCGAGGGCGGCCAGCTTCCCGGCATCAAGGTGAGTGCGATGATCGCGCGCCTGCGGCATGCCCAGCCAGGGATCATGTTGATCAGCCCGCCGCCGCATCACGACATCTACTCAATCGAAGACCTCGCGCAACTGATCTACGATTTGAAGCAGATCAATCCGCACGCGACTGTCTGCGTCAAGCTGGTGGCGCGGAGCGGGATCGGCACCATCGCCTCAGGTGTGGCGAAGGCGAGGGCGGACACGATCCTGGTTTCCGGGCATTCCGGCGGAACCGGGGCGAGCCCGCAGAGCAGCATCAAATACGCCGGGTTACCCTGGGAAATCGGACTTTCAGAAACCCACCAGGTTTTGGCTCTGAACCGGCTGCGCCATCGCGTGAGGCTGCGCACGGATGGCGGCATCAAAACCGGCCGTGATGTCGTGATCGCCGCCATGCTCGGCGCGGAGGAGTTCGGGATCGGCACCGCCTCGCTGGTTGCGATGGGTTGCATCCTCGTCAGGCAGTGCCACTCGAACACCTGCCCGGTTGGTGTCTGCACGCAGGATTCGAAGCTCCGGGCCAAGTTCGAGGGAACGCCCGAAAAGGTGATCAATCTCTTTTCGTTCATTGCGGAGGATGTTCGCGGTATCCTTGCGACGCTCGGTTTCCGGCGCCTGGACGAGGTGGTTGGTCGTACCGACCTCCTCCGGCAGGTCAGCCGCGGCTCGGACTTGCTCGATGATCTCGATCTCAATCCGTTGCTCGCCCAGGCCGATCCCGGGCCGTACACGCGGTTCTGCGCACGGGAGGGGCGGAATGAGGTGCCAGACACGCTCGATGCGCAGATGATCACGGACGCCGCGCAGTTCTTCGAGCACGGCGAGAAGATGCAGCTTCAGTACACCATCCGCAACACGCAGCGTGCGATCGGCACTCGGCTCTCTTCGAAGATCGTCCGCCAATTCGGCATGGCAGGGCTCGAGCCCGGCCACGTGACGGTTCGCCTGCGTGGCTCCGCCGGCCAGTCACTCGGCGCCTTTGCCGTGCGCGGCCTGAAGTTGGAAGTGTTCGGAGACGCGAACGATTATGTCGGTAAGGGCCTTTCCGGAGCGACGATCGTCATCCGCCCGGCGCCTTCATCCAAGCTCAAGAGCCAGGACAACACGATCATCGGCAATACGGTTCTTTATGGTGCAACATCGGGGTTTCTGTTCGCCGCAGGCCAGGCGGGCGAGCGTTTCGCGGTGCGCAATTCCGGCGCCGAGGCGGTCGTGGAGGGCTGCGGCTCCAACGGCTGCGAATACATGACGGGCGGAACTGTGGTCGTGCTCGGCCGGATCGGCGAGAATTTCGGTGCCGGGTTCACCGGCGGCATGGCCTTCGTCTATGACCCGGAGCAGCAGTTCCCCCGCCTTGCCAACCCCGACAATATTGGCTGGCAGCGCATCGCCTCGGCGCACTGGGAAGAAGTGCTGCGCAACCTGATCTCGCGCCACGCGACAGAGACCTCGAGCCGCTATGCGACGATGCTGCTGCACGACTGGCCGCGCACCGTTCGGCACTTCTGGCAAGTGGTGCCGAAGGGGTACGAAAAATATCTGCCGGTGGCGCTGACTGAGCCGGAGGCAGCGCGCGCCTGATCCCCGCCCCCTCATGCCATGCCCGGCAGCGGGGAAAAGGCGCGCGTTGCCAAAGCGGGATGAGTTCAGATCATCCCGCTTTGGCTTGGTTGTCTCGATCAGGACTTGGGCGGCACCACTTGGCCGCGGATCTCGCCGGCGGGATGGTCCTTGGTATGGACGTTGATGTAAAGCTCATCGTCCATCAGCATTTCCGCCTGTGCTTGTGTCAGGGTAGCCTCGCCGGTGATCGGATTCGATGGTGCCTTACCCCGCTTGCTGATCCAGATTTGCACGCGGCCGTTCTTGCCCGCGACAGCCGGGCCATGAAAGTGCGCCATCGTCACTGCGCTCGAAAGGTCGCTGGTGGTGACCGACCATTTCAGCGTGCGGGTCGTGGCGTCATAGGTGAGATCCGCCGTGCCCTTCCCCTGGGTCGCTACCGGCGGCACCTGGCTCGCGCCCGAGAGTGCAACCGTGAACGAGACCGGTGCCGCCTGGACGGAAGCGACCGAAAGAACCCACGCGAGCAGCGCAACCAAGGCGACGCCCGCTGAGACTTTTGCGACACGCATGACATTCCCTCCCTTGGTGGACGTACCGAAGCAACATAGCACGGCGCCCGGGTCAGGTTACCGGGGCTCGTGCGACCTCGGCCAGGCGTGCCAGCGTCTCTTCCCGGCCGAGAGCAACGAGCACCGCGTCGATCGGCGGGCTTGCGGTTGCTCCCGTCAGCGCCACACGGAGCGGTTGCGCGACCGCACCAAGTTTCTCGCCTCGGGCGGAGGCAAAGTCCCTGATCGCAGCATCGAGTGCCGCCGGGGTGAACGCGACCTCTCCGAGCATCTTGGCAAGCCCCGCAAGCATTGCTCTTGTCGGGGTCGTGAGCAGCGCCTCTGCTTTCGCCTCCATCGGCAGCGGCACCTGGGCGATCAGGAAGCGCGTCGAGGCAGCAAGCTCGTTGAGTGTTCGCGCCCGCTCCTTGAGCGCTGGCATCAGGGCCAGGATGCGCCCGACCGCCTCGGCTGAGGCGCCCAGCCGCTCGATGACCTCGCGGGTCAATCGCGCGTCATCCGCGCGCCTGAGCCAGACTGCGTTGAGGTGGGTAAGCTTGGCGTAATCCATGCGGGCAGCGGCGCGCCCGACACCATCGAGATCGAACAGGCGGATCGCCTCCGCGCGCGAGAGTACTTCGGCGTCGCCGTGCCCCCAGCCCAGCCGGAGCAGGTAGTTGCACAGGGCCTCGGGGAGGAAACCCATGTCGCGGAACTCGACGACGCTCTCAGCGCCGTGGCGCTTGGAAAGCTTTGCGCCGTCGGCGCCATGGATCAGCGGGATGTGCGCGAAGCGGGGTGGCTGCCAGCCCATTGCCTGGTAGATCTGCATCTGGCGGAAGGCGTTCGTGAGATGATCATCGCCGCGTATGACGTGGGTGATTTCCATGTCGTGATCGTCCACGACCACGGCGTGCTGGTAGGTAGGGGTCCCATTGCCGCGCAGGATGATCATGTCGTCGAGCTCGGCGTTGGCAACCCGCACGGTGCCTTGCACGAGGTCTTCGATGACCGTTTCGCCTTCCCGTGGGGCCTTGAGCCGGATGGCGGGCGTCACTCCCGCCGGCGCCTCCTTAGGGTCCCGGTCGCGCCAGCGTCCATCGTACCGGGGGGGCCTGCCTTCCGCCTCGGCACGGCGGCGCATTTCGGCGAGTTCCTCCGGCGTGCAGTAGCATAGATAGGCCTGGCCGCGAGCCAACATTTCGCGGGCCACTTCGGCGTGCCTGACCTGCCGGGCCGATTGGAAGAGTGGGGACTCGTCCGACGAAATGCCGAGCCATTGCAAACCCTCGAGGATGGCGCGGACCGCCGCTTCGGTATTCCGTGCCCGGTCTGTGTCTTCGATCCTGAGCAAGAAAGTCCCGCCGTGGTGGCGGGTGAACAGGTAGTTGAAGAGGGCGGTGCGGGCGGAGCCGATGTGCAGTGTGCCGGTCGGGCTCGGCGCGAAGCGCGTGCGGACGGTCATGAGCGTCCTTCTATCGCAACCGCCGTGCGCGGGCGAGCGGGCGCAGCGGACCATCAGTACAAGTGGCAGGCGACCAGGTGGCGGGCCTCGGATGCGCCCACTGCGACTGCCGCAGGATACGTTTCAAAGCAGACCGGCATCGCCTTCGGGCATCGCGGGTGGAAGTGGCAACCGGACGGAGGATGCTCGGGATCCGGCACTTCTCCTTTTGGCACGATTCGAGATCCGCGCCGCTCGGCCTGGGGAATCGCTGCGAGCAACGCCTGCGTGTAAGGGTGGCATGGGTGGGCAAAAATCTCGTCGGCCGGCCCGCTTTCCACGATCCGGCCTAGATACATCACGGCGACTGAATCGCTGATGTGCTCGACGACCGCGAGATCATGGGAAATGAACAGATAAGACAGGCCAAGGCGCTCACGGAGCGACGTCAAGAGGTTCAGGATTTGCGATTGGATCGAAACGTCGAGTGCGGAGACCGGCTCGTCGGCGATAATGAGCCTGGGTTCGAGCGCGATCGCCCGAGCAATGCCGATGCGCTGGCGTTGCCCGCCCGAGAATTCATGCGGGTATTTCCCGGCCGCCTCGGCGCCGAGGCCGACGAGATCGAGCAACTCGGCGACGCGCCGCGTGCGCTCTGCCCTGGTGCCGATGCCGTGAATTTCCAGCGGCTCAGCCAGGATCGCCCCGACATTCTGGCGCGGATCGAGCGAGGCATAGGGATCCTGAAAAACGATCTGCATCTGGCGCCGCAGCGCCCTGAGCCGCTTCGCATCGAGGGCGCGCACATCCTGGTTGTCGAGAATGATCTCGCCAGCCGTCGGCTCGATCAACCGCAGCAGCGAGCGGCCAAGCGTCGATTTTCCGCAACCGGATTCGCCGACGATGCCGAGTGTCTCGCCGCGATGCAGAGTGAACGATACATCATCCACCGCGCGCACGACGCCCGCGCCATCGCGCGCGGGAAAATATGTCTTCAGGCCGCGGACCTCGAGGAGTGGCGCTGCGGAGGCACTCACGGTACCGGGTTCCAGCAGGCGGCGCGGTGCCCCTCGGCGATTGCTGCAAGCGGCGGCACTTCCACGGCACAGCGCGCGATGGC
>JBOHMN010000375.1:0-2820 GCA_050730175.1 Acetobacteraceae bacterium | reverse complement strand
CATGACTTCCAGCATCCGCTCCAGCCGGAGCCCGGCCCTGACCCCGGTGGCCAGGACTTCGGAGGCGGCACTCGCGATCGTCGCGGCGAGCAGATTATTGCAAAGCTTCATCGCCTGGCCGGCACCAAGCGCGCCACAATGGAAGATCTCGCTCCCCATGCAGAGGAGCAGGGGTGTCATCTCGGCAAGCAGCGCGGCATCCCCGCCGACCATCAGCGTGAGCGTACCCGAGACAGCGTGCTCCGCGGTCTTGCCGACCGGGCAGTCCAGCATGCGGATGCCCTTGGCGACCAATGCGGCACCAATGCGTCGCGTCGTAGCGGGGTCTATGGTACTCATCTCGACCAGCGTGCTGCCGCGCCTGAGGCTCTCGATCACACCACCTCCGTCGAGCACCGCGTGCTCGACATCGGTCGGTTCGGGCAGCATGGTGATCAGCACATCGACCTCGGCGGCGGCGGCTGACGCCGTTGGAGCGAGGGTGGCGCCGGTGGCCGCGAACGGTGCCAACGCTTCGGGGCGTACGTCGAATACAGTCAGATGATGGCCGGCTTTCAGGAGGTTGCGTGCCATGGGCCCGCCCATGGTACCAAGCCCGATAAAGCCGACCCTTCTTGAGGCTGTCCTGCTCGTCATCGTCCGCTTAGCTCCGGCCGTGCCACTGGTTCATTTCCCACGCCGGCGGTCCGCGCAGGTCCGGCGCGTTCTTGGCAGTGAACGTCGTCTCCGGGGGCTGTCTGCCAAGACGATCGTACGCCTCCTGCATCAAGGGTGCGGTTTTCGCGAACGCATGCTTGACGGCCGCCCATGTGAGTGGCTCTGAAATCATCTTGCTTTCGACCATGAATTTGGAGACCTCGACCAGCGCCCAGGCATCCCCTTCGGTCGGCCAAGCCCATCCACGTCGAAAGAGCAGTCCATCGCTGACCACCTTGGCCCCGTTGGCCGGGTCCAGCTTCCAATAGCGCTTCACCAGTTGCGAAACGGCGCCAGGCGACATTTTCATCAGCGCATCGATCGACTGCTGCAGAGCCATGACGAAAGCCGTCACGACGTTCGGGGCCTTTTCCGTAATCGCGTCACGCACTACCCAGAACGAGCGGTGAACGTAAAATCCTTCCGGCCAGAACGGTGATTTCTTGGCCGCGGGAACCAAAATCCCGGCACCTTTGCCCAGGGGGCCTTCATAATACGACCCGGTGTAGCCGTACGAGTTCATAATACCGACCGTCCCGGTGGGAACTGCTTCCAGGAACGCCGGCAGTATCGTCACCGCCGCATCCATGCCCCGTGGAACGCTCGCCGCCTGTGACACAACGGGAGTATTGACGATCCTGATGTCGAGAGCCTTCGGGTCCGCCGAGCCCAGCACATAAAGCAGCATCTGGCTGAATGCGTTGAACGGGTCGCCCCCGAGCAGCGCGCCGACGGCTTTGCCTTTCAGCTCCGCCAGATCATGTATGGGTGACCCGTTACGCGTGCATACAATGAACTGAAGATGCCCTTCGCCCACCACGAGCACACTCACCGGTTGGTTAAGGGCAATCACGCGAATGACCGGCGTGTCGCCCCACATGCCGAAATCGAGATTGCCCCCGATGAGCGCCTCGACCATGGGGTTGGCGCTCGGATAGTCACGCCAGTCGACAGTAAGCTCGTAGCCGAGTTCGGCGGCGCGACTCTCGAACAGCTTGTGCTCGATCATGTATTGGGTGATCGGTGAGTTTCCTGCGGCCCAGGGCTGCCGGCCGACCGAAACGCGGAGCTTCCGGTCTGCTGCGTGTGCGCGGGTAATAGCCGGGACGGCGAGCGCGCCACCAATCAATGTGCGCCGGCCAATCCTTTGAACAGTATCAAGCCCCATGACTTCCTCCTTGGTGGTCAGGCGATCGCGTGCGATGCCGCGTCGCGAATAAGTTCCCAGATCTGTTGTGAAAGGCGGACGAAGCGGGCGTCTGCGCGCACCGCTTCGTCGCGCGGGCGCGGCAGATCGACCGGAATCACCGCGATTACCCGCCCGGGACGCGTGCCCATGACCACTACTCGGTCGGAGAGAAACACCGCCTCGTCGATCGCGTGCGTGATAAAGATAGCGGTTCGCCGTTCCGTCTTCGCTCGCTCTTCGCCCCAGATGCGCAGCAGCTCTCCTTGAAGGATGAGCCGGGTCTGCGCATCGAGGGCGGCGAGAGGCTCATCCATCAACAGCATGTCCGGCTCGCCGGCAAGCAGACGGGCGAGCGCACAGCGCTGGCGCATTCCGCCGGAAAGTTGGTGCGGATACTTGCGTTCGTGCCCGCCGAGTCCGACAAGCGAAATGCACTCCGCGACGCGCGCCTCGAGCGCCCGACGGGAAAGGCTGCGCCCGCGCGGCCCGAAGCGGAGCCCGAAACCGATGTTGTCGCGTACGTTCAGCCAGGGGAATAGTGCATAATCCTGGAACATGACGCCGCGGTCGGCCCCCGGGCGGGTGATCGGCACTCCGTCCTTGAGAATTCTTCCATCACTCGGCTGATCGAGCCCGGCGATCATATTGAGAATAGTCGTCTTCCCGCAGCCAGAAGGCCCGACGATGCAGAGGAATTCACCATTTTCAACCGTGAGGTCGAACCGATCCACCGCAAGAACCGACGCCTCCTCAGTACCGAATTTCTTGCCCACCGCCTGGAGCACCAGCTTGGCGGGCGATATGCCGTTTACGACCGCCATGGCATGGCCTTTCTCCCCGCAGCGCGGACGCAGGCATCCATGGCGAGCGAAACCAGACCCACTACGATCATGCAGACTACGATACCGTTGAGATCGACGCTGTACGCATAGAAT
>JBOHMN010000374.1:0-1799 GCA_050730175.1 Acetobacteraceae bacterium | reverse complement strand
CGCCGATCATGCGCAGGAACTCGATCTTCTCGCGGCTCTGCGTCTCCGGCATCACGATCACCGTGCGATAGCCGCGGGCATTGCCGACCAGGGCGAGCCCGATGCCGGTGTTGCCCGCCGTGCCTTCAACGACGGTGCCGCCCGGCTTCAGAGCGCCGCGCCGTTCGGCGTCCAGGATGATAGCCAGCGCCGCCCGATCCTTGACCGAACTGCCGGGGTTCATGAACTCCGCCTTGCCAAGAATGGTGCAGCCCGTCGCTCGCGAAGCGGCGCGGAGGCGGATCAAGGGCGTATGGCCGATGGCCTCAGCAAGATCGGCCGCGGTTGCCGGCCGCGCGACGGCTTCGTCCATGACCCTCTCCCTTTCGCTCGCCGGAGGGCAAGCTGCGTCCCGTTGCTCAGCGCGAGTAGAACTCAACCACCATGTGCGGCTCCATCTGCACCGGATAAGGCACGTCGCCCGGCTTTGGCGCCCGGATGAAGCGCCCCTTCATGGCCCGGTGGTCAACCTCCAGATATTCCGGCACATCGCGCTCGGAGCTCTGCGCGGCGTCCAGGACAACGGCAAGCTGCTTCGACTTCTCTCGCACCTCGACCACGTCACCGTCACGCAGCTGAAAGGAGGGGATATTCACCCGCTTGCCATTGACCACCACATGGTTGTGGGAAACGAACTGGCGCGCCGCGAAGGGAGTGATGGCAAACTTCATGCGATAGACGGCGGCGTCGAGCCGCCTTTCCAGAAGCTCGATCAGTGTCTCGCTGGTGTCACCGCGCCGGCGGACCGCTTCTTCGTAATAGTGTCGAAACCGTTTCTCGCCGATATTGCCGTAGTAGGCTTTGAGCTTCTGCTTGGCCATCAGCTGCACGCCGTAATCGGAAGGCTTGCGCCGGCGCTGGCCATGCTGGCCGGGCGGGTAGTCCTTCTTGGCGATCGGTGACTTGCCGCGGCCCCAGAGATTGACCCCGAGATGGCGGTTGACCTTATATTTGCTTTCGAGGCGCTTCGTCATGCGCCCTCCTTTCGTCTATCCGCCCAGGCCTTGCGTGCGCCATGGAGCGGCGCTCTGTTGCACCGGTAGTCCGCGGCTCAAGTGCGTTCGGGCCCGCCGAACGGACTCTCGCTTCTTTGCCGAACGGATTGGCGTGCTCCTGGCTCGCCAACGGCCAGCCCGGCACGCACGATCCGGTCGGAGCGGCGGGCGCGGGGCCGGAAAGCCCCGTCCGCGTTCCCGGCAATGGGCGGGGGCTATAGGGGCGAGCCCAGGGTCTTGTCAAACCGTCCCCGGTACCGGTACGACCTGTTCGTGATCACGCGGGACGAAATGCTCCGGCCCGGCATTGCCTGCGGGACGTCCGGGGGCCTTATTGACGGCATCATGCTCGGGATCGGGACGAACCTGATGATTGGCAGCCCGTATCCGGAGAGGCTCCTGCCGCTCCTCGGCGCGACTGCGCCCGGAATTTTCGGTTGGCCGCGCGCCCGCGAGCGCGCCATAAAGTTCCGGGAGTGAAGCGGGCATGACCGGGGTGCACACCAGGGAAACGCTGCTGCTCGAGATCTGGCGCGGTGATGCTGACGGGGAGTTGCGTACCTATCAGATTCCGATGCGCGAGCGGGAGACCGTGCTCGATGCCGTCTCCGAGGTGCAGTGCACCCAGGACCCAACGCTCGCCTACCGCTTCGCCTGCCGTGTCGGCATGTGCGGCTCGTGCGCGATGACGGTCAACGGCAAGGCTGCGTGGACTTGCCGCACGCACGTCGCCAAGGTCGCGGGCGCGGGCGGCGAGATCGAGAT
>JBOHMN010000373.1:0-28630 GCA_050730175.1 Acetobacteraceae bacterium | reverse complement strand
TCCCTCCCCCGCCCCGAATACGCAGAAGAGAGCAGCCTTTTCGGGGTCCAACGCGCGCATACGCAGCGGAACGCTCTGCCAGAGAGAGGGACAGCAAAGAAGCCGGCAGGTGCCTGATCACCCACGCGTGATTCCCGGTACTCGCAAAATTGTTCCCGCCGCAGAGCGCGCTTCCTTCTTCCGAGGCAAATGCCACCAGGCCCAGGCAAGGTGATATCCGCGTAACGATGAACGGAAAGTGTGCGGCACCGATCGCCGCATCGCGGGATCAGGTGACGATGCTCCGATGACCACATGGCGTTGCTTGCAGCCGTCAGGTCAGCCGGCCCCCACGGTGCGCTCGAAGACTAAAGGTCCTCTCGTCGTGT
This sequence comes from Acetobacteraceae bacterium, assembly GCA_050730175.1. Taxonomy (GTDB): domain Bacteria; phylum Pseudomonadota; class Alphaproteobacteria; order Acetobacterales; family Acetobacteraceae; genus JAKAWQ01. The sequence goes on along the minus strand of JBOHMN010000373.1, from coordinate 28,262 downwards.
TTCCGCCAGCCAACGAAGCGTTCGCGGACCTGCCGGCGGGCACCGTGCAGAACCGACCGAAGCCGAAAAACAACGCCGAACCCGTTAAGATCCTAGAATATCACGTGGTTCCGGGCGACGTCCTCGACCCCACGATGGGCGACGCCACGCAGGCGAACGGCGTGATGTCGGGCCTCGGCCACGCACTGATGCCGTGATCCTCCTGCCCTGGCGCCCTGCTGGCGCGGGCGTTTTTCTCTTCCGCCGTCCCCGGCGCTCATTCGATGCGCGAGAGCCTGCCCTGATACATGACCGGCCCGGTCGGCTTGCCGCTCGGAGATCCGCCCGCGGGCTCGAGGCTGATCATGAGTTCGGTGGCATTGCCGATCTTGGCCGCGGTCTCGACGCGCATGCCGTGCGGCGGCAGCACGCCGAGCGCCATCGGAACCGTGGCTCCCGCCGGCAGCGCCCACAGCTCGAGCGATTTCCCCGCCGGCATCGTCACCGGTGAAAGAGCACGAATGAGGAGCGCACCATTCGGCTGGACTTCCGCGACGAACACCGGAACCGATGCATCCGTCGGCGTGATGGTGCCCATGACCATCGGGGTTTGCGTCGGGCGGACGACGAGAAGCCCGGCCAGGACGCCGGCCAGTGCCAAGGCGCCGGCGGTCGAGATTCGCCAGAACCCGAGGCTCCCTGCAATGCGGTCGATGACACCAGGCGGGCGCGGGACCGCATCGCCGGTCGCCGATGCGAAACCGGAAGCTTCAATCCGCGCCCAGACCGCGGCAGGAGGTGGCACGCTTGCGACCACTCGCGCCAGCGGAGCAAGCTTCTGCTCCCACCCGAGCAGCAGAGCAGCGAGAGCGGGGTCCGCCGCCGCCTCTCTCTCGAGCTCGCGTGCTGTCTCCGCATCGAGCGTGCCAAGTACGTACTCGGCCGCCAGCAGATCGCGCTCCTCGGCCCCGCCGCTCATCGCCCGAGGCACTCCTTGAGCTTCACAAGGCTCCGCCGGATGGATGACTTCACGGTGCCGAGCGGCAGCTTCAGACGGTGCGCCAGCTCCGCATGCGACAGGCCTTCGACAAAGGCGAGCACGATCATCCGGCGACGGTCTTCCTCGAGCTCGCCGAGGCAGAGACGCAACGCCTCTCCCGCCTCCGTCGTTGCCAACTGTTCGAGGGCATCGGGCTCGCCAGTAGGCTCCTCAACCGCCTCGTAGCCAAGCACTTCGCGGCGGCGCCTGCGCACGATGTCGAGCGCGCGGTAGCGCACCAGGCTGACCAGCCACGCCTCGGCGCTCCCGCGCGCCGGATCGAACCGGCCGGCCTGTCGCAAAACCTGCATGAACGCGTCGTGCAGAGCGTCCGCTGCCAGCTCCCTCTGGGAGGTGATCCGCAGCGCTATGCCGTAGAGCCGCGGCGCCTCCATATCATAGAGCCGGCGCAAAGCCGCCCGGTCCCGGTTGGCAATCCGCCGCAGCAGATCGGCGAGAACCTTCCCGCTGTCCCTGCTCTCCTCAGCCAACGTCCCTACCGCCTCCCCTAACGCGCCTTCTTCCATCGGATGCCGGACCGATCCCCACGGAGCGAGGCTGCAATGATGCGCGAACCGCGCTCTGGCAGGCAAGGCGAACGGCCTCGTGGCAGATCACGCCAAAAGCGGGTGGGTCAGCATCGGCAGCGGACGCATCAGACCCAGAGCAATATCATCCTGACTGGAATCGCCAGATGCCAGTCACGGTGATGAAATTGCTCGATAAAACAAACCTAGAGTGTTCAGCCACCCGGAACGCGATCGAATTCTCAACGTCAGGGCATCAGTCCGACGTCGTGAAGGGATTCTCGGTATTGCGGAACGTCAGGCGAATCGGCGTCCCAGGCAGGGCGAAATTTTCACGCAGCCCGTTCACCAGATAGCGCCGGTAATCCTCGGGCGTCGCCTCGGCGCGGCTGCCGAACGCAACGAAGCTCGGTGGCCGGGCCTTCGCTTCGGTGATGTAGCGAAGCTGCACGCGCCGGCCCCCGGCAATTGGCGGCGGGTGGCGGGCCAAAGCCTGGGCAAGCCACCGATTGAGGCTCGCGGTCGGAATGCGTCGGTTCCATACCTCGGCCGCCTCCACCACCGCCGGCAGGAACGCGGTCATGCCGATCCCGGTCTCCGCCGAGAGAGGCAGGATCGCGATTCCTTTGAGTTGCGGCAGGCTCGCGGCAATCCTTTCCTCAACCGCGCGCCGGATCCCGGAACGGGCCGGGACGGCATCCCACTTGGTCAGCACCAAAAGCGCGGCCCGGCCCTCTTCCGCAATCAGGCGGCCGACCTGGAGGTCCTGGTCATGAATGCCAAGCGTCGCATCGACCGCGAGCGCCACCACCTCGGCACGCTTGAGTGCGGCAATCGCGTCGCAAACGGCAAGCTTCTCCGCCCCCGCGGCCACCCGCGCCCGCCGCCTGAGCCCGGCGGTATCGACGAGGGCAAACAAAGTGCCGTCGGCGGCGGTGAAGGAGTGCGTCACTGCATCGCGCGTGATGCCCGGCTCCGGCCCGGTGACAAGCCGATCCTCGCCGAGCAGGCGGTTGATCAGCGTCGACTTCCCGGCATTGGGACGGCCAACGATCGCGAGCCTGAGCGCGCGTTCCTCCGCTTCCCGGACCTCACCAGCCGGTGCCAGTCGGGCGGCGATGGCGGCCGCCAGCCCGTCGATCCCCTCGCCATGCGCCGCAGAGACCGCGAGCGGCTCGCCAAGCCCAAGCCGCCAGCCCTCGGCCGCGCCCGCCGCGCCCCTCCCCTCGGCCTTGTTAGTCACTGCCATCACCGACCGTCCTTGCCGGCGCAGCCAGCGCGCGAGTTCGAGGTCGCGCGGCAGAATGCCGGCCCGCGCATCGGTCACGAACACCACGAGGTCCGCCCGCTGCACGCTCGATTCGGCACGCGCCGACATCCGCGCCGCCAATGTTCCGGCCGGCGCGTCCTCGAGCCCGGCCGTATCCGCGAGCAGCACCGCCCGCCCGGCCAGCCTGACTTCGGTCTCACGCGAATCGCGCGTCAGTCCCGGCGTATCCGCAACCAACGCCAGCCGCCGCCCGGCCAGCCGGTTGAACAGGCTCGACTTCCCCACGTTCGCCCGGCCGGCGATCACGACCCTCGGCAGCATGGCGGGCATCTCGTTCATCGCCATGCCGTGAGCGTGCCATCACGCAAGGTCACGAGTACGGTCGCGTCGGCCACCACCGGCGCCAGCGCCGCCGGGCCGGGGAGGCGTGTCTCGTCCAGGATCTCGCCGCTCTCCGGCGCAACAGCAGCGAGCTGCCCGCCTTCCCCCGCGAGCAGGAGTCGTCCGCCGGCGAGCACCGGGCCATGCCACAGGATCGGCCCGCGTTTGTGTTTGGGATTTTTGAATAGTGGCATCTCCGTGATCCAGCGCACCTGTCCATCGTTGCGCCCAATCGCGGCCAGGCGCTGGCCTTCCATCAGAACGAACATCCAGTCTCCGGCAACCGCCGGCGTCTCGCTGCCGGCCACCTCAAGATAAAAGACTCGCCTGCCCGAGTGCAGATCGTCGGCAACGAGAAGCTGACCCAAGCTGATTGCATAGACGATCGCGCCGTCCACCACCGGCAGTGCACGGATCGCCGAGACATCGGCGGGGCTCGCGCTCGCGTATGCCGCGCCAAGGCTGTCCGACCACTGCACCGCGCCCGTTTCAGCAGTGAACGCCGTCAGCGCCCCGGAGGCAAACCCCTGGATCACCAGCCCCTGCGAGACGGCAGGCGAAGGATCGCCCAGAACCCCGACGCGCACGGCCTCACCCTGATAGGACCAGAGCGGCGTGCCGTTCTTGGCGGACAGCGCAACCAGTGCACCACCCATCGTCGGCACGAACAGTCTTCCGCCGGCGACCGTCCCCGCCCCCCGCGCCGGGCTGCCAACCGCATGGCGCCAACCAAGCGTCCCCTTCGCCGCGTCGATTGCGACGACCTCGGCCCGTCCGGTCGCCGCATAAAGCAGACCGCCGTCATACGAAATGCCGCCGCCGACCTCCTCGCTCCGGTCCTTGCGCGCCTTGGTGTTGAACCTCCAGACAGGCGCGCCATCAGCCAGCCGGAAGCAGCGCACCACGCCTGCGGCATCCATCGTGAATACCTTGCCGCCAGCGACCACCGGCGACGCGGTCAACATGCGCCGGTAGCTCGCCCCCTCGCCGATATCCGCCCGCCAGGCCATGCTGAGGCGGGTTGCCGCGACCAACGACCCCATTCGATGCTCGGGGTTGCCGCCGACCTGCGGCCAGTCGGGGTTGCGTCTCGCAGGCGGCAGAACAATCGTCTGGCCTGCATTCTTCTGCACGATCAGCTTGCGCTCCGGAGGCAGCACGTCGATCCGGGTCCCCGGCAATGGCTTCTTGCTCGGACCGAACCAAGTGCCACAGCCAGCCAGCGCGAGCGGAGCAAGCATGGTCAGGCGCGAGAGCAACTGCCGACGCCCGCACCCAGCATCGCCACCCATCATTCTGAAAGCTGCGCCAGCAACGCACCGGCGCGCGCACGCAACCCTTGCGGCGCACCCGGATCGCTTTGCAACGCACCAAACGTCTTGCGGGCCGCCCCTTTGTCACCCTGAGCCATCGCGATCAGCGCAGTCGCTTCCTCCGCCACCGGCCGCCACGGGTTGCTCGGCATCAGCAGAGGCTGCAGCTCGGCCTCCAGCGAAGTAACGTTGCTCCCAGGCTTCACCCCGTTGATCTGGTGCATCACCCAGAGCAAGCGCGCCAGCCCCGCAAACAGCGGGCCGGCTGCCGGGTCGGTCGCAACCTCATGCCAGAGCGAAAGTGCGAGCCTCTGTTGGCCATCGCCTGCCGCGAGTGAAGCCGCCCTGAGCCGCGCCAAGGTCCGATATCCGACCGGTGTGTTATTCCCGCTGAGACGCGCGAACAGGGCCTCCGCCTTGGCATTGCCGCCGGCCGCATTGCCCGCCGCCTGAACCCCACCCAGCTCCTGCACCGCGGCAAAATAGGCGGCCGCGACGTGCCGCTGCTGCCGCACGCGCCACCAGACACTGCCCTGCCAGCCGAGGACCCCCAGCGCGACCACGATCGCCGCCGCCCCGACGACCTTGCCGTAGCGCGTGAGCAGGCTGCGCATCCGGTCGGCGCGAAGGTCTGCCTCGATCTCTTGGAAAATGTCGGCCAAACGAGTTCCCCTCCCGGACGCCAGCCACCATAAAGCCGAACCCGGCTCATGGGAATCCAATGAATCGGTTGAAAAGCATCCGTAAGGCACCCCGCCCCCGCCAGGAACGCCGTTCGGACAACCCTCCGTTCATCCCTTCCTGGCAGAACGGCCTGCCATGCGCACACTTCTCCCTCTTGCACTCCTGCTGCCGCTCACCGCTTGCGGTGGTGTCGCCTGGACTACCCCGGTTGGCGCCGCCGCCGGCCTCAACCTCGTCAGCGTCATCGTCTTGCATCGCAGCGTTTTTGATGTCCTTTGGTCGCTCGCCAGCGGTGAGGACTGCTCGATCGTCCGGCTCGACCAGGGCGAAAGCTACTGCAAGCCGCGCGAGCCCGCGCCTCCGCCCCTGCCGTACTGCACGAACACTCTCGGCTGGGTCGATTGCTGGAGCGATCCGTGGGCCTTCGTTGCACCACCCCGAGGGGTCGCCGACGGTCCCTACAAACTCACGCCTGCGCAGGAAAAGAACCGGACGAGCAGGTGGCCGTGACTCGAAGCTGCAGCCATGCTACCCGGCCACACCGATGCAAGAGACTGAACTCTGGCTGAAACCAACGCCGAGAACGCTGTCGGGCTTGCGCCGATGGAGCATGCCCGCGGCCTGGCTGATCATCATGCTCCTCGCCGCGCCACTGCTAGCCGCTTGCGGCAAACGCGGCGCCCCCTCGCCGCCCGGCCCGCCGAGCCAAGTGACCTTCCCGAAGACCTACCCGACGCAATAATCTTGGCACGCGCATGGCAGGTCGCCGGTCCGATCACATGGCCCGGATCGCGTCTCAGCTCGAATGGATTTGGTTGTACGAGCAAGCCGACGCGACATGGCTGCTCAGAATCGAGCCGCCGACGACTGCGCCCAACAAGGCGAACGCCACGAAGAGACCTTTGATCATCACTTTCTCCCGTTACTCGAACGGTTGGGTCGATTACCACGACGAGCCGGTTCACCCCAAGAAAAAACCGCCGCCGTATAACGTTGACGCCGATCATCTGCACTCCGCCCCGATGATCTGAACTCCACAAAGTGCAGGCGACCGCAAACGCTTCGTCGCGTCCGCGGCAAGGATCGGCGGCCTTGCGGGTCGCGCCGCGGTTCCCGTCAAACTTCATCCGCTCTAAGGAGATGCTCCAGAAAGCACGAGGAAAATCTTCCATGCACGGCGGCTCCCCGCCCTCCTCCCACGCCTATCCGAACCCGGCCGAGCTGATCGCGGCGCGCCCGCACCTCTCCCGCCACGCGTTCGACGGCCTGATGGTCGAAGAAGTGTCGCTCGCTGCCATTGCGTCAGCGCTCGGCACGCCGACCCATGTCTATTCCGAGACCGCGATCCGGCAGCGCTATCAGACGATCGCCGCGGCGCTCGCGGCTCAGGGCCTCAACGCGCAGATCCGTTATGCAGTCAAAGCGAACGATCACATCGCCGTCCTGCACCTCTTAGGCGCGCTCGGCGCCGGTGCCGACGTCGTCAGCGGTGGCGAGCTTGCACGCGCACTGGAAGCCGGAATCGCACCCGCACGCATCGTCTTCTCCGGTGTCGGCAAGACCCGCGACGAACTGGCCCAGGCACTCGGGGCGGGGATCGACCAAATCAATATCGAGAGCGCCGAAGAGCTTTCCGAGCTCTCGGCCATCGCAGCCGCCCGCAATCGCCCCGCCCGCATCGCACTCAGGGTCAACCCCGATATCGATGCCGGGACCCACGCCAAGATCACAACGGGACGGGCCACAGACAAGTTCGGCATTGCCGCCGCAGACATTCCGCTCCTCTACGCCCGCGCGACCACGCTGCCCGCCATCCAGCCGGTCGGGCTCGCCTTGCACATCGGCAGCCAGATCACTTCACTCGCGCCCTATCGCAAAAGCTTCGCGCTGCTGGCCAGCCTCGCCGGGGAGATTCTGGCGCAAGGCCTCCCGTTGCACCGTCTCGATTGCGGCGGCGGGCTCGGCGTCGCTTACGCGAACGAACCGGTTCCCTTGGCGGAAGGGCTCGCCGGCGCGCTCGGCGCGTCGTTCCGCCACCTCGCGGTCGAGCTTCTCCTCGAGCCTGGGCGCTGGCTGGTCGCGCCCGCCGGGTTGCTCCTCGCCACCGTGCTCCGGGTCAAGCGTGCAGCCGGACGTGCTTGCATCGTCCTCGACGCCGGCATGAACGATCTTCTGCGCCCGGCACTTTACGACGCCTGGCACGGGATCGTGCCCGTCGGCGCGGCCTCCAACGGGGCGCTCGCACCGGCCGACGTCGTGGGCCCGGTCTGTGAAAGCGCGGATACCTTCGCCCGCAACCGCCCCCTGCCGCCACTCTCTGCCGGCGACATGGTCGCAATCCTCGATACCGGCGCCTATGGCAGGGTCATGGCGTCCGGATACAACGCACGCCCGCTGGCCGCCGAAGCGATCGTTTCAGGATCGCGCTGGGCTACGATCCGCCGCCGCCAGCCCCTTGCGGCGCTCTGGGCGGACGAGCGGCTGCCGGACTGGCAGCGTTCCAACCCTTGACCGCGTGCGCTAGGCGCGCTCAGGCTGTCTGAACGCGCTCTATGTTTGTTTTCTCGAGCAATTTCATCACCCTGACTCGTATCTGGTATCTGGCGATTCCAGTCAGGGTGATATTGCTCTAAAGCCATCGGCAACAATCGATAAACCGCTGCCGAAAGAAAAGTCGGCCCCGACCGCCCGCTACTCCACCCTCCACATATTCGTACATACTTGTGCCCTGAGTGCGCCAATATATTTCTGCCTTGACCCGGCCAAAATCGGGCTATCCTGCTGCGGCGTGCAGTCTGAATTTGTCCGGATCGGCGGGCTTGCGCCAAAGAGAGGGGCGCGGAAATGAAGGCGACTAGCGATCCGTCGCGCGCGAAAGACGCTGCTTCGCGCTTCAGCGCGACACTCGAACGGAGGCGCCTTTTTGCCCGCCTCGGACTGATCTTCGAGCAGTCGTGGCGCCTGCTCGCGCCGCCGCTCGGCCTGGTCGGGCTGTTTGTTGCGGCCGCGTTGTTTGGCTTCATCGCGCTGCTGTCGCCTTGGTTGCATCTCGCCGTTCTCGCCGCCCTGTCGATTGCCCTGGCCTTCGTGCTCGCCGCGGCCGTGCGCCGCTTCCGGCTACCGTCGCGTGCGGCAGCCGACCGCAGGCTGGAACAGACAAATGGCCTCACCCATCGCCCGCTCGCAGCCCTGGCGGATCGCCCTGCGACCCGTAATCCGACGGCGCTCCTTCTTTGGCAAATGCATCGCGAGAGGATGGCGGCCAGGCTCGCCAATCTCAGGGTCGGTCTGCCCCATCCGAACCTTGCCGCCGTGGACCGCTTCGCGCTCCGTGCAGGACTGCTCGTTGCCCTCATCGCGAGCTTCGGCGTTGCCGGCCCGGCCTGGCACAGCAGGCTCGCTGCGGCGTTCACGCCAACCATCCCCGCTGGCCCGGCGCCACCGCCATTTCAGCTCGACGCGTGGATCACGCCGCCCGTTTACACCCATCTTCCGCCCGTGTTCCTCAAGGTGACCGGCGGCAGCTTCGCGGTTCCCAAAGGCTCGGCGCTTGCCGTCAGTGCAACCGGCGGGTCCGGCACGCCACGGCTGGAGCTCGCCGGCCGGGATGTTCCGTTCCGTGCGCTCGGGCCGGCGAGCTTCCGGGCAGAGGCAACCGTCACGCAAGGCGGGCGGTTGCAGCTCCGCCGCGGGCTTGCCGAAATCGCTGCCTGGGATCTCTCGGTGATCGCACCGACGGCCCCGATCGTGCAATTCGCCGCCCCGCCCGGCCCCGACGCGCACAGCACGGAGACCCGGTTTCCCTGGCACATCCAGGACACCTACGGCGTGGCGCAACTCGCCGCCGAACTTCATTTGCAAGTCCGGCCGGCCGGCAATGCGCTCGGCGTGCCGTTGCCGCTCGCCGGCACAGACACAACGAATGCCACCGGGACAGCGCTCATCGACTTGACGGCAAGCCCCTGGGCGGGCCTCGACGTCACCGCGCAGCTCAAGGCCGTGAACGGCGCCGGCCTCCTCGGCAGAAGCGACACCCTCCGCTTCCGGCTGCCAGAAATTGCGTTCCACAATCCGCTGGCCCGAGCTCTGATCGCGGTTCGCAAGCACCTCGCCCTGGCTCCCCGTGATCGGCAATCCGCGATCGCCGGGCTTGACCGCCTTGCGTCAACGCCAGCCGCCGAAAGTGCCGATCTCGGCGGTTTCCTGAATATGCGGGCGATCGCCGCACTCCTCCATTTTGACCATGACGCAACCGCGATCGACCGGGCCGAGCAGCGCCTATGGGAGCTTGCCTGGCATTACGAGGCAGGCCCGACCGCCCGCACCTCGCGGGAGCTTGCCGCCGCAATCCGCGCCCTCGAGCAGGCGCTCGCCGAAGCCGGCCAGCCGAACGGGCCGAATCAGGCGGAAATCAACCGCCGGATCACCGCCCTCGAGCAGGCAATCCAGCACCAGATCGAAGCGCTGGCGAAAACGCTGCCCAAACACGCGGCAAAGCTCCCCAACATCACCGCCGCCAAGCGTTACGACCAGCGGACCTTCGAGCGCATGGCACAGGCAATCCGCCAAGCCGTCCAAGCCGGAGACCTTCCCACCGCGCGATCCGAAATGGCGCAACTGCAACGATTGTTGCAGGCGCTGCAGCACGCCCGTCCGATCCGCCCCGAGGACCTCGCCCGCGCTCAGCAAATGCAAAAAGGCGAACAGGCGATGGGCGCGCTCGGCGATGTCTTGCGGCGAGAAGGCACTCTCTTCAACCATGCCGAAGGGCGCCTGGCGCGGCCTCAATCACCCGCTGCCCGGGCTGAGCGCAGCAGCGATCAGGCAATGCAGCAAGCGCTTCGCCGCGCCCTCGGCGTCCTGATGAGCGATCTCGCCGATGCCACGGGGAAAGTGCCCTCCGCGCTCGGCAAGGCGGACATCGCGATGGGAAGTGCAGCGACAGCCCTCGGCAAGGGCGCTGACGCCCCTGCCGCCAAAGCGGAGCAGCAGGCGATCGCCGATTTGCAGCAAGGTGGCCGCCAGGCTATGGCCGCGATGAACGGCAAGGGCGGGCAGGGCGGGATGCAACCCGGTCTTGGCGTCGCCGGCTTCCTGATGCCGGGCGGCGCCACGCCAGGCAACCCGCTCGCCGGTCAGTTCGGTCGGGTGCCAGGGGTCGGGCTCGATCCGTTCGGCCGGCCGCTCGGCGATCAGGCAGATGGCGGCAGAGCGAACGGGTTCGTACGCATCCCGGATAACGACGTCGCCGCAGAGGCACGCGCGATCGAAGAAGAATTGCGCCACCGCGACGCCAATCCGTCTCTCCCCGCGCCTGACCGCAGCTATATTCAGCGGCTGCTCAAAGAATTCTGAGCCCGAAATGCCTTATTGCGGGATCGGCGCCGCGATCGGCGCGATCCCCAACAGGGCATAAAGCCGCTCACTGGCTGGCCACGCGTGGATCACCTCGGCGCGCAACACATACGCACCCCAGACCAGAACGATGAGCAGAACGATGGTTCCCGCCCAACCGAGCCAGACCGCAACCTGACTCCCGGGATGCCTGCCCGGAGCGCGAAGTTCCGCGCCCTGCTCCCGCCCTGCCGTCTGCCGCGGTTCTGGCGGAGCCTGCTCGCGTGCCCGCGGCGTCTCCTCCCCAACGGTAAACCGGGAAGGCCTGCGGAGCACCCCTTCTCGCGCAACCTCTGGCGACGCCGCCAATTCTTCCGCCGGTTGCGGCGAACTTGAGGGTGTTGGCTCGGCCGCATTCTTCTGCGGTTCCGGCCGGACAAGCGCCGCTTGGATCGCCCACTCGTTGCCGCAGCGCGCACAACGCAGGGTGCGCCCTCCGCTCCCGAGCACCTGATCGGGAACGTCATAGGCGGTTGAGCAAGCAGGACAGGAAACGCGCATCGGTTCAAGAATCAGCCGCGCCGCACGCGGAGGCAAGCCCTGCCGCGGGAAAGCCCGGCCATCTCGCGCTGGATTGACCACCGGAATTGCGCGTCTCACGGCGTCGTGTAAAGGCCGCGTCACGTCAAGACGGCACTGGCCCACGCACGCTCCGCCCGATCCGAGCGGGTGATCAGGCTCTCGCAGTGACCGCCCTGTCAGTCATCACAGTTCGTCGGGATCAATGATGTCGGTCGTGTCGTACTGGAATGCCACGCCATATTTGCCGTTCTGGATGTCAGTATACTCGTTGTTCGGATCAACCTCGCGGAGGGTGACATCAATGCCGAGCAGCTTGAGCTCGGCCTGCACGATCTGGCCAAGTAAAGGCTCGGTCGACGTTCCCGAGCCGACGATGAGCGTGGTGGAAAAGCTATGCGGGACCGAGGAGTGCGTCAGTTCTTCCTTCGCCTTGGCAGGGTCGTACTGGACGCCAGGGCTTTCTGCGCCATAACCCCACAAAGCCGGCGAGATGATCGAATTGGCGAGCCTGTCGTGTCCGAACAACACGGCCTTGACCATTGCCGCCCGGTTGATCGCATACGAGATCGCGCGCGGCACATCGCGATCGGCAAACGGCTTGTGCGCTTCGCTGAACTCGAGGAAATCAGTGCGGTTGGAAGGAAACAGCACCATCCGCACACCACGCGTATGCGCGAGCCCGGCCACCATCGAGAAGGGCGGGAACTCGCCGACCTCGGCCTGGCCAGCTTCGAGCTGCAACCGGCGCGTATTGTCGTTCGGAACCGAGAGGAAAGTGACCGCCGAAAGATAGGGCTTTCCCTTCCGCCAGTAGTACGGGTTCGCCACCAGCTCGACCTCGCTCCCTTTCATCCACTTCTTCACCATGGAGGGACGAGTGCCGATCGGATGGGCGAAGAATTGCGCCTCCGTTTCCCCGCCGTAGTTCGCCGGGATGATGCCGTTGGCGAACAGTGCGACGTCGGCCAGCAGCGGCGCCGACGGGTACTTCGTGCGGATCACGACGGTATAGGGATCCGGCGTCGTGATGCTCGCAATCGCGGCGTTGATGAAGGCGAACGGATTGCTGACCTTCGCCGCCACCCGCTCGATCGAGAACTTGACATCGGCAGATATCATCGGCTTGCCGTTCTGGGACCGCACGTCATGGCGGAGATCGAAGGTCCAGGTCAGGTGGTCCGGCGCCAACGTGTAGCCGGTGGCGAGCCACGGCTCGAGGTGCTTGCCGTCCGGTATTGCGACATAGAGCGTCTCGTAGATGTTCTCTGCGGTCCAGATGCTTTCGTTGTCGGTCATCTAAGTCGGATCGAGGGTCACGATATCGGCGGTGCGCGCAAAGACCAGCGTCCCGCCGCGCTCTCGCGTGGCAGGCTGCGCCGCACGGCCCTCCGGCGCCGCGAACAGGACACAGGATACGGCAGCGATTGTCAGCAAAGTGAGCTTATCTTTGGCGTTTCCTCGCATCGTCTTTCCTCCCGGTTGCGATCATGATCGACGAAGCGTCGCGTGCGTCAATGGCACAAACGGGCCGCGTCACGGCGCTCGATTTGCCCGCTGGCTTTCCCGTCGCCGGCCATCGCAAGGCAATCGGCGCGCCGGCTTGAGCGGCGTACAACCTCTGTTCAGTCAGATTGACGGATGCAGCTATCGCCGGCGACCAACCACCGCCGGGCGCCCGTGTCACGCGCACGTTTCCGCGGCTTCCGAGCGCGCCCGCGTCCGTTGCACCTTTGCCGATGGTGTATAACCGGGAAGTCGACCCGACGGACCGGCCGGCGGTCAAGGACTCCGCGCCGCCCTGAGCCGCTCAGCACAGCCGGCGGCGCCGTGCTGTGAACAGCAGAACGAAGCCGAGCGTTGGCCCCGTTTCGTCGTAATCCCCCGTCGCCTGCACAGCCGGCCACGACCAACCTGCGCGCCGCATGGACTGTTGCACGTGCCGCCTCTTCCGAGACATGGCATGCTGGCGGGGAAAGGAAGCCATGATCCGATTCGAGGAAGCTATGGTCCGATTCGAGCAGGTGGGTCTGAGTTACCCCGCGCCCGGCCACCGTCCGGCGCCTGTTTTGCACGATCTTTCCTTCAGCGTTCCCGAGGGCGGCTTTCGCTGGCTCACCGGCGCATCGGGCGCCGGCAAGACCAGCCTGCTGCGCCTGATGTATCTCGCGGTGCGGCCGACCGCCGGACGCCTGTCGCTGCTCGAAACCGATATCGCTTCGGCACGGCGCGGCCAGCTCGCCGGGTTGCGCCGCCGCATCGGCGTCGTCTATCAGGATTTCCGCCTGCTGCCGCACCTCTCCGCGTTCGACAACGTCGCCTTGCCGCTCAGGATTGCCGGCCGCTCGGAAGGGCAAATCCGGGCCGACGTAGCCGAAATGCTGCGCTGGGTCGGACTCGCCGGAAAGCTCGAATCGCCGCCCGAGACATTGTCCGGCGGCGAGCAGCAGCGCGTCGCCATTGCGCGGGCGGTGATCACCCGGCCCAGGCTTCTGCTCGCCGATGAGCCAACCGGCAATCTCGACGAGGTCCAGGCCGAACGGCTATTGCATTTGCTCGAGGAGCTGAGCCGCCTCGGCACCACGGTCATCGTCGCGACCCATAACCGGGGGCTGGTCTCCCGCCACGCCGCGCCGTCGCTACGCCTCGATCAGGGCCGGCTGGTGCCCTGATCGCACGGCGCTCGCAGGCGCCCGTCTCCGCTGCCGGCGGCCGGCAAGGGGCGAGCGAAGAAGGAGCGCAGGATAAAGGGAAGATCGCGCACAGGTTGCACGCACGAAGGTGCAAAGTGACGGTATGAATCGTTCGACGGAAACGTTCTCCCAGTGTCCTGCTCCCGTCGATCGCTGCCCTCGGCAGCGAACCAAAGGGGATAAGCAGGCCACTGAAAACAAAGGGCTAGTGTGCCGACCGAGCATGTTCATCGTGAGTAATAAGCGGTTAGAGCCGGCACACTAGCCGATGCCCCGTTCCCCCCTCCGGCCCCGTGGCTTCGACGACCTCGGCCTCGAGCGGGCTCTGTCCGATCGCCTGCTGCCGTTCCTGGTCGCCGCGATGGCATTCCTCGCGGCCCTCGCCTTCGCCGGTTTCCTCGCTGCCGCGGGAATCGCTCGGCACTGGCAGCAGGGCGCCGCAGCTTCCGTGACTATTCAGGTCCCTTCCCCCACGGCACCTGCCGCCGGTGCGACAGGCGACAAGCCCACCACCCGTCTGGCGCGCGCTCTCGCGCTCCTCCACGAAGACCCAGGCGTCGCAAGCGCCCGCGCATTCTCAGCACCCGAACTCGCGAAGCTGCTGCGCCCGTGGCTTGGAGCCGACAACCAGCAGCTCGACTTGCCGTTGCCCGCGGTGATCGCGGTCCGCCTCGCTCAGCCTACCGCCTCCCTCGAAGGTCTTAGGACGGCGCTCAAAAAAGCCGCGCCAGGTACGCTCATCGAAAGTCATGGCGTATGGGCAGGTCGCCTGATGGCTCTGGCCGAAAGCCTCCAGGTTTCTGCCGGCGTTGCCCTCCTGGTGGTGGCCGCAGTCGCCATCGCCGTGGTCGCCGTCGCGACTCACGCGGGACTCGCGACCCGCCGCGATGCAATCGAGATCGTGCACGGCCTCGGCGCAACTGACCGTTACATCGCGGCCCGGTTTGCTGCCCGCGCCACGCGCCTCGCCCTGCTCGGCGGCATCGCCGGCGCCGTCGCAGCCCTGCCGGTTCTGTTGACGCTCGCCAGCGTCGCCGCACCATTCGGCCAGCTCGACGCACCACGCGCCGCCTCGTCAATCCCAACCGGCGGCCTGCCGCCGCTGCTCTGGCTCGCCCTCCCGCTGCTGCCCATCACCGCCGCGGCGATCGGCTACGTCACCGCGCAGGTAACGGTTCGCCGCTGGCTCAGAAGGTTGCCCTGATGCGGCGGCGAACCCACCGGCCCGGCCTGCGCCATCTTCTCGGCCCCGTATGGATTGT
Organism: Acetobacteraceae bacterium; assembly: GCA_050730175.1. Lineage (GTDB taxonomy): Bacteria > Pseudomonadota > Alphaproteobacteria > Acetobacterales > Acetobacteraceae > JAKAWQ01. The sequence goes on along the minus strand of JBOHMN010000373.1, from coordinate 13,201 downwards.
GCTCGCCCTCGCGCTGGTCGCAACGGGCACCGGCTTCGCTTGGTTCGTCGGCCGCATCCTCACCCCCACACCGCCGCCCGGGCCAGTCGAAGGGATTGTCGTCCTGACCGGCGGCGCGGGCCGGGTCAGGGAGGCATTTCATTTGCTTCTGGCCGGCCGCGCGCCGCGCCTGCTCGTTTCCGGCGTCGGCCCGGAGACGCACCTCGCCGACCTCGCCCGCATATCTGGCATCCCGGACGGATCGCTGCTTGGCCGGGTCAGCCTCGGCCGCCGGGCCGTCAGCACCGCCGGCAATGCGCACGAGGCCGCGCGGTGGGCGCGCGCTTGGCACCTCGACAGCCTGATCCTGGTCACCTCGTTTTACCATATGCCCCGTGCACTTGCAGATTTTCGCCGCGCGCTCCCCCAGGTCCGGCTCGAGCCCGTGAGCGTACCACCCGAGACGTCGATCCTGCGCTGGCCGCCGAAACTTTGGCGTGTGGTGATTGCGGAATACGCCAAATGGCTGGCCACGGAGGCTGGCATTACGACACGCCTGCGTCCGCCGGAGGCAGCGCTGAAGGCATGATTTTACTGCGCTCCGCCGTCTACAATGTCTATTTTTGGACGATCACGCTCATCATGGCGGTGGCATCGCTGCCAATCCGCTGGTTCGCTCCGCACCTCGCACTGTCCTATGGCAAAATCTGGGCCCGTGCCCTGTTTGCCGGGCTCGGGCCGCTCGCCGGCATCCGCATTCACGTCACTGGCATGGAGCATCTGCCCAAACGCGGCCCGGCTCTGATCGCCTCGCAACATCAGTCGGCCTTCGATACGCTCGTCTGGCTGAAGCTGGCGCCGCGCCCGGCTTACGTCCTCAAGAGCGAACTCGCGCGGATTCCACTGTTCGGCCCGATGCTCGGCCCGAGCCGCCAGATCGCGATCGACCGGAGCGGTGGGGCGGCCACCATTCGCAAGATGCTGCGCGATGCCAAAGCGGCGGCGGCCGAGGACCGCCAGATCATCATTTTCCCGGAAGGGACGCGTCGGCCACCCGGAGACGTCGGGCGGCTGCAGCCCGGAGTGGCGGCCCTCGCCGCTCACACCGGCCTCGGCGTGATCCCGGTGGTGACCGATTCCGGACGCTGCTGGCCGCGGCGGAGCTTCCGCAAGCAATCCGGTACCATTCGTATCGCCATTCTCCTCCCCCTCGCGCCTGACCTGCCTCGCGCCGCACTCCTCGCTCGACTGACCGAACTCTACAGAGCCGGCGTCCCCGCCCCGGACAAGCCTCTCCGCGAACCGCAAGATATCGTGTCAGCCAGACCCGATCGCGCTTGACCGGAATCGCGAAGCGATCCGCGAGCGCCTCAATCCGCTCAGTCAGGCGATGCAGAGCATGTTCAGTCAACCTGGACTGCTCTGGGTCGCGACTGCGCTGGCCTTGGGTTGTATCTTCTCTCGATGCGACGTCATGGCCTGCTCGTCACGCTCATCCTCATCCCATTGCTCGTGGTCGGCGCGGACAGCTTGGTCTGGCTGCTGGCCTGCCGCCAGGTGCAGACGGTCTTCCAGCACTGGATCGCCGCACGCCGGGCCGAAGGTTGGCAAGTAACCGCGGGCACCGAGCGACTCGCCGGGTGGCCGTTCGCCGCGCTGGTGCGAATCGGCGGCTTCACGATTTCCGGCGGAGATTCAATGCTCCCGGGCGGACTCTCGTGGCACAGCGAGCGGCTGGCACTCCGGCTCTCCCTCGCCTCGCCCGGGCATCTCGAGCTGCTCCCGGCCGGACTTCAAACACTCCGCCTTTTCGGCAGCCCGGCGATCGTCGCCGCGGCCCACCACATCAGCGCGGTCGTGCGGTTCGCCGCGCTGCCCTTCATCGCCGGGCCAACGCCGGACAAGGGCCTCTTGATCACCGCAACCGAGGTTCACATTCGGCAGGCCCGCTCCCGCGCCGATCTCATAACCGCCCAATCGGTTGCGCTCCACGCGATGCCGGCGCGGCCACCCGCCGGCGACGCTCCGTCCGGACCGTCGCTCAAGTTCGACGCCACGGAGATCGCGATCCCACATGAAGAAGTGCCTGCGCTAGGCCCCACGATCGGGATCCTGTCTTTTTCCGGTGCCCTGATCCACCAAGTGCCCGCGGGCACGAATTGGACGTCCCGCCTCGCCGCCTGGCGCGACCACGGAGGGATGGTCGCTTTACGCGGCTTCTCCCTGGTATGGGGGCCGCTGGCAATCGGTGCCTCGGGCCGACTCACGCTTGACCCGAACTTGCAGCCGTCAGGTCAGGCCACCGCTCGCATCGTCGGCTACGCCGCGACGCTCGACGCGCTGGCCAGCGCGGGGAGGATCGGGAGCGGCGTTGCAACCGCCGCCAAAGCACTCCTGACGCTTCTGGCTCGGCCGTCATCAGCCAGCGGTCCACCCGAAGTGGACGTGCCGCTCAGCCTCGAAGGCCGCACTCTCCGCCTCGGCCAAATCCCGCTCCTCGAGCTTCCCGCCATGAGCTGGCCGTCCGGTTCTTGAACCAGTGTCCTGCCCCCGTCGTTCGCTGCCCCCGGCAGCAAACGTAAGGGGATCGGGAGGACACTGAAGGCTAAAGAGGTCGTGTGTCGACTCAGCATATCCGATGTGGGTAACCAGCGTCCGAGTCGGCACCGTAGAGCGTGTTCCGGTTGCCCGAACACGCTCCATGTTTGTTTTCTCGAGCAATTTCATCACTCTGACCGGCATCCGGCGATTCCGGTCAGGGTGATATTGCTTCCGGCCGCCGTTGCACGCGACCCAGGAAAGCCGCAGGGCAGGCGGCAAGGCACCAGCCGCACACGCCGGGCGAACGCGGCCAAACGTACCACGACAGGACCATCTCCCCGTGTCAGGATATAATCCGCGCTCGACGGTGCCGGAGAACTCATCCATCGATGCATCAGCTCATGCTCCTGCGCCACGCGAAATCGGCATCCAACGCAGCCGGAATCGCCGATCGGAGCCGGCCGCTGACCCGTCGCGGCGAGCGCGCCGCCGCTTCCGTCAGCGGTGCGATCGCCGGGCTCCGCCTGTCCCCCGAGCTCATCCTTGCGTCCCCGGCCCGGCGCACCATGCAAACTCTCGCCGCGCTCGCCCCGCTGCCCGGGGGCACGCACATCGAAACCCCGGAGGCGCTCTACCTGGCCGACACCGAATCGCTGCTGGCGCTGCTCCGCGGAATTCCCGAGCCGGTCGCGAGTGTGCTCATCATCGGCCACAACCCCGGCCTGCAGGAACTTGCCGTTCTGCTTGCGCGCGGGAGGCCCGAGACCACCGACACACGCCGCCTCGCGCAAAGCTTCCCGACGGCGGCATTCGCCGAATTCGCGCTCACCGCAAGCTGGGCCGAACTCGGTCCAGAGGCGGCGAGGCTGGTGCGCTTGCTACTGCCGCGCGATCTATCCGAACACGCCGCCTGAACGACCAGAGCTCTCTGCAACTCCCAGAGCCCTTCGGCGCCACTTGGTCCCCGCCGGTTGCTTCGCCACATTTCCGCACCTATTTACTGCACCGCGGCATAACGCAGCGGCGATCTTTTCCCCTCCCGGCGACGCCTGTCAGGGAGAAGGCGGACCCGCTTCGCGGCATCTGGAGAACGAGGAGAGCGCGCATGAGCGGAAAACCGAACGGCTCGATTACGATCAGCTTCGACGGCACCGGCAAATCGCTGACTCTGCCGCTGCTCGCAGGCACCATCGGCCCTTCGGTCGCCGACATTCGTAAGCTCTACGCGAGCCTCGGCATCTTCACCTTCGACCCGGGCTATGGCGAGACGGCGAGCTGCGAAAGCAAGATCACTTACGTCGACGGAGAGCGGGGAGTCTTGCTCTACCGCGGCTACCCGATTGAGGAGCTGGCCGAGCATTCAACCTTCATTGAAGTCGCGTACCTCTTGCTGAATGGGAACTTGCCCAGTCACGCCGAGCTCGCCGTTTTCGATCGCGGTGTGCGTCGCCACACCATGTTGCACGAACAGGTCCGCCGCTTCTTCGAGGGCTTCCGGCGGGATGCACATCCGATGGCGGTGATGTGCGGCGTCGTCGGTGCGCTCTCTGCCTTCTATTACGATAGCATCGATATTACTGACCCGGAACATCGCCGCATCAGCGCCTTCCGCCTGATCGCGAAGGTGCCGACCATTGCCGCCTGGGCCTACAAATATGCCATGGGCCAGCCTTTCATCTATCCGAACAATAAGTTGAGCTACGCCGAGAATTTCCTCTACATGATGAATGCGGTGCCGGCCGAGCCGTTCAGTGTCAGTCCGGTGCTCTCCCGTGCGCTGGATCTCATCCTGATTTTGCACGCTGACCATGAACAGAACGCCTCCACCAGCACCGTCCGCCTCGCCGGCTCGACCGGCGCCAATCCTTTCGCCTGTATCGCCGCCGGTATCGCCAGCCTCTGGGGGCCCGCGCATGGCGGCGCCAACGAGGCGGTGCTGAAGATGCTGGGTGAGATCGGAACGGTCGCGGCGATCCCCGACTTCATCGCCAAGGTGAAGAAGCACGACAGCAACGTCCGCCTCATGGGCTTCGGCCATCGTGTCTACAAGAACTATGATCCACGCGCGAAGATCCTGCAGCGCACCTGTCACGAGGTGCTCGAAGAACTCGGCATCCAGGATGACCCCTTGCTCGACCTTGCGACCGAGCTCGAACGGATCGCGCTCAAGGACGATTATTTCGTCAGCCACAAGCTCTATCCAAACGTCGATTTCTACTCGGGAATAATCCTCAAGGCGATGGGCATCCCAACCAGCATGTTCACCGCGCTGTTCGCGGTCGCGCGCACGGTCGGCTGGATCAGCCAGTGGGAGGAGATGATCGAAGACCCTTCGCAGCGTATCGGCCGCCCGCGCCAGCTCTATACTGGTCCGCAGCAACGCCACTACCTTCCGGTTGAACAGCGCACCTGAACCGATGGAGGCAACCCTCGCCGCTGAGCACGAGATCAGGGATTCCTATTCGCGCGCAGTGATCGGCGCGGTGGAGGCTGTCGGCCCCGCTGTCCTGCACATCCAGGCAGGCCGACGCAGCGGTTCCGGAGTCGTCTTTACGCCCGACGGCTATGTGCTGACGAACAGCCATGTGGCCGGCGGCATGCCACGCCTCTCGGCAACCTTTCCCGACGGCCATACGCTCGTGGCACGCTTGGCTGGCGACGATCCGGAGACCGATCTCGCGCTGCTCCGCCTCGAAGGTGACGCCTCCGCCCACGCCCGTCTCGGCTCTTCTCGCGAGCTCGCGGTCGGCCAGCTCGTCGTCGCGATCGGCAATCCGTTCGGCTTCCAGGCTACCGTGACCGCCGGCGTAGTGAGCGCCCTCGGCCGCAGTCTTCGCGCGCGCTCGGGCCGCCTGATCGAGGGCATGATTCAGACCGACGCCGCCCTGAACCCCGGCAATTCGGGCGGCCCGCTCGTCAATGCGGCGGGCGCCGTGGTCGGCATCAATACCGCGATCATCGCCGGCGCCCAAGGCCTCTGCTTTGCGATCTCGGGGGACACCGCCTCGTTCGTTGCTTCGCGGCTGATCCGCGAGGGGCGCGTGCGGCGTTCCGCGATCGGCCTGGCGGCCCAGACAGTCACCCTGCCGCGCCGCCTGGCCCGCTTTCACCACCTCCCTGGCGAAAGCGGGGTCCGGATCGAATCCCTTATTCCGAACGGTGCCGCGGCCGCCGCGGGCTTGAAAACAGGCGACGTGATTGTGACCTTCGACGACGTCCCGATCGGCTCCGTCGACGATCTCCATCGCCTCCTGACCGAAGAACGCTCCGGCAAGCCCCTCCCGCTCAATTTCCTCCGCGGCACCGAGCTTCACACCGTCACGGTCACTCCCCAGCCTCGCTAGTGTCCTGCCCCCGTAGTGGCCGCCGCTTGCGGCCAACGGAGGGGATCAGCAGGCCACTGAAAGCCCCACTGAAAGCAAAGAGTGTCCTGCCCCGTAGTGGCCGCCGCTTGCGGCCAACGGAGAGTATAAGCAGGCCACTGGAAACCAGAAGCGAGCGTCTCGATTCCAGCATTCGGCCATGATCGGAAACTTCGGCACCGGGTCGGGCGGATCGCACTTCGGTGCGTTCCCGAAGCGATCCGGTTGGGCGGAACCCCGCGGGAAAACCAAAGCGGCGCCCATTCAGCCTCTTTGAACATGCTCTGAGACATCACGCGGGCGCACCAGGATCGGCGGCCGTGCGACCGCATTCCAGCGACCAGATGCGCAACCGGCCGTAGTAGCACCCCGACTTACCCGTCCCGGCCGCACACGCTGCCACCTGCACCGCGAGCTGCGGTCGCCGCCGCTCGCCGGACCATCCATCGGCCGAGATTTTTTGCGGTTGGCTGTGGATAATGTTATCCACATGATGTTGATAAGTAACTTCAAAGATTAACGCCAACAGATTCAAAAGACTCATAAGAAATCACCACACCTGGAGATGTCTCGACTAATCCAAACCAGTTAATCCGCCAATCTCGCGGGGCCGCAATCCAGCAGAATAACTGCCATAGCAGGGATGGTTGAATGACATTTGAGATTCTAGTAACTACAGGTTGATTTTCTTCTTGCAGTTATCAACCGATACGCTACTAATGCGGGCAAGGGTTGATACCCGGCTACAAAAGCCAAGGAGGGCCGCCTATGAACGATTACCGATCACTCGACGCTCTTGTGCGGGCACGCTTGGAGCGTTGGCCGCAAACCCCACCCGGCGCTCCGACGCCGAGCACCGCGCCGTCTCAGTGGCTGCGTGGTCGACCCGGCCCCACATCAGAGGGTTCTCACCCGTTCCTCAAATTTCCTGGTAGCTCCCGTCTCCGCACCCTGCCGGACGGGCTGTGGTTGCACTTCGGCGGCAAGCCTGGGGAGCCTTTTGTGGATATCTTCGCCATCGAGGCATGCGGCTCGTTGCCGAACCTGCTCGACAAGCGCTCCCGCTTCGCCCCGAGCACCCAGTCGCTCTTGGCTGTCTGCCCGCCCTCCTGGCTGGTCGCCTGCGTCTCGGCCAACGACGCAACACCCCGTTGGCAGCTCACCGGCGTTCTCCGCCGCCCCCCCAACGAACCGTTGGTCCTCCCGGTCCGCGACATCCGGGTCATGTATGGCTTGAAGCAGCGTCACTACGACGGGTTCGTCAAAACCCAGGTTCCCCACCCGCACGAATACTTCGTGCCGATGCAGGCGCTCGTCGCAGAGGATGCTATGTACAACCCGGCAATGCAGGCGCTGGTCTCACGCGCCTCGGCCAATGCAAACTTTTTCGGCGCAGCCTGAACGGTTCGGGCCGCTCAGCTTCCGCCGCTCCCATCCGCCCTGCGGCGGGCCACCACGACCGACGGTCGCCTGATCAAACCGCAACCGTCGGCCGGCTGGGCGACCCGAACGCCAGAGCAAAATCGCCCTGACCGGAATCGTCAGACGCCGGCCCGGGTGACCAAATTGCTCGAGAAAACAAACCTGGCGTGTTCAGCCAACCTGAACGCGCCCTAAAGTCCGCGCGCGAGGTCCGGCCGGTCGCTGATCAACCCATCCACACCCCAGTTTTTCAGCCGAGCCATCTCCGCCGGCTCGTTCACGGTCCAGGGAATTACGGCGATCCCAAGACGGTGTGCCTCCTCTACCGCGCCTCGTTTGAGCGAGCGGCGTTCCGGAGACCACACGCCGCCCCCCTCTGCCGCCACCGCTTCGGCAACCGAGCCTCCTGCGCTCGCCCGCCCCCACCAAAGCACCGCCGCTGCCACGGTCTTCGGCGCCGTCAACCACGCCCGTGCAATGTCCGGTCGCACTCGCCGAAGATGCCGCGGCCCCCGCCAGTCGAACGATTGCACGCGAATGCGCTGGATCGCCCCCATCCGCTCGGCCGTCGCCACGACACGCTCCGCCATCTCCGGCCCCGAAACACTCAGCTCCGGTCGCGTCGGGTCGCTTTTCAGCTCAATCGTGAACAACGCCTCCGGCGCCGCCCGGAGCATCGCCTCGAGCGTCGGAATCCGTGCTCCGTCTGCGGGTTCCTGCTCCGGGTAGCGGGCGGCATACGCGCTTCCCGGCCTGATCCTTCCGACATCAAAGCGGTGCAGCTCGGCGAGCTTCAATGTGCAAAGCGGCGGCCCACCCTCGGCAAGCCAGGCACCATCCGGCCCTCGCGTTATATCCGGGTTCAGCAGCGGGTCGTGATAGACGACCGCGACGCCGTCGGCGGTGACCCCAACATCTATCTCGAACCGGGTGACGCCACTCGCCAGCGACGCGTGGATTCCTTCGATCGTGTTCTCAGGAAAAAGCCCGCGCGCGCCGCGATGGCCGATGATCCGGAATTCGGCCGGCCCAGAATTCGGCTGGCGACGTTTTAGTCGCATCCGCAGCTCGAGGTCGCCCCCGAGTCGCCGCGTATCACATGATGGTCGATCCACTCCGCGACGAGGCGCCTCGCTTCCGAAAGAGACGCATCCGGATGGTGGATGCGGTATATCGTGGTGCAGGCCTGGAACGCCTCCAGATCACCGTTACCGCCGCGGCGCAGCTCGCGGTAGGCCGTCACCACGGCCCGCTCGCAGCGCCGCGCGATATGGCTGAATTCTCGGCCCATCCGGCAAGGCTCCCCGCGCACGAGAAAGCTTTGGTGCAGGTCGGAACACTATCCGCAGCCTTTCGCCGCGGCAAGCCGCAGCGAGCCCGCTGCGCCGCCGCTCTCCCGAGCCCTATCAACTGGTTGGCCGCGCAGGCATCGGCTTCGCCCGACACGATATGCACGCCACGTCGGAGTCACCGCCAACTTCCCGCTCGTACCCGAGCTGACCCGTCACCTCGGCGGTCTCGCGAAATCATCCTGACTGGAATCGCCAGATGCCGGTCAGCGTGATGAAATTGCTCGAGAAAACCAACATAAAGGCGGGTTCAGCCAGCCTGGACGCGCTCTCTAGCGCCGCCCGCCCCGCTCGCGCAGCCTCTTCTGCACAAGCAGACCAACCGACCGCACGCGCCACGCAACAGACCCGCTTTCCAGAGATTGGACTTGCCGCCATGCTTCGCCGCGGAGGCCGATAGGCAGATGCCCGCGCGCGCGACGATCTCCATCCGACGAATGGCCGCCGAAGACCTGCCATCTGTGCAACAACTTCTGTCCCAACTCGGCTATGACGTCCGCGCGACTGAAGTCGAGCGGCGTTATCTGGCAGTCACCCGGGCAGAGGCACACCTGGCCCTGGTCGCCGAGCGGAACGTGCGGGTGGCTGCTTTCCTCCACGTATTCGGCCGGCCGGCCTTCGAAAAGGCGCCCGAAGCGGTTGTCCAGGCTTTGGTGGTGGACCTGGCATATCGCGGTGAAGGTATCGGCAAGACCCTCATGGCAGCGGCCGAAGCCTGGGCGCTCGAACGTGACTTCGCTTCGGTGGCACTGAGCTCAAGCGTCTCGCGCATCGAAGCGCACGCGTTCTATCGCGCGCTCGGCTACCAGCGAAAGGCAACTTCCCTCCTGCTCCGAAAGCAGTTGCAGAGCTGATTCCATGTGGCGAACCTGCTGCCCTGCCGGGCCGCACGGCGGGCTTCGACCGGAGCGATAAGCGCGAGATCGTGCGTCTCTTGTCCGCGCCATGTCGCGCATCGATGGGCGCGCATTTTTTGCCGCTGTTCGGCCCGTGTTAGCACACAGCGTGCCGCCGAAGAAGCGCGCGACGCGGGCGGGCGCCCACCTGCGAGAACGAACGGCATCGCCCGGCCCAAGCCTCCGCACACGCAGCAATGCCGCCTCCACCGTTTCACCGACCTGGCTCACGTCCGCCGGCAATGCGATAAGAAAAGATGCACAAGCACCTGCGGCTTCGCCGACGAGCCGCTCGCGAAGCGGGAATTTTCCGCAGGACCCGAGCTATCTGGCAGTGCATACTGCGTGCCGCCTGGTCTCGGAGCGGGAACCGAAGATGCCCGATGACACACCCGTCCGCTGGGAGCCGAAACGGAACCGTCCGCCGCCACCCTGGCCGAGCCCGCCATTGCACGTTGCCGTTGCTCGTGGCTTCCGCGGGCGCTGCCCGGCCTGCGGGCAAACGCGGGTATTCCGGGGCTTTCTTCGCATCATTCCCGCCTGCCCGGCCTGCGGCGCACCACTCGGGCAGGTTCCGGTAGACGATAGCGGCCCCGTCTTCACCATCTTCGTCGTCGGCGCGCTCGCGGTCGGCATTCTTCTGCTCATGGAACTGACGATGCACCTCACCGTCTTGACGGAAACAGCGATCCTGATCCCACTCACCGTCGTCCTCGCGCTCCTCCTCCTTCGTCCGATGAAAGGTGCTGCACTCGGCCTCATGCTCCGGCTGGGTATCCTCGATTCCGAGGACAAACCATAACGCGCCCGATGGAAGTCGTGCGCGTATTTGCATCGAAGCCCGTTTGCTGCTGGAACGAAAGTGGAGAGGGTCTTCGATCGGCGGGCAAAGCTACCTGAACCGCCTGTGTGACTGCAATTTTACACGATGCAAATCTGGGCAATCCTGTGCGGCAGCGCTTTCGAAGCGACGCGCGAAAGCCGTCACACTAGAGCGCGTTCAGCCAGCCTGAACGCGCTCTAGTGTGCCACCTAAGCATGCTCATCGCGGGTAACAAGCGTTAAGGTCGGCGGACAAGCGTGCCACACGACCGCTGTTTGGCGACTGTGCGTCAGAGGCACCGGGCGAGCCGCCAGCGGCGGGCAGCTTCAGAAGATGGTCATCTGCGCTGTGGGTTGCTTTTGGCGGCACCCTGAATATATACGCGCCGTAGATGTATCGTCCTCAGAGCGATGGTTGGAAAGGACTTCGGGGGTGAACAGAGAGATCACAATGCTGCCAGGCCAAGATATCGCATACGGCAGCAGCGCTGTCTTTACGGAAACCACGGTTCCGCAAGGTCTACCGCAATGAGCTATTCGCACCTCTCGGGGAAGGTTGCTTGAGGCGTCTGTGGGACCGCAGTTATTTCGCGTGCCGGGCACAGGCGCCGAGCGTATGCTCTCCACCGTCCGCGTGCCGGCCGCGACAGGTCCCGGGCATTCGGCGCACCGCTATCGAGCGCCCGCCGCCTTCCCGGATTACGCACTGTTTGCCGGGGTGGCACATCGCAAGGGTGCAGCAAGCATGGAGAAACTATCGCTTGGAGCTGCAGCTTGTATCAGTTCGGAAAGGAAGCAGCAAAGATGGCAGATCGGATGTACCCGCAACCGTCACGGGAGTTGGCGGCCGAGCGGCGCAAGCTGGCGCCCGATCAGCTTGCAGCGTTCGAAGCCTTTAGCCGCTCGGCGTTCGCCGATGGTGCGCTTTCGGCGAAGATGAAGCAGATCATCGCGGTGGCAGTCGCACACGTGACACAATGCCCTTATTGTATCAGAGGTCACACCAAAGCGGCGATCAGAGCTGGCGCATCGGGGCAGGAGCTGATGGAGGCGATATGGGTCGCGGCGGAGATGCGAGCCGGCGGGTCCTACGCCCATTCCAACTTGATGCTGGAATCCCTCAATGAAGTCGAGGCGAAGCCAGAGCCCCAGGCGGTTCACCCATGAGCGAGATTCGCCTGAAGCGGGCGTATGACCCGCCCGAGCCTGCCGACGGCGTGCGCGTGCTGGTAGACCGGCTGTGGCCACGAGGCGTCAAGAAGAGCGAAGCGGAGATTTCTGTCTGGCTCAAGGACGTAGCTCCCAGCACGGCGCTCAGGCAATGGTTCGGGCACGATCCGGTGAAATGGGCCGAGTTCCAGAAGCGCTATCGGACCGAGCTCTCGCACAGCGGCGCGTTCGAGGAACTGGAGGCGGTCGTTGCGCGCAACCCGCGGACAACGTTCGTGTTCAGTGCGAGCGATCCGGATCACAACAACGCCATTGTGTTGCGCAACCTCTGTGACAGCGCATGACGTGCCGCGCATCGACGCCGCATGGCTTCGAGCATCGTGTCAGCGTCGGTTGAGGCGGCGAACCTCGGCCGGCGCGAGCGCGAGATCGGCCAGCGTATAGCGGCCAAGCGCCGCGGTGAATGCATCGAGCGCTTCAGCGAGAGCCAGTCTCAGCTTGCAAGAGCGGGTGATCGGACACCGGTTATCGCAGCTAAAGCACTCCACGAGGGCGAAGTCAGGCTCCGTCGTTTGCATCAGCTCGCGCAGATTGATCTTGTTCAGCGGCTTCGCGAGCAAGAGTCCGCCCGAGCGGCCGCGCACGGATTTAAGATAACCGGTGCGGGTGAGAACGTTGGCAACCTTCATCATGTGGGCGCGCGACACACCGTAGGCGGTGGCAACTTCCGCGATGGTGAAGCGCCGGTTGCATCCTGCGGCATACATGAGCATGCGAAGCGCATAGTCGGAGAACATGATCAGGCGCATGGGCGGGCCGGGCTGTTACGGGAGATAAGAAGCTCACACGAGTCCATTGGAGTCGATCATACCTCGGAAAGACGCGATCCACCAAGGAGAGGGCGGCGGCATTCGCTCCCCGAGAAGTTTCGCCGGCGTCCGGCCGGCCGGCGCAGAGCCGCCCGCCTCACCGGTCGTGGGGCCGCGGCCAGGCAGGGCTCCGCAAGCCGCCCGGCACACCATCTCGCTTGGGACCGCCTTGGCGGGTCGCGGGTCGGGTCGACGAGCCGCCTTCATCCCTCCTTCTCCGGCGCCTCGGGGCCCGCACGTGAGCTGCTCTGCCAGAGCAGGCGGGCACAAACTGGCGCGTTCGAGATGCCATTCAGCGATGATCTCGAGCGCTGCTTCCGGTCGCGTCAACGATTTCGTCGTTGATACGCTTCTGAAGAGCCGGCACCGATGACCGTCGAGGGCCTCCTCCCCTTCTTCCGTGTGACGTTGGCACTGCACGTGATTTCGATGGTGCTGTGGATGGCCGGCATGCTCACGCTGCCCTGGCTCTATGTGGAACACGCGGGGATTGCCGCCCGCGGTGCGGATGGCGCGTGGTTTCAGGCTGTAGAGCGGCGGTTGATGAAGCGCGCGATCAACCCATGCATGTACTTGACATGGCTGTTCGGCATTCTTCTCGTGCTCACGCCCGGAGCCATGTCCTGGTCAGCAGGCTGGTGGTGGGTCAAGCTGATTGCGGTGCTGCTGATGAGTGGGTTTCACGGTATTCTTTCAAAGTGGCGCCGAGATTTCCGCGACGGGCGCGATGTCCGGACTCCGCGCTTCTACCGCCGTGTCGCCGGCGTCCCATTGGTGCTGCTGATCATCAT
>JBOHMN010000372.1:0-1849 GCA_050730175.1 Acetobacteraceae bacterium | reverse complement strand
CCTATGCCGTGCTCAAGCTCAATGCCGCCGACGGCGGCAGCCCCGCGCGCATCGTCATCAACCAGGCGTCTTCGCGGCCGCAAGGCGAACGTACCCACGCCACCCTCGCCCGCGCCTGCGATGCGTTTCTCGGCGCCGTTCCGCCCCTCGCGGGCGTCATCCGCCGCGACCAGCGCGTGCGCGAGGCGATCCGCCACCAGTCGCTCCTGCTCGCCCGCCGCCCCCTCTCGCCCGCGGCACTCGATGTGGAGGCGATGGTCCCCTCGCTCATCGCTCCCGCCGCCGCGAATTCGAGCCCCGCGCTCATCACCGGCAGCGCGTCGTGCCACTGAAGCGGCGTACGACGTTTTCGAGGATGCACGAGACCGGCCCCTCAAAGCCTTCGCGCCACAGGCTGCCACCGAAGGTGATCGACCCGGCGGAAAACACCGCCCCGCCCGAGGGAGTGTCGAAATACACCATCTCCGCGCGAATCTCGTCCTGAGGCGCCCCGCCCGATATCGTGCGTCGATGCGACAGTAATTCTTCCGGAGCATTGCCAAACGAGGCTGGCGGATTCTCGGATCTGGCCAGGATCACCGCGTTCTCGGGAGTGCCAAGCACTGGGCTGGAGCCATCCAGTTCGAACCCGGCCGCGGCGCCCCCCGACAAACCGTAGTCGCCGATGATATCCTCTTCCACGCCATCAAAGATCCAGGCAACGGCCGGCCCACGCGACGCCGGCAATCGGCGATAATACGTGCCCTCGAACGAGCCCTGGGCGACGAAGCCGACGCCTACCAGCGCCTGCGGTGGACGGCGATTGCGCCGCCATAGACCGCCGAGTTGGCCGTCCAGCGCGTGGTAGTACTCACCGGGCTCGGCCGCCCACGCGCGCACGCCGGTCTCGGCCCGACGCAACTCAACGAGATGGGGCAGCGCCTTGTCGCGTGCGACGCGCCAATAGAACCCGTTGCCGCCCAGATACGCGAGCTTTCCCCCGGTGCGCGTGTACGTCCGTAGTGCATCGAGGGTCCCGAGCGTATGGTATTCGGGATGTGAACTCGTCAGTACCGTCCGATAAGGCGCAAGCAAGGCCGCGCCTTCGTCGTCGAGATCTTCATCGGTGATGATATCATAGGCGAATTTCTTGGCCTCGAGCCAAGCCAGGATGTGCGTATCCGCGGGATAGTGGCGGAGTCCCGAGCCATTCACATCATTGAACGTCAGGAAGCCCGGCCGCATCGTCAGGATCGGGCGCAGGCGCGAAGTGAAAACAACACCGCTATCGTCCCGATGGCGATTATAGGTAGCGTGGCCATAGATCGGATGTTGATCAGGATTGTACGGATAGGCACCCCATTGGCGGACACGATCGAAATAGCCGGCATCCGCATTGCCGCGGGCATGGTTCGCGTAGGCCTGATAGGTGAAGGTCGAGGCTAGAAAAGCGATCGGCGCAAATGGCCCAGCCTTCCTGGGGAGAACATACAGCGGCAGCCAATCCTCTCCACCCGGACATGTCAGGTGAAAAGCGTAGGCGCCGCTCGGCATATTCCCGGGAACAACCCAGGTAAAATCGGCCTGCCAGCGGCAATCATCAAAATCATCGTCGTGAAAATGTATGGCGGCATAGTCGCTGGGCGCGTGGCGCCAACACATTTCAGTTCCACGCCATCGCGCACCGACAACCGCACGGGTAGGCTGGTTGACAGTGCGGCCATGACACTTCTCTGGCCCGGTATCGACGATTTCTGACCCACCGATCCCGACCGAGAAATCCCAGGCCGCTACGATCTCAGGGCCGAGCTCGCTCGCGTCAGCCAGTGGATTCGCCCAACCTTCGACAAAACCGCGCAGGATCGTCGGC
>JBOHMN010000371.1:0-1853 GCA_050730175.1 Acetobacteraceae bacterium | reverse complement strand
CGCGGGTATTGAGCTCATGCACATGATCCGCAAAGGTCAGCTGAGGGCTGTGGGCGAATTGCGTCCGGCGCAACAATTCTATTCGCTTGCCGGATAATCCAATCCGCGTTGACGGGTCTCGTTCGTCTCTCCCGAAACTTTGCGACAGAACCGTTTCCGGGGGCCTCGACGTTCGTTCCAGAGAAGCCGCCTGGTCGTGCTTGGGGTCACGGCTTCCTCGCAGCAACCACACCCTCCGCGGTAGTGGCCAGCGAGGCTATCCGAGATATAGTGGTGCTCGCCGCTGTCATCCTGACAGGTCGCAGCGGGAACGCCAGAAGGCGAAGCTCCATAGAGGTTCAATGAGGAGAGGAAGCATGCTCAAGTGTCATCGCGCCGCCAGCACCGCCGGTCTCGCCGTGCTTGCGTCGCTTGCCATCACGGTTGCGGCGTGGTCCGCGTCGGTCGAGATCACGGCGCGCAGCAAAGCTCCGTTCGGTAACTACCTCACGGACGGCAATGGCCGCACGGTCTACATGTTCACCGCCGACACGAAGGATAAGAGCGCCTGCATCGGCGCCTGCACTACGCCATGGCCGCCGGTCCTCACCTCAGGCGCACCCACAACCGGCAGCGGCACACAGGCGAGCGCGCTAGGAACCATCAAGCGTGGCAACGAAGAACAGGTCACTTACGACGGTATGCCGCTCTACTATTTCATCCGCGATAAGGCGATGGGCTCGACCGCGGGCGAAGGCATTACCCATTTCGGCGGCTCCTGGTACGTCGTCTCGCCGGCCGGCAAAGGCATCCTGCCCACCGGCAAGGAATTGGCCGCTGCCAAGACGCGGTAATTTGCCCGCCTCGCTCACGGTTGACGCGCAGACGCGGAAAGCGCCCGCATGATGTTTCGTGGTCCCGCAGGTCTGCCGCGCTGCGGAGAAAGATGGGCACCTTGTGCCACGTCGGCGATCAAGGCGGTGACGGGCTTCATCGAGGACGAGCTTGGCGAGGCGATCGGCGAAGGCGGCGTGCTGGTGGTGGGATAGGGCCGCGTCGGCCGCGGCGAATGAAGGTGAGATTACAAATCGCGCCGGGCGGGGTCGGGCCACCATTTTACGCTTGAATTTCGTAGGGGGCGCCGGGGATCCTCCAAAATGGATGGAAGGCATTGCCCTTCCGGAGAGGAGGAACTCAATGTGCGACTACTCCCTTGAGATGTATGGGACTCGGCCGGCGCGAGAGGCCGAGAGATATGTGACGACGCGCTTCCGCAGCGGGACGGTGGGCTTCGCCCGGCCGGGCGATTCGACGACCCCGGTCTGCGTTCAGTGCGACACGCGGCTTAGCCTCGAGAAGATTCCGCCGGCGTTGCAAGAGAGACTCGGCATCGGGCCGGTCGAGGAAGTGACGTTCGTGCGGCTGGAGCGGAGCCTGTGGCGGGACGGGGTGATGTTCCGCAACGGGAATGCGATTTCGCTCCAGGAGCTTCCGGTCGGTGTCGAGGCGGTGGTGACGATGCTGCTCGAGAACCGCCGCGAGATCGGCGCTCGCGAGTGGGAGGCGCACGCGCTAGTTTGAGATCGGGTTGATGTCGACGGCGGTGAGAATCCGCGCATAGACGACGCCCTGGGTTGGTTTGGGTGATCGTGCGTGAGGTGGGCTGACGGCGGGAGGGGCGATTGCCCCGACCAGAGTCGGCCCACCATGAGCAGTCTTGGATGCATTGAGCAGCGGTGTGTTTGGCGACGGCACAGGGTCGGCATGTGCCGCCTCGGCAAGGCGCCGGGCGCCTGCCAGAGTTGTGGGCAAGCACGGCGCCGCGCTTAACCTGCAAGTTGGCCCGAGTACACGGTCGGTCGATTTTCGGCCAA
>JBOHMN010000370.1:0-11283 GCA_050730175.1 Acetobacteraceae bacterium | reverse complement strand
ATCCAGGACAGCATGATTCCGCTCTTGATGAGCCCGTAGCCGCCGTGTGCGGGGGCGCGTTCAGAACCAGCCGAAGCCGCGCGCCAACATATTCAGCGCCACCAGTGCAATCACCGGCACGAACACCATGCGGACGCGGACATTCGACATGCGCTCCAGGAGATGCGCCCCGACGGTCGCGCCCAGCAGCACGCCGAGCGCTACCGGGGCTGCGATCACCGGGTCGATGTCGCCGCGTTGAAAGAAGATGCCAGCCGAGGCGGCCGCGGTAACGCCGATCATGAAGTTGCTCGTCGTGGTGGAAACCTTCATTGGCAGGCGCATCGCGGTATCCATCGCCAAGACCTTGAAAGTGCCGCTGCCGATACCGAGCAGCCCGGACATCAGCCCCGCGACATACATCATGCTGAAACCCGACTTGATGTGCGCGACGTGATAGGAAACGTCCGTGTGGGTGCGGCGATCGGGGTACGTGGAGGGAAGGCGCAGTTTCTCGGCCCACCTGTGGTTCTTGACGCCCTCCGGCAGCTCCTCGCCCAGCCGCATGATGAGCGGCAGCGCCGAGATCAGCAGGACAAGTCCGAACACGATGAACAGCACCTGCGCGTCGAGGAACGTGCTCAGGAGTGCACCGCAGATCGCCCCGAGCGTCGTCGCAATCTCGAGGAACATGCCGACCCTGAGGTTGGTCATCCGGTCGCGGACATAAGCCGCCGCCGCCCCACTCGAAGTGGCGATCACGGAGACGATGGAGGCGCCGATGGCCAAGGTGAACGGGACGTGAAAACCGAGCGTCAGAATCGGCACGATGAAGACACCGCCGCCCAACCCGACCAGCGCGCCGATCAGCCCGGCAAACATGGAACTGAGAAAAACGATGACGAAGAATCCGGGCGTGTTGTCCTTGATCGCGGTCGAGCCCGGTTGGCCGAGCCAGTCGCCAACCCCGAAAATGCTGAAGATCAGAATGAGGAGGACAAGGCTTGTGATGACGACGTAGGTGCGGTCCTCCTCAATGGCGAATGCAACGATCGAAACCGCGACGCGCGCCACCGGCGTTGCCAGCAGAATCATCAGGCCGAGCACGATGATCGAGAGCGGGTTGCCTCTTGTCAGGCCGGAGAACAGCGCCCTGAGCGTGTCCGGATAGGTTGTACTGTGGAGGTTGTCGGTGAATGTCAAAGCGTAGAGATAAATGACGCCGCCGAGAATAACCGCGACGCTGAGCAGCACGCCGCCGCGCAGCACGCCGCTGATGACCAGCTCCGTTTTGCGGATAAGTGAATCGTCTGACGATGGAAGGAGGGTGACCTTATTGTTGTAGGTTCTGGAGGCCATCGCATCCCTGTCTTGCCCGCTCCGGGTTCGCCGGAGGTCAAATACCAAACTAGCCGGCACCCGTTTTCAGGGTACCAGCTTGCCCGACAGACCGGTGCGAATATCCGCTCCCGACATGGCCAAACTAGGGCATCGTCATCGATTCGGCGAGAGGCTCAGCGTTCATGCGAGACCCACAAATCCGGCGGGCGCGTCCCGGCCCTGCTCGTCGCGATCGCGTCGTGCAACGCGGTCCGGCTGCCGGTTGGGGCCATGAAGTGCGTCGGACGCGATGATGCGCGGATTGCCGTTTGCGTTCGGTCTTTTGCTTGGGGTCTTTTGCTTTCGGCCTTTGGCCCCCTTGGCGGCCAGGCGAGGCGGGCGCTAACGTCCGGCGACGCCGGGGACAGACCAAGCTGGCTTACGCGCACCGCCATTTGCTCGCGATTGAAGGGCTCGAGCCAGCCGAGATCGCCCATCTCCTCGATCTTGCCGAGAGTTATGCGCTGCTCAATCGCTCCGGCCAGACGGCGCGCGACCTGTTGCGCGGGAAGACGCTGATCAATCTCTTCTACGAGGACTCGACGCGCACGCGCACCAGCTTCGAGCTGGCCGGCAAGCGGCTCGGCGCCGATGTCATCAACATGCCGGTCGCGCGGTCGAGCGTGAACAAGGGCGAGACCCTGCTCGACACCGCCGCGACGCTCAATGCCATGCAGTGCGACCTCCTCGTGGTGCGGCACGCCCAGTCCGGTGCGCCGAGCCTCTTGGCCCAGAAGGTTGAGGCGGCGGTGATCAACGCGGGGGATGGGATGCACGAGCATCCAACCCAGGCCCTCTTGGATGCCCTCACCATCCGCCGCCGCAAGGGCGCGCTTGAGGGGCTCAACGTCGCGATTTGCGGCGACATCGCGCATTCGCGCGTCGCCCGCTCGAACATTCATCTCTTGACTGCGATGGGCGGCCGCGTGCGCCTGGTCGGGCCGCCCACCCTGCTGCCGCCGGGGATCGAGGAGCTTGGCGCCGAGGTCTTCCACGACATGAAGAGCGGGCTTGCCGGAGCCGACATCGTGATGATGCTGCGCCTGCAACGTGAGCGGATGGCCAGCGGGGAGGTGCCGAGCACACGCGAGTTCTTCCGATTTTATGGGCTGGACTCGGAGAAACTCTCCTATGCGCGGCCGGACGCCTTGGTCATGCATCCCGGCCCGATGAATCGCGGAGTCGAGATCGAAAGCCGCGTCGCCGACGATGCCGAGCGCAGCGTGATCGGCGAACAGGTGGAAATGGGGGTTGCTGTGCGGATGGCCGTCCTGGACACGCTCGCACGCGGCCCGCGACGGAACATCTGATGCCCGATTCGTTGTTCCGGGGCGCGCGTCTCATCGATCCTGCGAGCGGGCTCGATCGTGTCGGCGAGCTTCTGGTGCGGGACGGCCGAATTGCTGATCTTGGCGGCGGCCTCGGAGTGCCGGACGGCGCGGAGGTGATCGAGGCGGACGGCTGCATTCTCTGCCCAGGCCTGGTCGACATGCGCGCTTCTCTCGGCGAGCCCGGCTTTGAATACCGCGAAACCATCGCCTCGGCCGCGGCGGCGGCTGCGGCGGGCGGGGTGACCGCGCTCGCCTGTCTGCCCGACAGTCGCCCCGCGATCGATGATCCGGCGCTGGTGCGGCTTCTGGCCGCGCGCGGGGAAGAAATCGGAAGTCTCACCATTCTGCCCTACGGGGCGGTGACGCGCGGCTGCGCCGGCGACACCCTGGCGGAGCTGGGGCTGTTGCATGAGGCCGGCGCGGTCGGCTTCAGTGACGGGATGCGGAGCATTGGTCCTGCGCGGCTGATGCGCCATGCGCTTTCCTACGCGCGGGGGTTTGCTGCGATGATCGTGCAGCACCCGGAAGAGGCGACATTGGCAACCGGCGGGGCGGCGACCGAGGGGGCGCTTGCGACGCGGCTCGGCCTGGCGGGAATTCCGGCCGCCGCCGAGGAGATCCAGATCGCCCGCGACATCTCGCTTGCGCGATTGACCGGGGGCGCGGTGCATTTCGCGCACGTTTCGACCGCAGCTTCGATCAGGCTGATCCGGGTCGCGAAGGACGAAGGGCTCAGCGTGACGTGCGACACGGCGCCGCCTTATTTCTACCTCAACGAGATGGCGATCGGCGATTTCCGCACCTATGCGAAGCTTTCTCCGCCGCTACGCCAGGAATCCGATCGCCTGGCCATATGTGTGGCGCTGGCAGATGGAACGATCGACGCGATCGCCTCCGACCATCAGCCGCGGGATGCCGACGATAAGCGCCTGCCGTTCGCTGAGGCCGCCCCCGGCGGGGCCGGTCTCGCGACCCTTCTCGCGGTCAGCCTTGCGCTGGTGCATAACGGGGCCGTGCCGCTGGCGCGGGTGATCGAGCTCATCACCGTGGGGCCGGCGAAGCTGCTCGGAGCCCCGGTCGGGCGGCTCGCCAGCGGGGCCGCGGCCGATCTCTGCCTGTTCCACCCGGAACGCGCCTGGCAGGTTGTGGCGGGCCGGCTGCCGGGCAAGGCACAGAACACGCCCTTCGATGGCCGCGCGCTCGAGGGGCAGGTGCAAGGTACCTGGAAAAGAGGGCGGCGGGTGTTCGGGTGATCGCGGGGCTGGTGATCGGCTACCTGATCGGCTCGGTGCCATTCGGCCTGCTTTTGACATGGGCGGCCGGGCTCGGTGATATCCGGCGCATCGGTTCGGGGAATATCGGCGCGACCAATGTCTTGCGGACCGGCAAGAGGGGCCTCGCGGCAGCGACCCTGATTCTCGATGCGGGCAAGGGCGTTGTTGCCGTGCTGGTGGCGGCGCGGCTGTTCGGGTC
Organism: Acetobacteraceae bacterium; assembly: GCA_050730175.1. Taxonomy (GTDB): domain Bacteria; phylum Pseudomonadota; class Alphaproteobacteria; order Acetobacterales; family Acetobacteraceae; genus JAKAWQ01. Next base: position 7,120 of record JBOHMN010000370.1, on the reverse strand, counting down.
GGGAGCGGCACTGGCCGGTGGCTTCGGTGCCATGATCGGCCATGTGGCGCCGGTCTGGCTCGGGTTCCGCGGCGGGAAAGGAGTGGCGACTGGCCTCGGCGTGCTGCTCGCCGCGTTCTGGCCCGTTGGGGTTCTCGCTTGCGCGATTTGGGCAGGTGTGGCGGCGATCTTCCGCTTCTCCTCGCTTTCTGCTCTCTGTGCTTTCGCGGCGGCGCCCGTGCTCTCCGCCCTGTTCAGCGAATGGCGGCTAGCCGCCCTGTCCCTCTTGCTGGCGCTCGTCGTGTTCGTCAGGCACGGCCAGAACATCCGCCGGCTGCTTGGCGGGACAGAGCCGAAAATCGGGGCCAGTCATTGACGCCCGAAGAGATCCTCGGCCGACTTCGGCTGGCGCGGACGGAAGGGGTCGGGCCGATCGCCTTCCGCCGGCTGATCGCGCGCTACGGCTCGGCGCGGGCGGCAATCGCAGCGCTGCCGGGGCTGGCCGCGGCGGGCGGACGGAGCGGGCAGCTACGGGTGCCATCGCGGCACGCGGCGGAGGCCGAAATCGCCGGCGTGGCAAAGCTCGGCGGGCGGATCCTGGTCCTGGATCAGCCCGAATATCCACCGCTTCTGGCGCTTCTGGCCGACCCGCCCCCCATCCTTGCCGTGCTGGGCGACTGCGCTGTTCTTTCCGGGCGGGCGGTTGCGATCGTTGGGGGCAGGAACGCATCGGCCAACGGCCAGCGCATCGCCGAAGAGCTTGCAGCGGAGCTTGCCCAAGCCGGATTGCCGGTGGTCTCGGGGATGGCGCGCGGGATCGACGGTGCGGCACATCGCGGCGCACTCGAGACGGGGCGGACGGTCGCTGCCGTCGCCGGCGGATTGGACATCCCTTATCCGCCGCAGCATCGCGACCTGCAGGCTGCGATCGCTCTGAAGGGTTGCGTAGTGAGCGAAGCGCCACTCGGTACCGCGCCGCAAGCCAGGCATTTTCCGCGCCGCAATCGCATCATCGCGGGACTTGTGCTGGGCGTTGTCGTGATCGAGGCTGCGCTCCATTCGGGCAGCCTGATCACCGCGCGCCTGGCGCTCGAGGCCGGGCGCGAGCTTTATGCGGTGCCCGGCTCGCCGCTCGATCCGCGCACGCGCGGCTCGAACGACCTGATCCGCCAGGGCGCGCACCTGGTGGAGAATGCGGCAGACGTTCTGGAACATTTGCCCGCCCTCGGCCCCGCTGGTGAGGCCGCGGGGCTATTTCCCCTGGCGCGTCCGAAACGCCAGGCGGCCAGTCTGCCGGACGCCGCCCCGGAGATACCGGAAGAGCCGCCCGAGGTGCCATTGGCACAGGCGCAAATCCTTGAATTGCTTGATTCTTCTCCGGCGACGGTTGACGATCTCGTGCGTCGCTGCCACTTCTCCGCCGCCGCAGTGAACGCGGCCCTTTTGGAACTCGAGGTCGCCGGACGCATAGAGCTCTTGCCCGGAAACCGGGTCATCAGTCGCGCCGGCACCCGGGGATAGCTCCCCATCATCGAGCTTGTCAGGATCTCATGCCAGACGTCGTCGTTGTCGAATCTCCCGCCAAGGCCCGCACGATCAACAAATATCTGGGCGGCGGCTACACTGTGCTGGCCAGCCTGGGGCATGTGCGGGACCTCTCGCCTAAAGACGGCAGCGTACGCCCCGATCAGGACTTCGCTATGGACTGGGAGGCCGACTCTCGTGGCGTGGGCCAGGTCGCGGCGATCGCCAAGGCACTGAAGGGTGCGCGCACTCTCTATCTTGCGACAGACCCGGACCGCGAGGGTGAAGCGATCTCCTGGCATGTGCGCGCGATGCTGGAGGGCCGGCACGCGCTCCAGGGAGTGACGGTCCGGCGGGTCACTTTCAATGAGATCACGAAGAGCGCCATCCGCGCGGCAATGGCCGAGCCGCGGGACCTGGACCAGCCGCTGATCGAGGCCTACCTCGCGCGCCGCGCGCTGGACTACCTGGTCGGTTTCACCTTGTCGCCCGTGTTGTGGCGGAAGCTGCCGGGGAGCCGGAGCGCCGGGCGTGTGCAGTCCGTGGCGCTCAGGCTGATCTCTGAGCGTGAAGCGGAAGTCGAAATCTTCCGCGCTCGGGAATACTGGACGGTCGAGGCGGAATTCACTACCCCGCGCGGCGAGCGCTTTACGGCGCGGCTCAGCCACCTCGACGGCAAGAAGCTCGAGCAGTTCAGCCTGCCGACCGAGGTCGATGCGGCGCGCGCCAAGGCAGCCGTCGAAGCCGCCCGCTTCCTTGTTGCGACGATCGAAAAGAAGCGGCAACGGCGCAGCCCGCCGCCGCCGTTCACCACTTCTACCCTGCAACAAGAGGCGAGCCGCAAGCTTGGGTTCCGGGCGCAGGCGACGATGCGAGTCGCGCAACAGCTCTATGAAGGTGTCGATCTGGAGGGCGAGACGGTCGGGCTGATCACTTATATGCGGACCGACGGTGTGCAGATCGCGCAAGAGGCGGTGAGCGCGATCCGGGGGCATGTGCGGGAGACCTTCGGCGCGGATTATCTGCCGCCCGCGCCACGCGAATACACGGTGAAGGCGAAGAACGCACAGGAGGCGCATGAAGCGATCCGCCCGACCGACGTGAGCCGCACGCCGGGGGCGGTGGCAAAGCATCTCACGGCGGAGCAGCGGCAGCTTTATGAGCTGGTCTGGAAGCGCGCTGTCGCTTCGCAGATGGCTTCCGCCGAGCTTGACCTCGTTTCTGTCGAAATCGCGGAGGCGACGGGCCGGGTGAGACTGAAGGCGAACGGTTCGACCATCGCGTTCGATGGCTTCTACCGGCTTTATCAGGAAGATCGCGACGAGGCTCAGGAAGACGACGAACAACGCACCTTGCCGGCCATGGCAGCGCGGGATCCGCTCGGGCTCGGCGACGTTTCGGCCATCCAGCACTTCACCGAGCCACCACCGCGCTATTCCGAAGCGTCGCTTGTCAAGAAGCTCGAGGAGCTGGGGATCGGCCGGCCTTCGACGTACGCCGCGATTCTCTCAGTCCTGCAGGAACGAAAGTATGTGCGGCTGGAAAGACGCCGCTTTGTGCCGGAAGACCGCGGGCGCCTGGTCACTGCCTTTCTGGTCAGTTTCTTCAACCGCTATGTCGATACGGGGTTCACCGCCGCGCTCGAGGAACAGCTCGACGACATTTCCGGTGGCCGCGCCGACTGGCGGGCGGTGATGCGCGCCTTCTGGGAAGAGTTCTCGCGTGCGGTCGATCAAACGAAAGATCTCAAGATTTCCGATGTCATCACGGCGTTGGATCGGGACCTTGGCCCGCATTTCTTTCCCGCCCGTGCAGACGGGTCGGATCCCCGGCTCTGCCCTACCTGCGGCAAGGGGCGGCTTGGACTGAAGCTCGGACGTTTCGGCGCCTTCGTCGGCTGCTCCAACTATCCGGAATGTCCGTATACAAGCCGGCTTGCGATTGCGAATGGCGAAGCCGATTCGGGCGATTCACTGAAAGAAGGTCAGCGCCTTCTCGGCAACGACCCGGCGAGTGGCGAGCCGGTCACCGTGCGGCGCGGACCGTATGGGCTTTACGTCCAGCAGGGGGAGGCGGCGGCCAATGGCAACGGCGCCGGCAAGAAACCGAAACGGGTGACGTTGCCGCGCGGGCTGGACGGCGAGACGTTGACGCTGGAGCAGGCGCTCGGTCTCCTCGGATTGCCACGGCAAATCGGCGTGCACCCCGAAACCGGGCAGCCGATTTCGGCCGGGATCGGGCGGTTCGGGCCGTTCGTGAAGATGGGCAACGTGTTCGCCTCGCTCGATCGCGACGACGATGTCATTGCGGTCGGGCTCAATCGCGCGGTCGATGTGCTGGCGCGGAAGCTCGCCGGTGTGCGCACCCTCGGTCCGCACCCGGCAGACGGGGCGGATGTGCTGGTCCGCAAGGGTCGCTTCGGGCCTTACGTCCAGCATGGCCGGAAGGTTGCGACGCTGCCGAAGAATCGCACGCTTGACGACGTGACGCTGGAGGAGGCGATCGCGCTCATTGCCGAGAAGGGCCGGACGCTCGGCCGCAGGAAGCCAGGCGGCGCGAGCGGCAAGGCGAAAGCGGAGGTCGCGAAGACTCGCCCCGCGGCGACGCGCAGAAAATCGCGGCGTGAGGCGGCGGGATGAGGTGAGACGGCGATCGCAGAAGGGCACCCACCGGGCTGCTCCGACTACGCATTCCTCGACCGTGGCTTCGCCGTACGTTGGCGTGTTTCGCGCGATCAGCAGAGACGGGCGGGTGGGCGAAGATGGGGAGATCGTCGCGGCGGATCGGCGTCTTCGTACACCGTGGCGCGTGCCGGCGGGGGCAAGAGGTGGCGCTGAGCCCGGCGAGCTCGTCGTCGCCGAGCCGCTGCCCCGGCGCGGCTTCGGCCCGCGCCCGATGCGCATTACCGAGCGCCTGGGCCAGTTCGACGGTGTTCGTTCGCTGAATGAAATCGTGATCCGGAGCCTTGAGCTTGCCCGCGAGTTTCCGCCTGCCGCCTTGACCGAGGCGGCCGAAGCCGGCCCGGTGGAACGGGCGGGGCGCGAAGATCTGCGTGCGCTGCCCTTGGTCACGATCGACGGCGACGACGCCAAAGATTTCGATGACGCGGTCTTCGCTGTGCCGGAGGCACAAGGCTTCCGGATCATCGTTGCGATCGCTGACGTAGCGCATTACGTGCGCGGGGGAAGCTGGCTCGATCGTTCGGCGCTGGAGCGGGGCAACAGCGTCTATCTTCCGAATTGCGTCTTGCCGATGCTGCCGGAAGCGCTCTCGGAAGGCTGGTGCAGCCTTCGTCCCGGCGCGGAGCGCGGCTGCGTGTTTGCCGAAATCGCGGTCGATGCCGAAGGGCGGAAGCTCAGGCACCGATTCGGGCGCGGCGTGATGAAGAGTGCGGCGCGGCTGACGTACGAGGAAGTGCAGCACGCGATTGAACATGGTGATGCGCTCGGGCTGCCGGGTGGCGCGATCGCTCACCTCTACGCCGGCTGGGGCGCGCTCAAGCGGGAGCGGGCAAGGCGCGGGCCGCTCGAAATCGATCTCCTGGAACGCAAGGTTGCGTGCGATGCGACGGGCCGCGTTGTGGACGTGACGCGTGCGCGACGCTTGCCGAGCCACCAGTTGGTCGAGGATTTCATGATTCTCGCCAACGTTGCGGCGGCGGAAGAAATGCTCGCCCGGAAGCTGCCTGGCCTCTACCGGGTGCACGCCCGGCCGACGGTGGAGAAGCTTGCCGGCCTGCGTTCTTTTCTCGGCGAGGTTGGTGCACGACTGCCGGCAAGCGCTGCGATCCGGGCGGCAGATCTCACCGCCGCGCTGGCCGCGCTTGCCGGCTCCCCGACGGCGGACGCAGCCTGCGAAAAGGTGCTGCAGAGCCTGCCGGAGGCGGCATACGCCGCGGAGAATGGCGGACATTTCGGCCTGGCGCTTGCGGCCTATGCGCATTTCACCAGCCCGATCCGGCGCTATGCCGACCTTCTTGTGCATCGTGCGTTGATTTCTACGCTGCCCGCAGAGCAAGGCGGGGCGCGGAATACGTTCCTCCGATCGCTTGGCGAGGTTGCCATTCATCTCGGGATCACTGAACGCCGCGCGGCGGAGGCCGAGCGCGGCGTACTGGCGCGAGCCCAGGCAGCGCTGCAAGCGGGGCGTATCGGCAGCATAGGAGAGGGGCGCATTTCCGGCGTGACGCGCTCTTTGATTTTCGTCAAACTGCAAGAGAGCGGAGCGGATGGCGTCGTCCCCGTCTCCACGCTGCCGAGGGATAGCTGGCACTACGACCAAGCAAGGGGGAGCCTGACCGGCGCGCGGAGCGGCCAGTGCCTCGCGGCGGGCGGGCGCGTCCGCGTGCGATTGGTTGCCGCCTGCGCGGTGAGCGGGCGGGTGGTTTTCCGGCTGGAGGATGGCAGCGGCCGCGCGCGGCGGGGTGGAGGGTAGCGCCGATCGCGGCGCGCCTGAGGTTCTTTGTGCTGCTGCTCGTCCTGGTGTCGCCGGGCGAGGCGCTGGCAGCGCCGCTCAGATCGGTACCACGCTTTCCGATCCAGCTTACCGCCGAAGTGCTTGGCCAGGCGCTTGCTTTCATCGAGCCGCGTACCCTCTCGCCCTATCCGGTGCGGACACTCGCGCTCTGGGGGCTGGGCGGGCTTTCGCTGCTCGATCCCTCGCTTTCGACGGAGGTTTCCCGAGGCAAGCTCAGCCTCTCCTTGCCGGACCGCGTGCTCGCCATTGTGCCGGCGCCCGAATCGGCCGACGCGGCGGCATGGGGGCGGGCAATCGCAATAGTTGCGAGCGTGGCGTGGCGGGATTCGCAAGAGGTGCGCGCGCTCGGGCCGGACAGCGTGATCCAGGCGTTTTTCGATGAACTTTTCAATCATTTCGACCCTTATTCCCGCTACGTGCCGCCCGCGCAGGCGGGCCCGGAACGTGCGGCGCGTGCGGGCTTGTCCGGCACAGGGATCACGCTCGCCGTGTGGAACCGCGCGGTTCTGGTGGGCCGCGTCATCAGTGGCAGTCCGGCAGCGCGCGCGGGTGTTCGCGCGGGGCAACGGCTGCTCGCGGTGGATGGCGCGGCCGTTACGGGCAAGGCGCTCAGCGCACTGACGGCAGAGCTTGCCGGCCCGGCCGGAAGCAGCGTGGCCCTGACGCTCGCTGATCCGCGCGGCGGTGTGCGGAGGGTCGCACTGGTGCGGCGCCCGGTGCCGCCGGAGACGGTGTTCTCGACGCGCGACGGCGACCTTCTCGTGCTCAGGATCAGCGCTTTCGATGCCGGCACCGGCCCGCAGCTTGCCAATGAAATCGTTGCGGGGTTGTCGGTGGCAAACCCGCCCAAAGGCATCGTGCTGGATCTGAGGGGGAATCGCGGCGGTCTCTTGGACCAGGCGGTGCACGCGGCGAACGTGTTGCTGGCGCGCGGAATGATTGCAAGCACTGCGGGGCGCGACCCTGCGGCGGCGCACCTCTGGCAGGCGGGTGGGGCAGATTTGTCGAGTGGACTGCCGATCGTCGTGATGGTCGACGGGCTCACGGCGTCCGCTGCGGAGATTTTGAGCGCAGCGCTGGCGGATAACGGCCGGGCAGTGGTGCTGGGTAGCGCTACCCTCGGCAAGGGGCTTGTCCAGAC
>JBOHMN010000369.1:0-2686 GCA_050730175.1 Acetobacteraceae bacterium | reverse complement strand
ATGCCGAGAAATGCGGCGGCGGCCTTGAAGGCGGCAAGGATCTGGCCTGGCGAGGCCTCGGCCCCCTCGAACCGGCCGGCAAACTGATCGGCCGTCAGCATCGGCGCCGTAAGGCGGCGCAGGCCGGTGGCACGTATCGGGCGAGCGGCGGAGTTGTGCTCTCCGTCGAGTCCGGAATCCATCGGGTTCTCCTCTCGGTGGGAACCCGCCGGGGGAGGGGAGGGGCCACGGCCCGGGACACAAACCTCCGTTGCAAGCTTGGGCTTGCAATTTCCGGGGTCTTGTGGGATGAAGGGGAAGCGCTTCGCTTCGTTACGTCCCCGGTAGCTACCAACTGCCGGCGACAACCCCCATCAGGCTTTTGTGGACACCCGCCCTTGTGGCGGGTGTGTCTGTTTCAGGGGCTGGGTGAGGAATCTCCTTGGCTGTCGGGAACGTCTGCGCCCGGCACCGGGACCGGCGCACGGGAACAATCTCCAACTTTGACCACCTGCGCGAGTCGCGGCAACGCGCGATCTGCGGGGATCTCTGTCTCCAATCCGAACAACGGCTTAGAGTGCCGCTGTGCACGCGAGTCGTGCGCACGGCGAACAACCGGTGTCACGTACGCGCGGCCGTAGCACCGCCGCGAACAACAGGTGACCGTATGGGAGGTAAGGCGGCCGTGGGCAAAGCATCCACGTCGGGAACCCGCAGCTCGGGCGCGACTCATTTTTTGTCCGCTGCATCGAAAGCCGCGACAAAGCGCGCGAAAAGAGTCAAGCACGCGGGCCGGGCCAAAACCGGGACGTTCGTCCCCAAGGCGCAAGAGCGGAAGATCTTCGGAGCAAATCTGCGCAAGATCCGCCTGACCCTGGGCTATTCGGTGCTCGCCTTCAGCAGAGTCTGCAAAGCAAGCGCTCCGTACGTCTCCGCGGTCGAGCTCGGCAGGATCAACGTGTCGATCGACCGGATGTCCGCTTTCGCCAAAGCGGTCGGGCTGAGCATCATTGACCTCTTGCAAGCTCGATTCGCAGCGGATAATAAATTTGCAACGAATCGGCAGCAAGTGCGACCGGGACGACCGGCCGGGCACGCGGAGCGGATTCAAGCGAAAGACGGATGGAATCCTGACGGATGACGGCACGGCCTGGCGAACGGCAGACTGCACTCGGAAGAACTTTCGAACATATCTGCCCATTCCGACCAAGCCGATCCTCACTTCCGCCGCCGCGGCCGGGTTGCTTTCCGGGCCGGCTGCTTCACGCGTCGGATCTTCCGGGTCAGGCTCGCGGATATCGCAGGCTCGACGCCGATTCCGGTAAGGGCCGTCTTGCGTTCCTGAATCGCCCGGCGAATCGCCGCCATACAGAAGTCCAGCTCGCCCTCGCCGACCAGGAGATATCTTCTGAGATCGGAATAGAAGTCCTGGGACCGCCGGGTGATCTCCGATTCGACCGCATTGCGAATGAAGCCAGCCCGGTCTTCGTCGGGCAGCAGCACGGCGTCGATCTCCGCAAAGGTTCCGCCGGGGAACCGCGCCATGGTCATTTCGGCGAATCGCTTCGGCCGCGCCATTTCCCGCGTATCGCATAGTACTGCAGACCTGTCCAACTAAGTCGTCGAAACTATTAATAGATACTGTAATTGACAATATCGATATCTATAATATATATGCAACTCATGCGATCAGCAAGTCAGGCTTGGCACAACTCGACCGCCTGGGGACCGGGGCCGCGGTGATCGTTCCGCTCGCCCTGTTCACTCAACTGGCCGGCACTTGCGCGCCCGAGGTCGCACCCGGGACGCTAGCGGCGCTCGCGGCGGTGGAGAGCCATTTCGATACGCTGGCGGTCCACGACAACGCGACGCATGCGGCGTTGTGGCCGAAGGATGAGGTCGCAGCGGTCAACTTGGCTCAGAAAGCAATCGCGGCGGGCCACTCCGTCGATCTTGGCCTCATGCAGATCAACTCCCGGAATCTCGGGCCGCTGCATCTTTCCGTTGCCGAGGCTTTCGAGCCGTGCGCAAGCCTTCGCGCCGGAGCGGCGCTGCTGGTGAAAGACTATGCCGGCGGCGGAACGCCGGCTGCTCGGCAGGCAGCGCTCAGGGCGGCGCTCTCCCGCTACAACACCGGGACCGCACACGAGGGCTTCGCGAACGGCTACGTCGCCGAGGTGGTGAGCGCTGCGAAACGGGTTGTTCCCGAGATCGACCCCGGCGCCGGAGCCGCGGCGGCGAAGTTGCCTCCGGCGGCAGTCCCCAAGGACTGGAACGTGTTTCCCGATTCGCCTGGCCCGGGACATTTGCGATGGCAGCTCATGCATCGGGCTGCCGGGACAGGAAAGGCACCGGCACCGGCACAGCAGCGGGTTATGAAATCCTCTGTGCCGGCCTGGAACGTTTTCCCGCGGTCGGCCGGGCCGGACCGGCTGGCGGTCCGGTCTCCCGTGACGTTGACGGGGCACCTTGCGTCATCGGCCGCAACAGCAAGCGAGGGATCGGATGACTGAGAGAAGGCCGGACGGCCTGACAAGATTGCGCGAGATCATGGCGCCTTCGGCCTGCCGAAGCGGAATGGACATCCGTTATCGCCTGCCGCTCGCCGTGATGGCAGTGCTTATGATGCCGGCTCTGGCGCACGCGCAGGTCGTCACGGGTGGCACCAACCCGACAACGATCCTCAACAACATCGCGACCTTCATCC
>JBOHMN010000368.1:0-4424 GCA_050730175.1 Acetobacteraceae bacterium | reverse complement strand
GGCGGCGTGTAGACCACCGCATGGCCGAAACAGCGATCGGCCTCGATCTTGAGGGTGCGCCCGGCCGCCGGCCATGCGATCTCCGCTACTCCGGGCCAACCGGCAAAGCAGTTGTCGAGCCCCGGTTCGTCGAGGGTGTGCGGGGTGGAGAAGTCCCACTCGGCGGGCAGGGCGGTTGCCTGCGATGGCAGCTGGTCCGCGCCGTTCCGCCACACCGCTCGGGCGCGGAAGCTGAGCATCACCCCGTCGTGACGGGGGAAGTACGGGTGGAGGCCGATACCGGCTGGCGCCGCCGTCTCAGCTCTGTTGGTCAGGGCAAGCATGACCGTGAGGCCGTTTCCGGAGAGCATGAAGCGCTGCTCGGCACGAAACGAGAACGGCCATGCGCCTGCCTCTGTGCCGCGATGTTCCAGCGTGAGGAGGGCCGACGAGTCGCCTGCCTCGGCGACAGACCAAGCGCGCTGCCAGCCCTCGCCGTGGATCGCGTGCCGACCGCCTGTGCTCACGTCGCGCCGCAGCTGATATGTGCCGCCTCGGAAGGTGAATTGCCCGCCGCCGATGCGGTTGGAAAACGGGACGAGCGGATAGCACGCGAACAAATCAACATCGCTCGTATCGAGCGCGGTCCCGCGCATGACCGCAAACCCGTGCTCGCGGAAGCCCGCGATCGCGCCGCCGGTCCCGGGGGCTAGCTCAAGTTCGAGGCCGGCCGCCCGCAGCACGATCTTTGCCGGGTTCATAGCGATCTCCCAGGGTGAGCCGGCGAGGCGCGTTCTGCACGCGGCTCGCTTTCCCTCGTTCTGGTAACCGAAAGTAGCAGCAACAACCAGGTTGTCGCCTTGGGGCGGGTCGGCTCGCCGAACCTCTTCCGGCCGTGCACGAGTTTTCCCCGGCGGGCGCGCCGGCCGAGATCGTTTCTAGCTCGGGCGGGCGAAAACCCCGCGTAGCGGTCGCGGGCGCCATGCAAGCAAGGCGGTCCGAGCGATAGTGGAAGAGCGAGGGGCGGGTCGGTCGCCTTGTCCCCGCGGGTGTGGGTGAGCCATCATGGTGGTGCAACTGGGCGACCGCCGGGAAAATCGGACTTGCGTTGCAGCACCAGCCCTCCAACCATTTGTCCCATGATCGCCGGCCCTTTTCTGGGGCGATCACATCGCGCCGGGCCGGTCTTCTCCGCTTGGTCCCGGTCGCGTTGCGGGAGCCGGTGAACCGCTGCGCGCAGGCAGCGGTGCGGTGCGCCTTGAGCGCGATGTTCCTTGCTCTTCTCGCCGCAAACGGAAATGCGGCGCGGGCAGCGCCGATCCCGGTTGTCGCGGCCGAGAATTTCTATGGCGATATCGCTCTCCAGCTCGGCGGGGAGTCGGTTGCGGTGACCAGCATCCTCGCCAATCCCGATGTCGATCCGCACCTCTTCGAAGCCAGCCCAGCGGTCGGCCGTGCCGTTTTCAAGGCGCGTATCGTGATCGCGAACGGCCTTGGCTACGACCCCTGGATGCAGAAGCTGCTCGCAGCGACCCCCAGAGCCGGTCGGCAGACGATCATCGTCGGTCGGCTGGTGGGGGCCAGGCTCGGCGATAATCCGCACATCTGGTACGACCCGCGCACCATGCTGGCGCTGGCGGCGGCGCTCGAGACCGCACTCGCCGCAGATGATCCTGCCCACACGGCAGACTATTCCCGGCGCCTCGCTTCATTTCGGACATCTCTCGCGCCGGTTACGGTGCGGATTGCCCGCTTGCGCGAGCGCCTTGCCGGTACCGCGGTGACCGCGACCGAGCCGGTGTTCGGCTATATGTTCCGCGCCCTTGGCATGATCGTGAAGAACGGAGCATTCCAGCTGGCGGTGATGAACGCGACGCAACCGGGCGCGGCTCAGGTGGCTCGCTTCGAGGCAGACCTTCGTCGCCACCGAGTGGCGCTTTTGGTCTATAACAGACAGGCGACCGATCGGCTCGCGCGCCGGATGGAGAACATCGCGCGGGAGGCCGGCGTTCCGGTGCTCGGCGTCACTGAGACCGAGCCACCCAATACGACCTATCAGGCCTGGATGCTTGGTGAACTGGCAGAACTTGCGCGCCTGTTGCCCGCGAAGCGGCCATGAATGCGATTGAGTTCCGCGATGTCACGCTCGCGCGCGGCGCCCGGATCATTCTGGAAGGCGTAAGCTTTGCCATCCGCGAGCGGGAATTCATCGGCGTTCTCGGGCCGAATGGCGCAGGCAAGACGACGGTCCTCAAAGCCGTGCTCGGACTGCTCGCACCTGCGGGCGGCTCTATTCGTGTGCTTGGCAGCCTGCCGCTCCCTGGTAACCCGGCGATCGGCTATTTGCCGCAGGTGCAGAGCCATGCGGCGGGAATCAGACTGCGGGGCAGGGATTTCGTCGCCGCGGCCTATCACGGCCATCGCCCGGGCCTGCCGCTGCTCGGCGCGGCGGGCAGGCGGGAAGTCGCGGCGGCGCTGGAAAGAGTTGGTGCCGCGGAGCTCGCGTGCCGCCCGCTGTTCGAGCTCTCGGGCGGCGAGCGGCAACGCCTGCTGCTCGCCCAGGCGCTGCTCGGCCGGCCGCACCTTCTCCTTTTAGACGAACCGCTGATCAGTCTCGATCCGCATCATCAGGCCGTGGTCGTCGCACTGGCACGGTCTCTGCAACAGGAACTCGGGATCACGGTGCTGTTCACCGCACACGAAATCAATCCGCTGCTTGGTGCCATCGACCGCGTGCTTTATCTCGGTCAGCGCCAGGCCGCGATCGGTACGGTCGCGGAGGTGATCACCGGGCCCGCCCTCTCCCGCCTCTATGGGATGGCCATTGATGTCGTGAACCTGAACGGACGGATTTTCGTGTTGGCAGACGGTCAGGACATGGAAGGCGGCGCGCACCGCCATGCTTGAATACGGATTCATGCGTGATGCGTTTGCGGCGTCGGGGATCGTGGCGGCACTCGGCGGCCTCGTCGGCTATTTCCTGGTGCTGCGCGGGCAAACTTTCGCCGGCCACGCCCTCGGCCACGTCGGCTTTGCCGGCGCGACAGGCGCGGTGTTGATCGGCGTTTCGCCTTTTGCGGGTCTCATCGCCCTCAGCGTTCTTGCCGGCATCGGCATGGGATTCCTCGGCGAGCGGGTGACGGAACGGGACGTCGCAATCGGCATCGTGCTGGCACTCGCACTCGGCTTCGGCCTGTTGTTCCTCAGCCTGTACACGCGGTTTGCCAGCGAGGCGGTCGCGCTGTTGTTCGGTAATGTGCTCGCAGTCGGCATGACAACGGTGCTCGCACTGTTCGGCCTTGGCGTGGCAAGCCTGATCGGTCTCGCGGCAATCGCGCGCCCGCTGATGTTCGCGAGCCTGCAGCCGGAGGTCGCCGAAGCCAAGGGGGTCTCGCTCAGCCTTTACTCCGTCCTGTTTCTTGGCATCGTCGGCCTGGCAACCGCCGCCTGTGCCGAGATCGTCGGGGTGCTGCTGGTTTTCACCCTGATGGTGGGCCCCGCGGCAACCGCGCAGCGCCTCACGCCGCGTGTCGGAACGGGATTGCTGCTTGCTGCCGTGCTGGCCCTGGGTGAAGCTTGGCTCGGCATCACACTAGCATTCTACACGAACTGGCCGACGAGCTTCTGGATCACGGCGCTCTCCACGCTCGCCTATGTCGGGGCGATCCCCACATGGTCCTATCCGCGTGCGATGAGCCGGGCCAGCCGATCGTCTTTCCTCAGGCGGCGCGTGTCAGGCGCTTGACGAACGCAGAGAGGCGGTGGCGGCGCAGCTCGGAGCGGGCGGCGGAATCGGTCGTCATGTAATTGAGCTGCACTACGTACCGCCGGCCGGTAAAGGCCCGATGCCCGTGCCAGGCGGCAGCGTTGTTCGGGAACACCAGTAGCGCGCCGTCGGTCGGCGGGACCTCGACTGCGAAATCGTCGAGATCGTCGGGCTGGCGCAACAAACGCAGGCACCCCTCGTGGCGCGCCCATGCTGCCGTTGCCGGATTGAGATAAAGCAGCACGGTCACGCGTTTCGCCACTGAATCCCGATGGATGTGCCCGTCGCGCTCCGTCGCGCAACCGCGCAGCGTCAGCATGGTCGGTGCGGCGTCCAGATCGAGCCCGAACTTGGCCGCAATCGCACGCCGCAGCGCCGGCCCCTCCAGCTCCTCCATCAGCGCCCGAGCGGTGCCCCCAAGGCTGAGCGCACCGGTGGGAAACGAGCCTCGGCGCTCAAGCAGAGGCAGCTCTGAGACGACCGATTGCAATGTCGCGGGTGGAACGAAACACGACACGACGACATGCGGGAAGGGGTCGGTCACAATCGGCGTTGCGGCGAGTCGGGGATAATCGAGCATGCTCATCGGCGGTCCCTGGCGGGGCGGGCGGCTGCGAGTACTACATCGCCTGCCCGCGCTGTCCAGACATTGCGGCAACCCTGACTTGCCGCTAAGCGC
>JBOHMN010000367.1:0-4232 GCA_050730175.1 Acetobacteraceae bacterium | reverse complement strand
GGGAAGGATATGTCCTTCCCCTGTTTACTCGGAGCTCGAGGATTAGATCTCTGACCGAAGAACTTCGGCGTCGGTGGCCAGATGATCCAGTTGGCGCTGCCTTTATTGTCAACGCCGGAGCAATAATGCCGCAATGAAGCGGCCGATTTGGACGGCCGCGCCGGAGCAAAACTGCGGCAGCTAGAGTCCTTTGCCTGAGTCAGCAAGGGGCGGGGGATGAAGAAAGTGGAGCTGTATGCGCGGGTCCGGCATGCTGTTCGGATCGAAGGGATCAGCGAGCGCGCAGCGGCGGACCGGTTCGGCATCAACCCGAGAACAGTCTCGAAGATGCTGAGATTTTCGGTTCCGCCTGGATACGTGCGTACGAAGCCGCCGTTCCGGCCGAAGCTCGATGAGTTCACCGGCGTTATTGACGCCATCATGGCGGCCGACAAGGATCGCCCGAAGAAACAGCGACACACGAGCAAGCGCGTTTTCGAGCGTCTCTGCGATGAGCATGGCTTCGCGGGCAAAATCACGATCGTGAAGGATTACATTGCCGGTTGGCGACAGCGGACACAGGAGATGTTTGTGCCACTCGTGCATCCGCCGGGACATGCGCAGGCGGATTTTGGCGAGGCCATTGGCGTGATCGGCGGCGTCGAGCGTAAAATCCATTTCTTTGCGATGGACCTGCCGCATTCCGACGCAATCTTTGTGGTCGCGTACCCGGCCGAGACGACGGAAGCATTCTGCGACGGACACGTGCGGGCGTTCGCCTTCTTCGAAGGCGTGCCACAGTCGATCCTCTACGACAACACGAAGATCGCGGTCGCCCGCATTCTCGGCGATGGCAAACGGCAACGGACGCGCGTGTTCAGTGAGTTGCAGTCGCACTACCTGTTCACGGATCGTTTTGGCCGCCCGGGCAAGGGCAACGATAAGGGCAAGGTCGAGGGTCTCGTCGGTTATGCGCGGCGGAACTTCCTCGTGCCGATCCCTGAGTTCTCTGACTTCGAAGCGTTGAACACCCATCTTCTCGTCTGCTGTCGGCGGCGGCTTGTGGACCGGCTTCGCGGCCATGACAGTTCGATTGGCGAGCGGTTGCAGCACGATCTCGTCGCCTTCCAGAAGCCGCTGCCGGCGCCCTACGACGCGTGTGACAAGAAGCCAGGCCGCGTCAACTCGCTGTCGCTCGTGCGCTATCGACTGAACGACTACTCGGTTCCGACTGCTTATGGCCATCAGGCGGTGCTCATCCGCGGCTATGTATACGAGGTGGTCATCGCCTGCGGCGCGGAGGTAATAGCGCGCCATCCCCGATCTTACGATCGAGAGGACTTCGTGTTCAATCCGCTGCACTACCTGGCGCTGTTGGAGCAGAAGACCAACGCGCTCGACCAGGCCGCGCCGCTTGCGGACTGGACGTTACCCGAAGAGTTCGCAACGCTTCGCCGCCTGCTTGAGGCCCGCATGGGCAAGCCCGGCAAGCGCGAGTTTGTGCAGGTGCTGCGGTTGATGGAAGTATTTGAGATCCACGATGTGGCCTGCGCCGTGCGGGACGCCATCGGGCGCGGCGCGATCGGCTTCGATGCCGTGAAGCATCTGGTGCTGTGCCGCATCGAGCGGCGGCCGCCACGTCTCGACATGACGATCTATCCGTATCTGCCCAAAGCAACGGTCGCTACAACGTCAGCACGATCGTACATGGATCTGTTGGCGGAGGCGGTGGCATGACCGACGACCCGCAGATCCTGCTTGCGCACCATCTGAAGGCGCTGAAGCTGCCGACGTTCTTACGGGAATACGACAAGGTCGCCCGTCTGTGCGCGGCTGAAGGCGTCGATCATCCGCGCTACCTGATGCGGCTGGCCGAGATGGAGATGATCGACCGCGAGCGCCGTATGGTGGAGCGTCGGATCAAGGCGGCGCGGTTCCCAACGGTCAAAAGCCTCGACACGTTCGATTTTCTGGCGTTGCCATCGCTTAACAAGATGCTGGTGCTGGAACTGGCGCGCTCAGACTATATCGAGCGGCGCGAGAATATCATCGCCGTCGGCAACAGCGGCACCGGAAAGAGCCACGTTGCGCTCGGGCTCGGCTTGGCGGCTTGCCAGAAAGGCCTATCGGTCGGCTTCATCACAGCGTCCGCTCTCGTCCACGAACTTCTGGAGGCGCGTGACGAAAAGCGGCTCCTGCGGTTCCAGCGGCAACTCGCCGCCTACAGGCTGCTGATCATCGACGAACTCGGCTACGTTCCGCTGTCGCCAACCGGCGCAGAACTCCTGTTCGAAGTCTTCAGTCAAAGATATGAACGTAGCTCGACGATCGTCACGAGCAATCTGCCCTTCGACGAGTGGACTTCAGTGTTCGTCTCCGAGCGGCTGACCGGCGCGCTCCTCGACCGCCTCACGCATCACGTCCATATCCTCGAGATGAACGGCGACAGCTTCAGACTCGCCCATAGCAAGCGCCGCGCCCGTCGGGCCAGGGCCGAACCGCCCTCGGACGCTGCCCCTCAGGAATGAACCACGACAAACAAGAAGGCACCCGATATCGGGCGCCTTCTTGTTTGCGTACGTGCTGCGCTTTTACTCCGGCTAACTGATGCAGAATCTCTCCGGCGTTGACATGGGAGGTCGACCTGTAAATTCGCTTGCAATAACGACCCCCTGAGGGGCGGTTTTCGCGTCCAATAACGCCCCCCTTTGACGTGTGTCAGCGTCCTTCCCTTTGGCCCGAGTGGCCGGGAAGGTCTGGTGGGATGGTTGGCGTGGACAAGATCGGCGAGATTTGACGCGCCTATTTCGAGCAGGACCGCTCGATCAAGGAGATCGTGCGAACGCTTTCGGTGTCGCGCGCAACGGTGCGCAAGGTCATTCGCAGCCAGAAGACGGAGTTCAAGTACACGCGTGACGTTCAACCGACGCCGAAGCTGGGCGAGTGGGTTGAAGTTTTGACGGAGATTCTGGCGAACGAAGCAGCGCTGCCGAAACGGGAACGTCGTTCGACGCAGCGGCTATTCGAGGAAGTACGCGGTCGCGGATATGACGGGGCGCACGATAGCGTGCATCGGTTCGTGAAGACTTGGCGCGATGAACGCGCCCGGGTTCCGGTTCACGCCTTTGTGCCGATGAGCTTTGCGCCTGGAGAGGCCTATCAGTTTGATTGGAGCTACGAGACGATCACGCTTCGGGGCCTTCCGCTGACGGTGAAGGCGGCGCATATGAAGCTATCGCATAGCCGCATGCCTTTTGTGCGTGTCTACTTTCGCGAGACGCAGGAACTGGTGTTCGACGCCCATGACAAGGCGTTCCAGTTTTATGGCGGCGTTTGCCGGCGTGGCGTCTACGACAATATGAAGACGGCGGTCGAGGCGATCTTCGTCGGCAAGGCGCGCCGGTATAATCGTCGCTTTCTGCAGATGTGCTCGCACCATCTGATTGAACCGGTGGCCTGCACGCCCGCTTCAGGATGGGAAAAGGGTCAGATCGAGAACCAGGTCGGCAATCTGCGCGATCAGATGTTCCGGCCTAAACCGCGGGTCAAGAGTCTCGAGGAGTTGAATGCCTGGTTGGAAGATCAGTGCATTGCATACGCCAAGAGGATCAGACACCCGGAGTTCAGGGATCAATCGATCTGGGACGTGTTCCAGGAAGAACGCTCGAGCCTGATGCGACTTCGCGGCGCCTTCGACGGGTTTGTCGAGAAGGCCGTCAGGGCTAGCACGACTTGCCTGATCATGGCCGATCACAATCGCTACAGCGTCGATGCGCGCGCCGCCGGCCGGATGGTCCTAGTGCGCTCCTATGCCGAGCGCATCGTTGTGCTGTTGGGCGAAGAGGTCGTCGCCGAGCATGCGCGTTGCTTCCGGCGCGATCAGATCATCTATGATCCCTGGCATTACCTGCCGGTTCTGATGAAGAAGCCGGGCGCCCTGCGTAACGGCGCGCCGTTCAAGGACTGGAATCTACCGCCGGCGCTAACCCATGTCCGCTCCAAGCTGAAGCAGCACGCCGACGGGGACCGGCAGTTCGTCAAGGTATTGGGCGCCGTGCTCGATCATGGGATCGGGGCGGTCGAAAGCGCCTGCGCCGAAGCGTTGGAAGCGGGGATCGCCAGTGGCGATGTGATCCTCACCGTGCTGGCGCGTCGTCGACAGCCTGCGCTGCCACCCAGCATCACCACGCCCGACGCGCTTCGCCTGAAGATCGAGCCCGTGGCCGATTGTGGCCGCTACGACGGTATAAGGA
>JBOHMN010000366.1:0-2013 GCA_050730175.1 Acetobacteraceae bacterium | reverse complement strand
CCACGCTTCAGGGCGGCAAAGAAGCTGCCCGGACTGTCATGAACGCGGTCGCGGCGCACCGGGAAGAATTCGAGTTCGACCACCATTCCGGCGGCCCAAATATGCACGCTACCCCGAGCGACATCATTGCCCGGATCGAGGGGTACAGCGGAACGCAACTCGCCGCTGCTTTTGCCCTTCCTGATCTCGATCGGGAAGTCAAATGGCACACGAAATATGCCCGCCAGAACGGCATTCACGTCTCGCCGTCTTTCATGATTGACGGGCTGGTGCAAACCGATCTCGGCAGCGGTGACGCCGTTTCCGCCTGGGTCTCTCGCCTGACGAAAGCCTGATCGCCGCCGGTCAGGATGATCTGTTTCCCTCCCCCTTGTGGGCTACGGTGGCCCATCAACTGCGAATCGATTTTCCTGAGTCGTGGCGGGGCGGTTTCAGATGGGTCGAGGTAGCGACTGCAATCGGGACGAGCGCGGCGCCCTTGCCAGGCGGCCGGCAAGCGGATTCCTTCCCCGGCGAGCAAGGAAGGAGGGCGATTCGCATGCCCGAGTATCGCCTGGGCCGGTTCGGCGACCGCCGCCTGGCGGAGACTGCCAACGCCCTGCTGGAAGCGATGCAGAAGCAGCAGACGATGTGCCTGCACGCGCTGGCGGACAGTCGCGGGCAGAAGCGTCGGTTCAACGATTTCCTCGATAACGAGGCGGTGACCCGCCACGAGATGCTGGCGCATGCCGGACGGCTGACCGCCCGGCGTGTCGTCGGGCGCAACGTGGTGGTGGTCAGCGACACCTCTGAGCACAACTACGCCAGCCACAGCGGGCGCAAGCGCGGCTTCGGCACCGTCGGCAATGGCGTGGACATTGGTGTGCTGATCCATCCGTTGGTGGCGTTGGATGCCGAGACGGGAGGCGTGGTCGGCCTGGTCGGAGCCGAGGTCATCAACCGCCCGCCCGGCCAAGCGGCGGACCGCAAGACGCGGCCGGCGGACCAGAAGGAATCGCGGCGCTGGCTGGCGGGGGTGGAGACGGCGGGCGATGTGCTGGCGGACGCGGCGATGATCACCATGGTGGAGGACCGCGAGGGGGACATCTATGACCAGTTCGCCCGCCGGCCGGCGAATGTGCACCTGCTGATCCGTGCCGCACAGAACCGCGCCTTGGCGGACGGCCAGAAACTGTTCGGGGCCTGCACCGGTTGGCCGGAGGTGGCGCGCTACACCATCACCGTCCCGGCCAAGGGCGGCGGGGGCAGGAGTCAGCGTGCCGGGCGCAGCGCGGTCGTGGGGGTACGGCTCGGCGAGGTGACACTGCTCCGGCCCTGCTCTGGCAGCGCGGAGCTGCCGCAACACCTGACCCTGCGGGTGGTGGATGTCTGCGAGGTCGATCCGCCGGATCCCAAGCAGCGCGTGCGCTGGTGTCTGTTGACCACGCACCGCGTGAGCACGCCGGCTGAAGCGATGCAGATGGTGCGCTGGTATCGCCTGCGCTGGACCATCGAGCAGGTGTTCCGGACGATGAAGACGGATGGGGTCGACGTCGAGAGCTCGCAAATCACCACGCCGGGCAGCTTGCTGAAGCTGGTGACAGTGGCGCTGATTGCCGCGGTGCGGGTGATGCAGTTGGTGATCGGGCGGGACGGCTGCACCGGCCAAAAGCTGGACGACGTCGTTGTCGACCCGACCGAGGTGCCAGCCTTGCAGGCGATCAACCGCACCCTGGAAGGGCGGACGGAGAAGCTGAAGAACCCGCACGATCCGACCGCCCTGGCTTGGTACTCCTGGATCGCCGCACGATTGGGCGGATGGTCCGGCTATACGTCCAAAGGATACAAACCTGCCGGCCCCAAGATCATGGCACGCGGCCTCAAACGCCTCGACGCCATCGTCGAAGGCTGGATGCTGGCAAATCGTTCCGCACTTACCGGACTCCCGTAGGGTCTCGCTGACGGGCAGGGGTGCAGCGCAGCGCTGCACCCCTGCCCGGAGGACGAGATCATGCCGAATACCCCCCGTCATCC
>JBOHMN010000365.1:0-2226 GCA_050730175.1 Acetobacteraceae bacterium | reverse complement strand
GGCTCACATCATCGCCTGGTCCCTCTGGCGCCGGGCCCATCAGGCCGCCGCACGGCGAGCCCATCTCAAACAAAACTTGCAACTGTAGTGATAGCCGCGGCGAGCTCCGCCGTGGTTCTGACGGCATCGAGATCGAAAGCGCGTGGCCGACAAGGGATCAGGAGCAGTTCCGCCACCCGACAGGCTTCGCGGGCCATAATGTCGGCATGGGGGGGCGTATCGATAACAGCCAGGTCGGCTCCCAGGTCCTCTGCCTGTTGAAGCTTCCTCGGCAGGAGAGCGTGTGTGGCACAGTCGATTACGTCGGGGTCTGCGTCACCCCGCCAAGTGTGCCAGGTGCAGGCAGTAGCCTGCGGATCTGTATCCACCACCAAGGCAACAAACCCCGCTGCGCTCGCCGCCGTGGCCAGATGGATCGCGAGCGTTGTCTTGCCCGTCCCACCTTTCTGGCTGATTATGGCCACTGTCCGCATTTTAGCGCGCTCACAGGCTATTATGTTAACACGCCATCAGGATAACTCATTTACAGGAGGACGAAAAGGTCAAGATCAGATGCGAGCGAGATAGTCTGCCGGGCGCAGGATATGTATGTCTCGCCAGGGGTGGAGCACGAGAAGGTCATCGTCGCTGCTGACAATGATTTCCGCCCCGGCCGCAAGGGCAAGTTCCAGATACTTGTTGTCCTTGGGATCACGGCAATCGGTGATGCGCAAGGCAGGCTCAAACCAGACCGCCGCATCTCGCAGAATCTCCAGAACGCGCTCGCGGCGTTCGCGCAGAATGGCACCCGCAAACTTCGGACGGTTCAGCACCTCGGCAATTTCGGCTTCAACCGCAGCGGAGAGCGCAAACACATCCGCCTCTTCGGCATGAAGCAATGCCCGCTCCGGCACGCTGTCCACCTTGAGCGCCGCGCCTACCAGCGTTGAGGCGTCGAAAACGATCACTCGCCGGCGCGGGGATCGCGGCGTTCCGCATTGTAGGCGGCCAGCTCGGCATCGATATCCGCATCGGTCAGACCAGCCGCCCTTGCATCAGCTTTCATCTCGGCGATGGCCTGGGCCAGTGGGCTCGGACCGGAGCGCGGGCGGAGCACGCGGCTGATCAGCCTGCCGATCGCTTCGCGGTTACGCGCGTCGGCCAGCGCCGCCGCTGCCTCGGGCTCGACCGGGATGATTACCTCAACCGTGCTATCCATTCGGATCTCCTTAGTAAGCGAATATAATCGTCGCCGCAGGGATGTGCACGCGGGCCAATCTCCTCTGGCCATCACCCTCACATTCCGTGTGCCGGCTCAAGGTGATCCGTCCACTGCGACCGCGCTGTGCTGGCCGGTCAGATCGATTTCCAGATGCACGCGGCGCGCGATGAGCGCAGGCACTCGAGTCCGATGGGGGCCATCCCGGAAGCTGACGATCCCGGCCTGGGCGAAGCGCTTGAGCGTGCGCGACAGGCTGGCCTCCTTGCGTCCTGTCAGTGCCGCGAGTTCGCGCACGGAGCCAGGCTTGTGCTGGCGGATAGCCGCAAGCACGGCGAGGTTGGCGGGCGAGAGCAGCTTCACCATGGCCTCGGCAGAGACTTGCTCGGCGCCGGCACGCCGCGCGGTCTCTTCGCTATCGAACCAGGTTTTTGGCACGCCGCGCCCCGCATCGAAATTGTGCACGACACGCCGCGTCCACTCCGCAAATTCGCCAATGGAGCCGACCTTATAAGTCGTGGGAGATGCCTTTTTCATCGAATGTCCTTTTAACCTCTCGCCAGAAGTCGTCGAGCAACTGAGCGGCTGTCGTGAAGTTGTAGGGACGACCTTTGTCCCTGGCTGTCCGGTGCCAATGGTCATGGGCGGCGCGCTTGCGTCTGTATCCCCGGTTGTTCTCGTCAATGGCGTGTGCATTGTCAAAGCGCACCCACGGCGGTCCGCCTGACTTTGCCCGCAGCACGAGCGCGTAGCTGATGCCGTGCGGGCGCTCCGGCGTCATCGACGTGCGCCGGGCGGTGAACTCCACAATCACCCCGCGAGCCATCTCGAAAACCGCGCCGTCCAAGGCAAGCAGCAGCTCCAGCTCGTCGTGGTCCATGTAGTAACTTAACATGTTAAGTTATCTATTCAAGACCGCTGTGGCAGACCGTCACCCCCACATTCTGCGGGCGATGTCCTGCTCCTCGGCGCCGACGGCGTCGGCATAGATGGCCGTGGTGGTGAGCTGCGCGTGCCCGAGCCATTTC
>JBOHMN010000364.1:0-1729 GCA_050730175.1 Acetobacteraceae bacterium | reverse complement strand
TGCCCTATGGCGGACCCTGCTGGCCGCGGGACAACCGTGCGTTCGCCGCCTTCATGGACCTCGTCGGCGTGCCGAGCACCCTGCCGAACGCCGTCGATCGCGCCAATCAGGATCATGGCCACTATGTGCTGCGGCAGGTGCTGGATGCGGTGCCGCGCGGCGGTAGCGCCGGTCTGCTCGGCCTGGCGTACAAGCCCGGCACGGCGATGATCGAGCGCTCCTTCGGCATCGATCTTGCCGGATGGCTCGCCGCGGAGGGCCGGGTGGTCGTGGGGTGGGACCCGCTGGCGAATGAGGAAGCGGCGCAGGCACTCGGGCCGAAGGCGCATATCGCCGCCACGGCGGCGGAATGCCTGGCTTGCGATGCCGTCGTCATCCTGCTGCCGCTTGCCGAGCTTGCGCGCGTCGACTGGTCGCGCGCAGCCGGCACGCGCGTCATCGATTGCTGGCGTGTGCTGGGCTCGACGCAACAGGCTCTCGTCGGCAGCTACGTGCCCCTCGGCACGCGCCGGGGGATGCAAAGCCGGCTGCTCACCACGCCCGGCTACCGCGAGCGGTTCGAGCATCTGACCAACTGAGCGGGAACGGCATCGCCGATGGTACGATGCGCGGGCTGCCGGCGGCACCGGCCCCTCGCTCTCAGGCCGGTTCCGGATCCACGAACCGGCAGTTGAGTCCTCGTGCCGCCTCGCCGACCCGGGTTGCGGCTGCCTCGTCCATGGCAACGCCGAACGGCAGATAGACGGCATGGCTGGACCAGAACTCGGAAGCGGGAAAATCCCTGTCCTTGAGTTCCGCGAAGGGCGGATGATGATACATTGCCCGATACTGACGGACCGCAAGAACACCCTGAGCCCGAAGCGCGGCCACGGCATCGTCGGGTCGATCCACGAAGATGATGTTCTGCAAAGGGGTCTCGCCGTCGCTGGCACGAAACAGGTGCTCGCCGATCAGCCCGGTGAGTATCGTGAAGACACGCCGCTTGCGTGCCAGCCGCTCGGATAGCTGGTCGATCTGGGCGAGACCCAGTGCAGCGGCAAGGTCGCTGAGGCGCAGGTTGCTCCCGACGCTGCGATTGAGGTTGGTACTTCGCCACGCGACGTCGCCTTGATCGACCGCCGAGATCGCAGCGTCCCGCTGGCCCGGATCGTGCACAAGCACCGCGCCGCCCTGGCCGGTGGTAATGATCTTCGGCACGCTGAAGCTGGTGGTGCCGATCGCGCCGAAGCTACCGCCCCGGCGGCCTCGCCGGCCGCGGCCGAGCGCCCAGGCGGCATCCTCGATCAAGAGGATCTTCCGGCCTTCGCAGAGCGCCGCCACCTCGTCGAGTTCGGGCCCGATGCTGCCGCAGAAATCGATATGGACAACCGCGCGCGTGCGGCGGGTGATGGCCTGATCCAGCAGCCTCGGGTCGATGCAGCCGGTGGCAACATCGATCTCGGCAAGACGTGGCTTGAGCCCGATACTGGCGAAGGCGTTGATCACCGAAATGACGCCATAGGCCGGGATCACGACCTCGTCCCCGGGTTTCAGGCCAAGGCTCCGGGCGGCAACCGAAAGTGCCACAGTCCCGCTGCAGACCGGGACAGCCTCTGCGACGTCGGAGATCTCGGCGATGCGGCTGGCGAACCTTTGCGCCGTGGCGCCGGGACCGACAAATCCGCTGTCGATCTGCTGGCGCACCAATTCACCGCACGGGGGCGGCAACCAGGGCTCAATGAGGGGGATG
>JBOHMN010000363.1:0-5160 GCA_050730175.1 Acetobacteraceae bacterium | reverse complement strand
ACCAGTCTTTGAGCTCGCCGCGATCGAGCATCATCTGGAAGGCGCCGATGCCGAGCGCCAGCACCGCGAAGCCGAGCCAGTCAAATCGGAGGCTCACATTGCCGCGCAGCCGGCGCATGAAAATCATCAGGCCGAGCATCGCCGCGATGCCGAACGGCACGTTGACGTAGAAGACCCAACGCCAGCTATAGAATTCGGTGAGGTAGCCGCCGAGCGTCGGCCCCATGATCGGCCCCACCATCACGCCCATGCCCCAGATGGCCATCGCTTCGCCGCGCCTCTCGACCGGGTAGATGTCGAGCATGATCGACTGCGAGAGCGGCACCAGCGCGGCACCGAACATGCCCTGGAAAAGACGGAACAGCACGATCTGGCCGAGCGACTGCGCGGCGCCGCACATCATCGAGGTGATGGTGAAGCCGGCAAGCGAGACCACGAACAGATTGCGCCGGCCGAAGCGCGCCGCGAGCCAGCCGACCGGCGCCGTCATGATCGCGGCGGCGATAATGTAGGAAGTGAGGACCCAGGTGATCTGGTCGTACGTGGCCGAGAGGCTGCCCTGCATGTACGGCAGCGCGACGTTGGCGATGGTTGAATCCAGCGCCTGCATGAGCGTGCCGACCATGCAGCAGAGCGTGATGATGGCGCGATGAGGCACTACGCCGTCGGTGCTGGCGGACGGGCCGGGAACGGTCATCGGAAGAGCTACCAGAGATCGGCGAGGGTGCGCCGATGACCGGTATCGATCGAGACTTCGACGCTCATGCCGGCGCGGAGCGGTGGATCGCCGGGCGACAGCACGAGCCTGACGCGGAGCGGAATACGCTGCACGACCTTGACCCAGTTGCCCGAGGAATTCTGAGCCGGCAGCAGCGAGAACTCGGAACCAACCGCGGGGTCGATGCTCTCAACCACGCCATGCCAGACGCGCCCGGGATAGGTATCGATGCTGACACTCGCCGGATCGCCCGGCTTGACCCAGGTGAGCTCGGTTTCTTTCGGGTTTGCGGTCACCCAGAAATGTTGATCCGAGATCAGCCCGAAGGCCGCCGTGCCGGCCGGAAGATACATTCCCGGCTGCAGCTTGCTGACATCGGTCACGATGCCGGAGAAGGGCGCGTGCATGATGCTGTGGTCGAGCTCGCGCTCGGCCTCGGCAACTGTCGCCGCCGCCGCCTGATATTGCGGCAGCTCGGTGATCGGGAGATCGAGGCTGCCGCCAAGCTTGGCAAGCTCGACGCCTGCCTGCTCCGCGAGCGATTGCACCTTCGCCTGATCCGCCGCCAGCCGGAAACGCGCATCGTCATATTTCGCTTCCGGAATGCCACCACGCGCCCGGAGCCAGCTATCGCGCACCACCGTCTGCCGGTCGGCGGCCATGATTGCCTTGGTACTGGCGACATCGCTCAAGAGGCGTTGGTAATCCTGCTTCATCGACGCGATCGTGAGCTCGCTATTGCGAAGCCCGGCCTTGGCCGCATCGAGCGCGATGTTGAACCGCCTGGAATCGAGGCGAAACAGCACCTGGCCTGTCGCCACGTGCTCGCCTTCCTTCACCGCAACCTCGGAGACAATGCCGGCGACGTCGGTCGAAATCGCGAGCTTGTCGGCCTCGACATAAGCATCATCGCTGGACACGGTGCCTCCCGCGGCCAGCCAGAACACCAGCGCGGCAACGGCAACCACCGCCACGCCGCCCACCATCAGGATGGGCCGAAGCAGAGAGAGCCTCGGCCGGCGCGCGATTGCGGAACCGGCGTCGCCGGCGACCCGGGAGCTCGCCGCGGGTCCAGAGCCGGCGATCGTCGCATCGGACATCACGCGACCTCCTGCACTTCCCGGGCCCGCGCGCGCAGCTCGGCGCACAGCGTCTGCTTCATCCGGGCCAGCCCCTCGGTCATGCCGGCGATCGCATCGGGGGCAAGGCCAGCCGAAACCAGCGCCACCATCTCGTCCCGGTGCTGTTCGATCTCGGCCAGAACCGGCAACGCGGCAGGGCGTAGATGCAGCCGCCAGATGCGCCGGTCATCGGGATCCGCCCGCCGCTCCACCATGCCACGGGCCTCCAGCCGATCGACCAGGCGCGCAACCGTGATCGGCTCGACCTCCAGCAATTCGGAAAGCTCCTTCTGAGAGAGCCCGGGCCGGCGCTCGAGCCAGATCAGCATCACCCACTGCGCTCGCGTCATGCCATTGCGCCGCGCACGCTTGTCCGCCTCGACCCGTAACAGCCGTGCCACATCGTGCAGCAGGAACATCAAGTCGCCGGTTGGTATTGCCATCGGATCAATCGCCATTGAACACAGCCGAAATAATAAGCTCGCTTATGATATCTGACCATATCTTAAGCTATGCATAGCACGCCACGCCGCCCTGCGCCTCACTGCGTCGGCCTCAATCGGCGAGTTACAATTCGAGCGAAACGCTCCCGTTGCGTTTCTATAATTTCCGTATAAACCTGCCATGGCGCCTCCGGACCGGCGCCACAAAGGGACAGGAGACCCACCGATGCCGAGGACAACGCCCGACGAACGCTGCCGCCACAACGCTGCCCGGAAACCCACCCGGTACCGGCCTATCGTCACCGCACTCGCCGCCATCGCTGCTGCCGCGACGCTCGCCGGCTGCGTGGTCGTCCCGGCGCGCCCGGTGTACTATCACCCTGTGCGCGTCCACCCGTACGCCTATGTGGTCTTCTAGCGCCACGCCAGCGGACCTTCGCGGCCGCGGCCGTGGCTGAGATGGCCGCTCTCCTGCCGCGCCACGGCGGCCGGCCGACGCGAGAAGAATCCGAACGTACCGAAGGGCGGATCCTCGAAGTCGCGACCGGCCTTTTCTTCCGCCAGGGATTTGCCGCCACCAGCATGGAGCAGGTGGCAGGGGTCGCGCGCATCGCCAAACGCACGCTCTACATGCGGTTTCGCGATAAGGCGGCGCTGTTCCGGGGCGTCGTTGACCGGCAGGTCAACGGGTGGCGCGGCTCCTTCGAAGTCTCGGCGGGGGCGCCGGAAACGCTGCCGGCCGCGCTCGAAGAAGCCGCCCAGGGCATTCTTCAGGTCGCTCTCGAGCCGGCCGCGCTCGCCTTGCATCGGATGGTAGTCGCCGAGGCAGAACGATTCCCCGAGCTTGCCACAACCCTGGCCGGAACCAGCACGGCCGGGGTCGAGTGGGTGGCGGCGCTGCTCGCGCGCTTTCCCGAGGGTGCACGGCTGTCGCCCGAGGGCCGGATGTTCGCGGCCGAACAGTTCCTGCTCATGGTGGTCAGCGGACCACGCCGGCGTGCGCTCGGCCTCGGCCAGCCTCTCAGCCAGGCCGGGCTGACGCGCTGGGCCGAGCGCTCGGTCGACCTGTTCCTGAACGGGCTCGAAGGCTGGGGAGGTCGGGCTACGAAATGAAGTGTGCGGTCGTCCTCCGGCATACCGACCACGACCACCCCGGCGGCTTCGTCGCAACGTGCGGCGGCAGGAAATAGCCCGCGCAGGCCGTATGCAATTCCCGGATGCTATTCCGGACCGTTGAAGAATCCCCGGTCGAACCAGACGCGGAATCTCATGCGCCGGCCGAACTTGCCGCGCTCGATCCGTTTCGTTTCCAAAAGCGCTGCCGGCGTCCTGATCCCGACACGTCTTGATCCCGACACTGGCGGACGATCTCTCGCCATGCGATCGTCGTTGCGGGGCAAGCGCCGTGCCCGAATTTTGGGAGGGGGACTTTGTATGCCCGACCCGTCACGCCTGACCGCGACTGTGGCCACCCGGCTGATCCGGGAGGGCAAGCTCCGACCCGAGGCGCTGACCGAGGCGTGCCTCGACCGGATCGCCGGGCGCGAAGAGAAGGTGCGGGCATTTGCCTGGTTCGATGCCGCCGCGGCGCGCCGCAACGCGGCTGCCGCACATCCCGGGCCGCTCTCCGGGCTGCCGCTCGGGGTGAAGGACGTATTGGATACGGCCGACATGCCGAGCGAATATGGCTCGCCGATCTGGTGCGGCTGGCGGCCGCGCGCGGACGCGGCGTCGGTTGCATGGGCGCGCGCCGCGGGGGCGGTGGTCATCGGCAAGACCGTCACCACCGAATTCGCCACCCGCAAACCTGGACCGACCGCCAATCCCCACCGCCTCACCCACACTCCGGGCGGTTCTTCCAGCGGTTCGGCTGCAGGCGTTGCCGACTTTTTCTTCCCCCTGGCATTCGCCACCCAGACGGGAGGCAGCGTCATCCGCCCGGCCGCGTTTTGCGGCACGGTCGGCTACAAGCCGAGCTTCGGGACGATCCATCGGGCCGGGATGAAGATCATGTCCGAGAGCCTTGATACGATCGGGGTCATCGCGCGCAGCGTCGCGGACTGCGCGCTGCTGGTCGCCGCCGTTTCCGCAACCGAACTCGGCGATCCCGAGAAACGCATCGATCGGCCGCCGAAAATCGGAATTTGCCGCTCACCTTCCTGGAAGAGCGCCGCACCGGAGACTGGCTCGCTGTTCGAGCGTGTCGCCGAAGCACTCCGCCGCGCCGGCGCCTCCCTCGTGGAGCGCGAACTGCCTGCGGCGTGCGAGCAACTCACCCTCGCGCATCCGGTCATCATGAACGCGGAAAGCGCCCGCGCCATGGGCTGGGAACTCGCGCATGCGCGGAGCGAGATCAGCGATCTCTTGCTCGAGCGCCTGGAGTCCGGCCTGGCGCAAGATGCGGCGAGCATCGCAGCAGCAGCCGCGACCTTCGTCGAGGCGCAGCGCGCATTTCCCCAGGTACTGGCAGGGCTCGATGTGCTGCTTACTCCCTCTGCGCCGGGCGAGGCCCCCGAAGGTCTCGGCGCAACCGGCGATCCGGCATTCAATTTCATTTGGACCAGCCTGCATGTTCCCTGCGTCACGGTGCCGGCAGGAGTTGGGCCGACGGGATTGCCGCTCGGCATCCAGCTCGTCGGCCGGGAGGGCGATGACCGTGCGATGCTGGCCTGCGCGGCGTGGGTGGCCGCTGCGGTCGAAGGAGTGGGCAGCGGCGCCGTCACCCGCGAGATGGCCGCGGGGACAGAAGCGGCGGTTTGAGTTCCAGGAGTTTGCCGAAAGGCGCCGTCGAGGCTGCGGCCAGGACAGTATGCGGGGCTCTGCCCCGCGCGCGGCCATTGGCAAGCCTTTGGAATCCCTTCTCTTAAAGGTCGGGGGT
>JBOHMN010000362.1:0-5750 GCA_050730175.1 Acetobacteraceae bacterium | reverse complement strand
GCCCCAGATCAGCGTCAGGCCGCTGGCGAACAGCGCGTACATTGACCCGACGACGATGCCGTTGACGATCTGGGCGATAATGAGGGGAAGTGGCATGCCGAAGATGAACACGCGTCAGACCCCGAGGTAAGAGCGGCGGACGGATTCGTCGGCGAGGAATTCTTCGGTCTGGCCTGCCTTCACCACCGAGCCATTTTCGAGCAAATAAGCCCGCTTGGCCGCCCGGATGGCGAGCTCGGCGTTCTGCTCAACGAGCAGGACGGCGACGCCCTTCTGGTTGATGTCGAGCAGGATCGCAAAGATGGATTCGACAATTTTCGGCGCGAGGCCGAGCGAGGGCTCGTCCAGCATGAGGAGGTGTGGGCGCGCCATCAGGGCGCGGGCGATTGCCACCATCTGCCGCTCGCCACCCGAAAGCGTGCCGGCGAGCTGGCCGATCCGTTCGCCGAGGCGAGGGAAGAGCACGCGCATTTCTTCGATCAGCTTGCCGCGATCCTTCCAGGTCGGTGCGCCGAAGGCTCCCATAACGAGGTTCTCGCGCACCGTCATCTGCGGGAAGAGGCGGCTGCCCTCGGGCACGTGGGCGAGACCACGGCGGATCAAGGCATGGGGCGCTACGGCCGTGATCGGCTCGCCGGCGAAGGTGATGCTGCCACGGCGCGGGCGGATCAGCCCGGAGATAGTCCGCAGCATGGTGGTCTTGCCGGCGCCGTTGGGGCCGATCACCGAGACGATTTCACCGTCCTCGACCGAAAGGCTGACGTCGACGAGGGCGCGCGCATCGCCGTAATAGCTCGAGATGCGGTCAACGCTGAGCAGCGGCATCGAGCGCTCCGCCGAGATAGGCTTCGATGACGGCCGGGTTGCGCGCGACCTCGGCGGGGCTGCCCTCGGCGATGATCCGGCCCTGATGCAGGACGATGATGCGATCGGCGATGTTCATGACGGCGCGCATGACGTGCTCGACGAAGACGACGGCGATCGCCTGGCCGGCCAGGCCGCGCACGATCGCCGAGACTTCGTCAACCTCTTCGGGGGCGAGCCCACCCATGACTTCGTCGAGCAGGATGACGCGCGGGCCGGTTGCGAGCGCGCGCACGAGCTCGAGCTTCTTGCGCGCGCCGAGCGGCAGGGAGGCGGCCGGCACGTCGGCCCAGCGGGCGATGCCGACCCGCTCGAGCCAGGCATGCGCGCCGGCTTCGCCGGTCGCCGCGGCGGCGCGGCCGAAAGCGAGCGCGACCTCGACGTTCTCGGTGACGCTCAGCGCGGCGAAGGGCTCCGGGATCTGGAAGGTGCGGGCGATGCCGAGCCGGCAGCGGGCGCTCGGCTTGAGGCGCGTGACGTCGCGGCCGGCCAGCAGCACGCGCCCGCCGCTTGGCGCAAGCGCGCCGGCGATGATGTTGAAGAGGGTGGTCTTGCCGGCGCCGTTGGGGCCGATGAGGGCGAGGATTTCGCCGGCGTGGGCAGTAAAAGAGATCTCTTCAAGCACGCGGAGACCGCCGAAGCGGTGCCGGATCCGATCGACCGCGAGCACCGCTTCTTTGGCCGAGCCGCGTTGGTTCGTCACTTCATCCAGGGCTGCACCTGGTAGTGACCGGTTGCCACTTTCTCCGGCCAGATGATGATGTTCTTGCCGGATTGGATCTGGGCGGTCGGGATCGGGATGAAGTCCGCTCCGTACTGCGCCGTGTGGTTCTTCTGGTCGAAGACGTAGCGGCCGAGGATGCCGGCATAGTCGGTCGCGCCGAGCGCCTTGGCGACGGCGGCAGGCGCGATGGATGCGGCCTTGGTGAAGGCGTTGGCGGCGATGTTGAGGCAGTCGTAGCCGTAGGCGTGATCGCTGGTTGCCGCGGTTCCGTACTTCGTTTCGATAAGCCGATTGAGGGGCTGGTCGGCCGGGCGGAGTGCCGTGTCAAAGATGAGCGGTGCCCACATCAGCCCTTCCGCAGCCTTGCCTGCACCTTTGAGATAGCCGGGCCGGGTCGGGTAGTAGATGGCGAACTGGGATGACTTCAGGCCCTGCTCGATGAACTGCTTGGAGAGAGCGACGCCGGAATCGACGGAAGTGAAAACGGAAACGAGCACGTCGAGGTTCTGATAGCTGAGCTTGGTCAGGGCGGCGTTGAAATTGGTCGTGGCGAGTGGCACCGCGTTGTTGGCGACGAGCTTCCAGCCATCCTTCTTGAAGAGGTCGGCGGCGAGTGCGGCGATCGAACGGCCGTAGTCCGTGTCCTCGACGATGAAGGCGATCGTCTTGTGCGCCGGCTTGAAGAGACCGCCCTTGATGAGCCAGGCGTACGTATCGTGGATGGTTGCGGCGTAGCCGGCGCTGTTGAAGTCAGCCTTCCAGAAGTACTGGTACTTGGCTGGATCGGCGGCGACCTTGTGGGAGATTACCGAGCTCACCGGCTCGCAGCTCATCATCGGCGTTTTGTACTGATCGGCAAGGTCCATTTCGGCGACGGTGACCGAGCTCGCGAACGCGTCCCCGATGACGAAGTTCACCCGGTTATCGGTGATCAGCTTTGTGACGCCGCTCACCCCCTCGGCGGGGTTGTCCGCCGTGTCCTCGAACAGGAGCTCGACCTTGTGGGGCGTGCCGCCGATGGGGATGCCACCCTTGGCGTTCCAGGCATCAGCCGCGACGGTCATGCCCTGCTTGAGCGCGAGCCCGGACTGCGCCGCCGGGCCGGAGAAGGGGCCAGTCACGCCAATCTTCACTACGCCGGAGGATTGTGCGCGAGCGAGGCGCATGCCGAACAAGGGCAGCGCGAGGGTAGCGGAGCCGGCCAGGATAACCTGACGCCTGGCAAAGTTGGGCATGGCAAATCCTCCTTTCTATGTGGACGGTATCTGGATGGACGGCATCCGGGAGCTGCGGAGCGCCGCGGCAGAGTTCCGCGTCCGGGCGAATCACGACGCTTTATCCCGGTTGCGCTCGACCCCGCACCACTCGGCGATGAAGCACGCCATCACGGTGGTGACACGCTTGATCGAGGCGAGACTCACACGCTCGTCGTAGCCGTGCGCGTCCGCGCCGACCGGTCCATAACAGAGTGCCGGGACATGGTCGTAAAGGGCATTGACCCGGGTATCCAGGTAGGCCGGCGCGATGAGGCTCGCGAGCGTTCCGCCGAGCACGGCGCGGTGCTCCTCGGCCAGAACCTGTTCCGCCTCCGAGCCTGGCTCGAGCACATAGCCTTCGGCGAAGAAGCCGTTGAACTCCACTTTCGGAGGATTGTTCGCGAGGTACGCATCATCACGGGCGAGGGCTGCGACCGTCTGCTCGATCTCGCGCGCGGCATCCTTGGCGTGCACGCCCGGATAGATCGCCATGCGACAATCGACCCGGCACCAGGCAGGGACGGAAGATGCCCAGTCGCCGGCCTCGATGCGGCCGATATTGAGATTGATCGGATGGTCAACCTCGCTGAAGTATGCGCGCTTGGTCTTCTGTTCGTTCCACGCTGCCTCAAGCTTGCGCAAGGCAGCGATGACCCGCCATGCGGCATCGATGGCGTTCGCGCCGGTGCCCATTCTCTCCACATGAACGGGACGGCCGCGGACGTGAAGCACGAACCACAGCACGCCGACATTGCCCC
Organism: Acetobacteraceae bacterium; assembly: GCA_050730175.1. GTDB lineage: Bacteria > Pseudomonadota > Alphaproteobacteria > Acetobacterales > Acetobacteraceae > JAKAWQ01. The sequence goes on along the minus strand of JBOHMN010000362.1, from coordinate 2,148 downwards.
GAACAAGGCTCTCCCCGCAGCAGGCTTCCGGGCTCAAAACCGCGTCGGCCCGATAGCCTTGCAGATGCGTCATCAGCGCCCCGTTGCCGGTCGACTCCTCCTCCACGATGGATTCGATGTACGTCGTGGCGGCGGGTTGCAGGCCGATGCGGCGCAGAGCGTCGAGGGCGAACAGGTTGGCGGCGTGGCCCGCCTTCATATCCCACGCACCGCGCCCGTAGAGCCAGTCCCCCTCGATCGCGGCGACGAACGGAGGGTGTGCCCATGAATCGGCGGGACCAGGAGGCACGACGTCGACGTGTGCCTGGAGGATGAGCGAGCGGCCGCGCTCGTCACGCGGGCGGTGAATGCCGACGAGCACAGGCGCATCGGAGTGCTGATCGGAAAATTTGGAGCCGCCAGGATGCTGCTCGATCGCGTGCCGGTCGATGGCAAAACGATCCACGCTGTAACCGCGATCTTTCAGTGCGCGAAAGACAAAGTCCTGGATCGTGTGTTCATGGCCGCGAACGGAGGGGAAGCGCACAAGTTCCTGGGTGTAGGCAACCTGGTCGGAGAAACCTGTTTCGACCGCAGCCGCGATCTCATTTCGGAGGGTAGTGTCGAGTGGCATCTTCGGTTTCCGATCTGGGTTCAGCTGCGTCGGTCAGGCTCCGTCGCCCATGTTTCTCAGATCGAGCGGTAGTTCGTCACCTGGCGCTCCGAGGCATGATCTGCCGGGTTCGAAGCACGCTCAGGTCGCAACATGGCCGAATGGGCGCGAGAGCATTCCTTCCTCCCAGGTAGCGTCTGTCGTCGCTCCAGCAAACACGAAGCCAGCGGCCCGCTGCCGTGGACCCTGGCGGCCTTCGCGTCAACCCATACGGCTCGCATCCCCAGGGCAATCGGGTGAAAGAGTAGGTGAAAAACAGGGAAAGTGCTGAATCCATAGCGGCCCTCGATTCGCTGGCGGGGGGACAGTCATGGACGACGCCACGGCCAACTTCGCCACCATCAAGCACATGGCCCACAATCTGATCCGAACCGCACCCGGCGAGGCTTCATTCCGGCTCAAGCGCAAGACCGCCGGATGGGATGACGACTTCGTCGCCGGCCTGCTCGCGCGGTAGGCTCTTCGCTCGATTCCCCTGGGCTCGATTCCCCTGGGAGGAAAGCGGCTTTATGGTGCGGGTGCGCAAGCTCGCCGCCGCCTGGGACAGAACCCGCCAGGGCCACCCCGTGGCGCTGTTCTCCTGCTGCAAGCTCTTCTTCCTGTGCGACGTCGCGGGCGGCGCGGCCGCCATCGGGCCGGAGACTTCCGAGGTCGGTTGGTTTCCCGAACAGCGGATTCCCGACGACCTGTCACTCGACCGCGTGTTGCCTGGCCAGATCAGGCGGCTCTTTCAGCACGCCCGAGACCGTGCATTGCCCACGGATTTCGAGTGATCGTTCGCTGCCGCCGCTTTGGTTACCGCTGCGAGAAGTAGCGTTCGTTCAGCGAATCGAACGCGCGCTGGAAGACGCCGTCCCGCACCATCGGGATGAGGGTAAGGTCATCGTTCGGCGCGGCCGTCCAATCCGCGGTCCAGACGGCGAAGGTCTCGTCGCTGGCGGTAACCGGATGCAGTGCGAGGCCCGCGTGATAGTCCATCAACGGCAAGCTGCTCTTCGTGATCCGGTAGGCAAATCCGTGACGGTGATCGGAGAGCGCCGTCAGTTGTTCTTCGAGCGCGCCTTCGCCGATCCGGAAGCCGCGCGTGCCGCTGACCTTGTCGGGCCGCGCGCCATCCAGCATGTGCATGCCTTGGATCTCCGGATGCCAGCCGCCCATGCTGGCGAAATCCCGGACGCGGTCCCACACTGCTGGCACGGGCCCATGGATGACGGCTGAGCAGAATACCTTGGCCGGGCGGAAACCCTGCCAGCGCACAGCGCCTTCGGGGTGCTGCCGGCCCGCCGCCTTCGCGGCCAGCGCCGCAAGGCCGCCGGCAAAGACCGCCTTGGAGATGATATCGACATAGCGGCCTTTTTCCGCCGCCGGTTCGTCGAACTTCGCCTTCCATTCGGCGAATGTGACATCGCCGCTGGTCACCGGGATCAGCCGGAAACTCGCGACATAATTCTCGACCGGAAAGGCCGGCAGCTCGAAATTGTAGCGGAACCGATAGC
>JBOHMN010000361.1:0-7753 GCA_050730175.1 Acetobacteraceae bacterium | reverse complement strand
TGCAGACCGGCCACAGGTTCCGCCTCGATCTCGATCCGACCCCCGGCAACGCCACCCGGGTCGCGCTGCCGCATCCCGAGATCATCGCCGCCGCCGGCATCGGCACCATGCTTCTGCTCGACGACGGCAAGCTCCGGCTCCGGGTCGCGCGCCAGCGCCCCGACCATCTCGAGACCGAAGTGCTGGTGGGCGGGCCGCTCTCCGACCACAAGGGCGTCAACGTCCCCGACGTCGTGCTGCCGATTCCGGCGCTGACCGCGAAGGATCGCGAGGACCTGGCCTTCGCGCTTGACCACGGCGTCGATTTCATCGGGCTTTCCTTCGTGCAGCGTCCCGAGGACGTGGTCGAGGCGAAGCGCCTGATCGAAGGCCGCGCCTGGGTGATGACGAAGCTCGAGAAGCCGCAGGCGCTCGACCAGCTCGAGGAAATCGTCCGCCTCTCGGACGCGGTGATGGTGGCGCGCGGGGATCTCGGCGTCGAGCTGCCGCCCGAGGAGGTGCCGCTGGCGCAGAAGCGAATCGTCAGGATGGCGCGCCAGAGTGGCCGGCCGGTGGTCGTCGCCACGCAGATGCTGGAAAGCATGATCTCGGCGCCCGCGCCCACTCGCGCCGAGGCCTCCGACGTCGCGACCGCGGTCTTCGACGGGGCGGACGCGGTGATGCTCTCGGCCGAGACCGCCGCCGGCCAGTATCCGGCGGAAGCGGTCAACATGATGGACCGCATCGTCGCCCGGGTTGAACAGGATCCCGGCTGGCGGGCGATCATGGCCGCTTCCCGGCCGGCCCCGGAACACTCGTCGTCCGATGCGATCGCCGCCGCCGCGCGCCAGGTCGCGGAGACCATCGGCGCCCGCGCCATCGCCGCCTTCACCGCCTCGGGCGCAACCGCGCTCCGCGTCGCGCGCGAGCGGCCGCAATGCCCGGCTCTCGGCCTCACGCCCGAGCTTGGAACCGCGCGCAAGCTCGCGGTCGCGTGGGGGGTTCATGCGGTGGTGACGGCCGAGGTGGCGACCCTCACCGACACCACGCGCCGCGCCTCCGAGATCGCCAGGGCGGAGGGATTCGCCGCCGACGGCGACGAGATCGTCGTCACCACCGGCATTCCCTTCGGCCGCTCCGGCACCACCAATGCGCTGCAGGTGACCCAAGTGGGCAGGTCAGATTTCGGCAAGGCGCCCTGAGGGGTGGCGAACGGAGACCGGGGCACGATCCGGCTCAACCCTCTTGCCTCGGTTCGATCGGCCCGGCAAAGGTGCGATGTTGTGCAGCAAAGGAGGCCCCGCGCATGCGTCTGGCCGTCTTGAAAGAGGGCCGCGCGGGGGAGACTCGTGTTGCCGCGACCCCCGACACGGTGAAGAAGCTCGCTGCCCTCGGTCTCACCGTCGCGGTTGAGCATGACGCCGGCCAGGGCTCGAACATCGCGGACGCCGAATACGCGGCGGCCGGCGCCGAGCTTGCCCCGGATGCCGCGGCGGCGCTCGAGGGGGCCGGAATCGTCTTCACGGTCATGATGCCCGAGCCCGACGTGAGGGCGCTGATCCCGCGCGGCGCGCTGCTGCTCGGCATCTCCGGGGTCAATTCCGAGCCGGGGCTTGCGGCCGAGCTCGCCCAGGCGGGGATCGATGCCTGCGCGCTCGAGCTCCTGCCTCGCATCACCCGCGCCCAGTCCATGGACGTGCTCTCGAGTCAGGCCAACCTCGCCGGCTACCGGGCCGTGATCGAGGCCGCCGACGAATTCAAGCGCGCCTTCCCGATGATGATGACGGCCGCCGGCACGGTTCCGCCGGCGCGTCTTTTCGTGCTCGGCGCCGGCGTTGCCGGCCTGCAGGCGATCGCGACCGCCCGCCGCCTTGGCGCCATCGTTTCCGCAACCGACGTCAGGCCGGCCGCGAAGGAGGAGATCAAATCGCTCGGCGCTGCCTTCGTCGGCGTCGAAGACGAGGAAACCCGGGCCGCCCAGACCAGCGGCGGCTACGCCAAGGAGATGAGTGCGGCGTATCGCCAGAAGCAGGCCGAGCTGATGGCCGCGACCATGGCCAGGCAGGATATCGTCGTCACGACCGCGCTGGTGATGGGCCGCAAGGCGCCAACCCTGATCCATGCGCCGATGGTGGCGGCGATGCGGGCCGGCAGCGTCATCGTCGATATCGCCGCCGATGCCGGCGGCAATTGCGCGCTGACCGTCCCCGGCGAGCGCAGCGTCACCGAAAACGGCGTCGTAATCCTCGGCTATCGCAACTGGCCGGGCCGGCTGCCGGTCGCGGCGAGCGCGCTTTATGCGCGCAATCTCCTCACATTCCTCACCGCCTTCTGGAACCAGGAGACGAAGGCGCCAAGCCTGGCCCCGGATGACGACATCATCAAGGGTGTCGCGCTGACGCGGGGCGGGGCAGTGGTGCATCCACAATTCCTGCCCGCGGCGGCAGCCTGATCGCGGAGAAGATAAGGATGAATTCCGGCGACATCGCCAAAGAGGCCGACCACCTTGCCAACGGCGCGCAGACGCTCGCCCTGCACGCGCATGCGCTGGCGGCCGCCCATCCGGTGCCGGCAGGCGCGGAAACCCCGTTCGTGTTCCTGTTCGCGACCTTCGTGCTCGCCGTTTTCGTCGGCTACTACGTGGTCTGGAACGTGACCCCGGCGCTGCATTCGCCGCTCATGTCACTCACTAATGCGATCAGCTCGGTCATCATCGTTGGCGCCATGTTGGCTGCCGGCTTCGCGCTGACCGGGGTTTCCGCCGGCTTTGGCTTCGCCGCGGTGCTGCTGTCCAGCGTCAACATCTTCGGTGGATTCCTCGTCACGCAGCGCATGCTGCAGATGTTCAAGAAGAAATAGCGCCATGTCGCCGCAGTTCTCCGCGCTCGCCTATCTCCTGGCGGCGATCCTGTTCATCCTGGCATTGCGCGGTCTCTCGCACCCGGAAACAGCGCGCCGCGGCAACCTCTTGGGGATCGCCGGCATGGCGATCGCCATCCTCACCACCTTTGCGCGGCCCGGTCTCGTTCCCCGCGGCTACGGGCTGATCGTGCTCGGCATCATCATCGGCGGGTCGATCGGCGCCTTCATCGCTTCGCGCATCCGGATGACCGCCCTGCCGCAGCTCGTCGCCGCCTTCCACTCCCTCGTGGGGCTCGCCGCCGTTTGCGTCGCTGCGGCGGCGCTCTACGCGCCCGCCGCATTCGGCATCGGTCAGCCGGGTCATTTGCATCTCGAAAGCCGTATCGAGATGTCGATCGGGATGGCGATCGGCGCCATCACCTTCTCGGGCGCGGTGATCGCGTTCTTGAAGCTGCAGGCGCTGATGAGCGGCGCACCGGTCTCCTTTGCCGGCCAGCACAAGCTCAATCTCGGCATTGCCATCCTGGTCGTGCTCTTGATCATCGCGTTCGTCATCACCGGAGGCAGCCCGGACTTCTTCTGGCCGATCGCCTTCTTCTCGTTTGCCCTCGGCTTTCTCATCATCATTCCGATCGGCGGAGCGGACATGCCGGTCGTCATTTCGGTGCTGAACAGCTATTCCGGCTGGGCGGCGGCGGGCATCGGTTTCACGCTCGGCGATATCGGTCTGATCGTGCCTGGTTCTCTGGTCGGCGCCTCGGGTGCCATCCTCTCCTACATCATGTGCAAAGGCATGAACCGGAGCATCATCAACGTGCTGCTCGGCGGCTTCGGCTCCGAGGGCGCGACCACCGATCGCGGTGCCGCGGTCGAACGCTCGGTGAAAAGCGGCAATGCGGATGATGCCGCCTTCATCCTCAAGAACGCCGGCAAAGTGATCATCGTTCCCGGCTACGGCATGGCGGTCGCCCAGGCACAACACAGCCTGCGCGAAATGGCGGACACGCTGAAGGCGGAAGGGGTCGAGGTGAAGTACGCGATCCATCCGGTTGCCGGCCGCATGCCGGGTCACATGAATGTGCTGTTGGCGGAAGCCAATGTACCGTACGACGAGGTATTCGAGCTCGAGCAGATCAACAACGAGTTCGCGACGACCGATGTCGCCTTCGTGATCGGGGCCAACGACGTTACCAATCCGTCCGCCAAGAGCGATGCCAATTCGCCGATCTACGGCATGCCCATCCTCGAGGTCGAGAAGGCGAAGACGGTTCTCTTCGTGAAGCGCTCCTTGGGTGCCGGCTACGCCGGCGTGGAAAACGAACTCTTTTTCCGTCCCAACACGATGATGCTGTTCGGCGACGCGAAGAAAATGACCGAAGGGATCGTCAAAGCGCTCAAGGCATGAGCCGCCTGAAAGCGGAAACGAAAGCTTCGACGTCCTCCTCGTCGTTGTAAACGTGCGGGCTGATCCGCAACCGGCCGAGCCTTCCTGCGACATGCACGTTGGCCGCGGCAAGCCGGCCGACCAGTCCGTTCGGCATGCCGTTTGGGAAGCCGAGGCCGAGAATGTGCGGCGCGCGATGGTTTGCCGCCGTAAGCTCGACGCGGAGGTTGCGAAGTCCTTCCACCAAGCGGCGGGTCAGCCAGGCGAGCCGCTCGGAGATCGCGCGCGTACCCCAACGCAAGGCCATTTCCATGCCGATCGAGGCCATCTCCATCGAGATGAAATGGTCGCGTTCGCCCATGTCGAAGCGGCGCGCGCCCGAGACGAACCGGGTGTCGGCGAGATAGGTCGCCTGCTCCGCGTCGACGCCCTGTCGGCCATACGCGGTCTGTTCGATCGGCACGCCGTTCTGCCGGCGCTTTGCTATGTAGAGAAAGGCGCGGCCGTACGGCCCGAGGAGCCATTTGTAGGTCGGGAAGACAAGAAAATCTGGATCGAGTGTCTTGACGTCGAGCGGCATGGCACCGACCGCGTGGGTCGCGTCGACGAGCAGCGCGCTGCCGGCGGCGCGGAGAGCCGGGCCGATCAATCCGAGATCGACGATTCCACCATCGGACCAGTGGACTGCGGAGATCGAGGCGAGTGACAACGGCAAGACGCCCGGTCGCGCAATCGCCTCGAGCAACGCAGCCGTCCAGTCTCCGTTTCCGGGGCGGCGCACGACGTCGAGCGCGAAGCTCTCTTCTTCGCTCCGTGTTATCCACTCGAGGACGGGCGAAGAATGGTCATTCTCAAGCAGAATGACGCGTGTGCCCGCCGGCACGGCCAGCACTTTGGCGGCGGTGGCAACGCCGTAACTCACCGAGGAGATCAGGGCGATGTCCTCCGGCGCCGCGCCGATCAGGCTGGCCGCCGCCGCTCTGGCACGTGCGAACTGCTGCTTGGGCAAGTTGGGGTCGAGCGTCCAGGGTTGGCCCTTGCGCGCGACGGCGGCGCGCCCCGCCTCCTGGCTTCGCCGGGGCAGCGGTCCCCAGGCAGCGGCGTTCAGATAACAGACCGCGCGCGGCATATCGAATAGTGCACGCTGCGATTCGAGCATTGCCTCGCCCTTCGTCGATCCGGCGCGGTGCAACATACGCCGTTGTCGGCGATCGCCAACGCCTGCGGCAGGAGCATCGGCCGCAGGGAAATCGCAGAAGCTCTGCTGCCCGCAGCGCTACCGGCCGGCCTGCGCCGTCGGCGATGCCGTGGAGTTTGGTGGCGCGCCCGCGTCGCGATCGGCCAATGACCTGCGCCAAAGCCTGGAACAGACCCTGCCCGACACCTTGGCCAGACCAGCGATGAAAGCGGTTATAGACCGTTGTTGGCGGGCCGTTAGTGCGCGGGCAGTCCTGCCACCGACCGCCACCTAGAGCAATATTGCCCTGACTGGAATCGCCAGACTCCAGTCAGGGTGATGAAATTGCTCGAGAAAACAAACCTAGCGTGTTCAGTCAGCTTGAACGCGCTCTAATGCGGTGCCGTCGGATAGACTCAGCCTTCCGGCATATGTGCGGCCGCTATCGCCATGGCCAGCGTCGCATTGGGATGGGCGAGATCGTAGCGATCGGCTGCTGCGTAGACGGTCTGTTCTTCCTTGGGGTTGTGGGTCGCGAGCAGTTCAAGAAAATTGCGTACATCTTCGCGTGTCTTGTCAACAGACGCTCCGGCCGCGCACGTGGCCTCGACGCTGAGGATCAGCGGCGACATCTGAGCGTGCTCGCGCCGCATCACCAGCACCGCCATGGCAAGGCGGTCTTACCCACCATGGGGAAGACCACCTCTTCCTCGATGTACAAGTGCTCGCGCAGCAGCTTCAGTGATGTCATCAGCGCCGTTGGCGTGGTAGTCCCATCCGGGATGCCCCCTAAGCCTTGGTCAATCTGCCGGTGCTGCGCCCCAAGCAGTTTGCTAGGCGCAGGGCTCATGGATTGAGCCTGAAAATGCAAGCAGCGGCGACGGGGACGGTGGAGGACAAGGTGTCAGTGCAGCGCGCGTTGCGCATCGCGGTGTGGCGCCAGCCCTTCAGTCTGCCGAACATGACTCCGACCTTGTGGCGCTAGTCATAAGGCGCAGGATCATACGGGCGCTGGAGCTTGCGGTTGCGGCGCCGTGGGGTGCGACGGCCTAACGGATCAGGCCGGTGAGTGGACTTGATGGGTCCGCACCCAGCCGGCGCGGAATACGGCCGGAAAGGTGGGCGAGTCGCCCTGCCTCGATCGCGGCCTTCATCGCCCGCGCCATGCCGATCGGGTTTTGTGCACGCGCAATGCCAGAATTGACCAGGACAGCCGTGCAGCCGAGTTCCATCGCGATTGCCGCATCGGAAGCCGTGCCCACCCCGGCGTCGACGATCACCGGCACCTTCGCCTGTTCGATCAGCGTGTAGATCATCGCCGGGTTCTGGATGCCAAGCCCCGAGCCGATCGGCGCACCAAGGGGCATGATCGCCGAGCAACCCATTTCTTCCAGCCGCTTGGCCGCCACCGGGTCATCGTTGCAATAGACCATGATCTCGAAGCCGTCCGCGAGCAACGCCTTGGCCGCCTCGAACGTGCCAGGCATGTCGGGATAAAGCGTGGGCGGCGGGCCGAGCACCTCGAGCTTGACCAGCGTCCATCCGCCTGCTTCCCGGGCCAGGCGCAACGTGCGGATAGCGTCTTGGGCAGTATGGCAGCCGGCTGTGTTCGGCAGGTAGGTGTAGCGCTTCGGATCGACATAGTCCTGCAGCATCGGTGCCTTGGGATCGGCGAGATTGACGCGCCGTACCGCGACCGTGACGAGTTCCGCTCCGCTCGCTTCAAGCGCCGCGGCCGTCTCCGGGAAGTCCTTATATTTGCCGGTGCCGACGATCAAGCGCGAATGAAACTCTCTGCCGGCCAGCGTCCAGCTGTCCGCGAGTGCTGCGCTTGTCGGGGGAAGTGTATCCATCTCATCCTCCGCCGATGAAATGCACGATCTCAAGCTGATCGCCGGCGGCAAGCCAAGTCTCGGCGTACAGCGAACGCGGCACGATCTCGAGGTTCCGCTCGACGGCGACCTTGCGCTGCTCGATCCCGAGCCGGGCCAGGAGGCCGGCCACCGAGAGCGGCTGGTCCATCGTCCGCACCGTGCCGTTCAGCGTCAATTCGAGGGCTCCGTGCATGCGTCGAGTATGGGGATTGCCAGCGCATGCGGCAAGCAAGAGCGTCCGGTCGATTGCGAGACGTCTCCTGGTGGGCCGACTTTGCCGCTTGTATGTCACGAATCGACTTTGCTTTCGGCATACTAGCTTGTTGTTTTCAGCGCTCAGTGGATCCCTTTTTCGTTGGCCGCGACTTACGGTCAACGACGGGTGTACGACAGCGGAGACAACGCGGTTCGATGCCGTACCCCCTCGGTCGTCCGGGCGGGCGGATCGCGACCCTCCCAGAGCGTTCGGCTATGGGA
>JBOHMN010000360.1:0-5940 GCA_050730175.1 Acetobacteraceae bacterium | reverse complement strand
GCGAGGATGCCCTTGCGGAGCAGTTGCGCGGAAACGGTAGGCCCGACTGCGCTCGTGCCCAGAATTTTGCTCCCCGGTACGGCCTTTTTCAGCGCTGCGGAAATGTGCTGCACGGCGGCGTCGGTCGCGGTGTCTGTAGCCTGGCTTTCCAGGCTGATCATGACGCCGTTCGTGCCCGCGCGCTGCAGCCCCGCATCTGCCAGCCCGGCAGCGGCAAAGGCAGCGCGAAGCGCGCCGAAATCGGCGGGTTTGGGGGTCTCGGCCTGAATTACGATGCCACCCCTGAAGTCGATCCCGAGATTTAGCCCCGGATAGAAGAACAGCACGACCGAAGCCGTGGACAGCACTGCCGAGACCAGGATCCCGAGGAATCGGGCCCGCATGAAGTGGAACTTCGTGTTGTCGGGGACCAGGCGGAGGGTCGGGTGGAGAAACATCGTGCTCAGACCGGAAGGGCGGCGGGACGGATGGAGACATACCAGCGCGACATCAGGAGGCGCGCGACCAGGGTCGCCGTGAAGAGCGTCGAGATGATGCCGAGGCAGATCGTGATCGCAAAGCCGCGCACCGGCCCGCTGCCAAAAACGAACAGCATGACGTGCGCCAGGAGCGTCGTCGCATTGCTGTCGATGATGGTGCCATAAGCGCGCTTGAAGCCGGTCTCCATTGCCGCGAGCGGCCGCTGGCCGAGCCGCGTCTCCTCGCGGATGCGCTCGTTGATCAGGATATTAGCATCCACCGCCATTCCGAGCGTGAGCAGGATCCCGGCCATTCCCGGCAGCGTCAGCGTCGCCTGCAGCAGCGAGAGAATCGCCATCAGGATGATCAGGTTCATCACCAGCGCGATGTCCGCGAGCCAGCCGAACAGCCCGTAGAAGAGGCCCATGAACCCGATCACGAGCGCGAAGCCGACGGCGAGCGAGATCGTGCCGGCGCGGATCGCATCGGCGCCAAGCTCGGGCCCGACGGTCTGCTGCTCGACGACGTTGAGCGGCGCCGGCAACGCGCCCGCTCTGAGCAGCAGGGCCAGATCGGTTGCGCTTTGCGCGCTGAAATTGCCGCTGATCTGTCCGCGCCCGCCCAGGATCGGCTCGCGGATCACCGGCGCGCTGATCACCTGATTATCGAGCACGATCGCGAATGGCCGCCCGACATTCTGCCGGGTGATATCGCCGAATTCGCGCGCGCCAACGGAATCGAAGGTAAAGTTCACCACCCACTGCCCGCTTTGCGGATCCTGGCCGGCCTGGGCATCCGTCAGGTTGGCGCCATCCACGGCGGTGAACTGGCGAACCGCAACCTTGACGTTTGGCTGATCCTGCATCGGCAGGTACTCGTCGCCGGGCGGCGGGGGCCCGCCCGCGGCCGGATTGGCGGTCTGATCGATCAGGTGGAAGGTCAGGTGTGCCGTGCGCCCGAGCAGGCTCTTGATCCGGTTCGGATCGCTGATGCCGGGAAGCTGGACCATGATCTGATTGCTGCCCTGGCGCGCGATTTCCGGATCGACGACGCCGGTGCCGTCGATCCGCCGGCGGACGATTTCGATCGATTGCTGCATTGCAGAATTGGCCCGCTGTGTCAGCGCCTCGGTCGAGAGAGTCACGGCGACCTGCCCGTTCGGGAGTTCGGATACGCCAAGTTCCGGCGTTCCGCCCGGCGCGACCTGCCCCGCGACCATCTTTCTGAGGGATGCCGTGACCGCCGTCTGATCGGCCGCGGTACGGGGTGTCACCAGCACCCTCTCATGCACCCGGTCCACCGCGAGGCTGTGATAGCCGGTCCCGTTCTTGAGCAGGGTCGTGCGCACGCTATCGAGCGTGTTGGTAAGCTGCTCGTGAATCACCGAAGCCATATCGACCTGCAGCAGCAGGTAGCTCCCGCCTTTGAGGTCGAGGCCAAGCCGCACATGCCGCCACGGCAGCCACGCCGCCGGCGCGGTGATCAGGTTGGGGATCGAGAGCAGCAAGCCAAGCGCACAGATGCCGATGATCAGCGCCATCTTCGCGCGGCTGAAGAACATCATGACCGGCCGCAGGCCTCACCTTGACGCCAAGAAAGAGGGAGATTGGCCGTCCCGCCGGCCGGATGCAACCCCATCAACGATCCCGGAACGGTCAACCGTCTGCACCTGCACGCCTTTGTGCGCCGCACGGCTGATTTTTGCGGAACCCGCCGCCCGGGAGCATGATGGTGGAAGAGCGTGCCGGGCCCCGCAACCTTCGGGTTCGGCCCGGCGCAAGGGGGCTTCCGGCCGCGTGCGCCTGCCGCGGCGCGAGGGCGTCCCCGAGCCAGACGCAAGGAGTACCGTCCATGACAACAGTTACGGCCATACTCAAGCACAAGGGTCACGAGGTGATCTCCGTTGGCCCAACGACAAGCATCGCCGAACTGGCCGGGGTGCTGGTCGACCGGCGCATAGGCGCTGTTCTCGTGCTCGACGCCGAGCAGCAAATCCTCGGCATCGTGAGCGAGCGCGACATCGTGCACAGCCTGGATGCCAACGGCGCCCGCACCCTCGAGATGACAGCCGGACAGCTCATGACAAGAGTAGTCCGAACGGTCACCCCGCGCACGACGGTGTTCGAGGCCATGACGATCATGACGGCGGGGCGCCTCCGCCATTTGCCGGTCGTCGATCACGATGTGCTGCTGGGTATCGTCAGCATCGGCGACGTCGTGAAGCAGCGCATCATGCACCAGGACCACGAGCTGGAGAGCCTCACGGCCTACGTCGCCGGCGTCGCCTGACAAAAAGGGGTTCCGTCCCCTTCTCCCGCACGGCTCGGAAGCCCTGAACGCCACCAAGCGGTGCTTGCGGCACGGCAGGGCCGGTTGCGTGCACGCGGCGCGAAGGTAAACTCCGCCCCCGAGGGGGATCGCGTCGATGACCAGCGGCCCAACACCGCCGCAGCCGGCGTTCACGAACATCGTCAAGGCCGAAAAGCTCTGCGTCAATTTCGGCAAGGTCCAGGCGCTGACCGAGATCGATATCGCGATCGGGAAGAACGATATCGTCGGTCTGATTGGCGACAACGGCGCCGGCAAATCAACCCTCATCAAAGCACTGACCGGCGTCGTCCGGCCGAGTTCGGGGCGGCTCTTTATCCGCGACGAGCCTGTGGACCTCACGCGCTATTCCGTGCGCAAGGCCCACGCGCTTCGCTTCGAGACCGTCTACCAGCAAAAATCTCTCGGCGAAAAACAGCCGCTCTGGCGAAACTTTTTTGCCGCCCGGCAGATCGTCAATCGCCTCGGCTTCATCAACGTCCGTGAGGAGCGGCGGATCGCGAACGAGATCCTGCAAAGCCATCTCGGCTTCCGCGGTGTCGGCATCGACGCCAATTCCACGGTCTCCAACCTTTCCGGTGGCGAGCGGCAAGGCATCGCGATCGGCCGGGCAATGCATTTCGACGCGGATCTGATTATTCTCGACGAGCCGACCACCGCCCTCGCCATCAGCGAAGTGCAGAAAGTCCTCGACTTCGTGCGCTGGATCAAGGAATCCGGTCGCGCCGCGATCTACATCGAGCACAACCTCGCGCACATCCACGGGCTGGCGGACCGCCTCGTCGTCATCGATCGCGGGCACATCGCCGCTTCGGTTCGTCCGTCCGAGCTTAGCCTCGAAGCGCTCACACGGTTCATGATCGAACTGCAGCAACCGAAGGCAGGAAAAGCGGCGTGAGCGGCGCTCGTCTGGATCGCGCGGCACCTTCAGCGCAGCGGTTTGCGCCGTTCCTCATCGGGCGAAAGATCGAAGGGCTGCCGATCATCGTCGTCTTCATCGCGCTGATCGCCGTCTTCACCGCCTTCGCCCCACGCGTCTTTCTCCGCTGGCCGATCTACGATTCCTTTTTGGTCACCATTCCGCCGCTGCTGATCATCTCGCTCGGCCTCACGCTCGTCATCGCCGCCGGCGAGATCGATCTTTCCTTCCCTGCAGTCGTCCAGTTCTCTGGCTTCCTGTTCGCCTTCTGCTCGCTCAAGCTCGGCTCGCCGTGGCTCGGGCTGATCGCCGCACTCGCCGGCGGTGCGCTGGTCGGCTACGTCAACGGGATTCTCGTCGCGTTCGTCGGCATCCCGTCAATCATCATCACCATCGGCACTTCATTCTTCTGGTCGGGTGTCGCGACGGTCCTCTGCGGCGGTCTCTCCTTCGCGCTGCCCGAGCTCCAGAACACCGCCATTGCCAACATTTTCGCAGGCAAGCTTTTCGGCATCCCCGCCGAGGCATTCTGGGCGCTTGGCGTCGCGGTCCTCGGCTGGTTCATCCTCAATCGCCACCGCTTCGGCGAGCATCTGCTCTTCATCGGCGATTCGCAAAGCGTTGCTGAGGTACTGGGCATCAATGTCGCGCGCGAGCGTGTCAAGCTCTTCATCATGATGGGCGTGCTCACCGGCTTTGCCAGCTTCATCTTGACCATCCAGAACTTCAACTACTTCGCAACCCAGGGCCAGGGCATGCTGCTCGATGCGCTCGCCGGCGTTTTCATCGGCGGCTCCTCGGTTTTCGGCGGCTCGGCGACCATCGTCGGCAGCGTATTCGGCGCGTTGATCATCGGCATGCTGGAGGCCGGGATCGTCGCGACCGGCGTCGCGGGTTTCTGGGTCGAGGTCATCGTCGGGCTTGTCTTCGTCGTCGCCGTGGTGCTGCATATCGCCATCGAGAACCCGGCCCGCGTCGCTGAGTTTCGCCGCCGTCTGACCGTTCGCAGCCTGCGGGCGGATGACGCCACCAAAGAGGAGGAAACCTCATGAAAAGCTTGCGTTCCATCTTCGTCGCGACCACGGCGCTGGCTGCGATCTGCCTGGCGGGATCGCCGAGCCCCGCATCGGCGCAACCGGCGCCCAAGCTCGGGCAGGGCCTCACCATGTATTTCCAGATGGGCGGCAACCCGGGAGACGGTGCCACTCTTCCGCGCGAAATCGGCGCCAAGGCCGCGGCCGATATGTTCGGCGTGAAGGTGACCGAACAGTTCTCCGGCTGGGCCCCGGAAAAGATGATCAACCAGTTCCGCCAGGCGATGGCCGCGAGCCCGGACTGCATCGAGATCATGGGCCATCCCGGCAACGCCGCCTTCATGCCGCTCGTCAGCCAGGCGGAGAAGGCGGGCATCATGGTCACCGCCGGGAACGTGCCACTGCCGGAGATCGAAGCGAAGTACCGCCAGAACGGCTTCGGTTATGCGGGCACGTACCTCTTCGAGGGCGGCGAGGAAACCGCCGCTGCAATGGTCTCCGAGGGCCACCTCAAGCAGGGTGACGAGGCGTTGGTTTACGGCCTGTTTTCCGAAGACGTGCGTGGTGAATCGGCACGCGGACTTGTCGCCGGTCTGAAGAAGGCGGGCCTCAAGGTGACCGAGCTCACGATCTCAACACAGGTGGACGCTGATTCCGCACTGGCGGTGCCGATTCTTGTTGCCTACATCGAGCGCCATCCAAACCTCAAGGCGATCGGCACGCAGCACGGGCTTGTCACCTCCTTCATTCCCAAGGCACTCGAGGAGGCCGGCAAGAAGCCGGGCCAGATCATCGTCGGCGGAATTGATCTCGCTCCGGCGACCGTCTCCGGCCTGGAGAGCGGCTACCTCACCGTCACGCTCAACCAGCAGCTCTATCTGCAGGGATTCTTACCAGTTGTGCAGTGCGTGATGAGCAAGCGCTATTTCATGCCTGGGCTCAACATCAACACGGCTTCCGGGACGGTGAACGGCGCGCTGATCAAGAAGCTCGTGCCGCTGATCAAGACCGGCGTCGAATAGCCGCCTCGAGCGGCCCGGCTTCGGCCGGGCCGCCGAGAGCAATATCACCCCGACTGCAATCTCCAGATGCCAGTCAGGGTGACGAGATTGTTCGACAAACAAACTTATACCAGGCACCGAAAATACAGACTCTTCGATGATCGGAAAAATGGTGCCTTTTCAGCAAGATGGTCCAGAC
>JBOHMN010000359.1:0-22067 GCA_050730175.1 Acetobacteraceae bacterium | reverse complement strand
GATTCGTGCCGCGCGCCCGATGATGTCGAGATGGCCGTTGGTGACCGGATCGAAGGTTCCGGGATAGACACCGCATCGGCAGTCAGGGTCCCGCTCAGCCATCACTCGTCTCGTCTTCCACGCTCGTCTCCTCGACTCCCGCCTCGACCACCGGGAAGACGCTCGTCACGCGCTCCCCGTTTTCGAGCCGGAACAATCTCACCCCCATGGCCTGCCGCCCGGTGACCCGCACCTGATCGGCCGGCACGCGGATCAGCCGTCCGGCGTCTGTCACAAGCATGACATCGTCGCCCGCGCGCACTGGAAATGTCGCAGCCACCGCCCGTCCGCTTCGTTCCGAAAGCCTGATGTTGGCAATTCCCTGCCCGCCCCGCCCGGTCAGCCGGTATTCGTAGGCCGACGTGCGCTTGCCGAATCCGCCATCCGTCACGGTGAGCAGAAATTCCTCCTGGGCCGCAAGTTCCTTGAACCGCTCCGGTGCGAGAAGCGCAACCGGAGCCGCGCTTTCTTCGCCGTCCGCCTCCTCCTCTTCTGCGCCCGTTGCCGCGCGCCGGTGCTCCGCGACAAGCCGGAGATAGGCAGCCCGTTCCTCGTTTTCCACCGCGACATGCGCGAGCACCGAAAGGCTCATCACCTCGTCGCCAGCGGCCAGCCGGATGCCGCGCACTCCGGCGCTTTCACGTCCGGCAAAGACCCTGAGAGCGTCTGCATTGATCTGAAACCGGAGCGACTGGCCAAACCGGCTCGCGAGCAGCACGTCGTCGCCGTCGCGGCAGGTCGCAACGCCGATCAGCCGGTCGCCCTCGTCGAGCTTCATCGCAATCAACCCGCTGGCACGCACGCTGCGAAAATCCGAAAGGCGATTGCGCCGCACATGCCCGCTCGCCGTTGCGAAGACAAGATGAAGCCCGTCCCAGAGCGCTTCCTCGAGCGGCAGCGGCAGCACCGCCGTGACGCCGTCCGCGCCGAGTTCGGGAAGAAGGTTGACCAGCGCGCGCCCCTTGGCGGCCGGACCGGCCTCGGGCAGGCGCCACGCCTTTTCGCGAAACACCTTGCCGCCACTCGAGAAGAATAGCACCCACTGGTGCGTGTGGGCGTGGAAGCTGCGGGTGACAATATCATCTCCGCGCGTGGCCGTGGCACTCCGCCCGCGTCCACCCCGGTTCTGGGCACGGAATAACTCGAGCGGTGTCCGCTTGATGAAGCCGTCCCGGGTGATGGTGACCACCATCTGCCCCGGCTCGATCAGGCTCTCGTCATCGGCATCCGCTTCACCCTCGACGATCTCCGTAAGCCGCGGCGCCGCAATTTGCGCGCGCACCGCCTGCAACTCGTCACGCACGACCTCGAGCCGGCGCGGATGTGAACCGATGATCGCCAGAAGTTCACCGATCCGGGCGGATACTTCTTTGAGCTCCTCTTCGATTTTCTCGCGCTCGAGTCCGGTCAGCCGCTGCAGGCGAATTTCGAGTATCCCGCGCGCCTGCGGCTCGGTCAGGTGCACCGTGTCGTCGGTGGCGACGACATTGCCGGCATCCTCGATCAGGCCGAGCAGCTTTTCGAGCCCCGCCGCTGGCCACGCGCGCGCCATCAGGGCCGTCCGCGCGGCCGCGCCGTCACGGCTCGCGCGGATCAACGCAATCACCGCATCGATTTCGCTGAGCGCGATCGCAAGCCCGATCAGGAGATGCCCCCGCTCGCGCGCCCGCGCCAGATCGAAGCGGCTGCGCCGCAGGACCACTTCCTCGCGGAACTGAAGGAACAGCGCGAGCGCCTCGCGCACGCCCATCAGCCGCGGCTGGCCGCCCACCAACGCCAGCATATTGACGCCGAAACTGGTCTGCAGCTGCGTGAAGCGGTAGAGCTGATTGAGCACGATCTCCGCGGTCGCGTCGCGCTTCAGCTCGATCACGATCCGCATGCCGTCGCGGTCGCTCTCGTCACGCAGATCCGAGATACCTTCAACGGTCTTGTTCCGCACCAGTTCGGCGATCCGTTCCAGAAGGTTCGCTTTGTTCACCTGGTAGGGGATTTCCGTAACGATGATCGCATGGCGATCGCGGCGGATCTCTTCGATCTCGCTCTTTGCGCGCAGTACGATCGCCCCGCGCCCCGTTTCGTAGGCCGTGCGAATTCCTCCACGGCCAAGAATTTGCCCGCCGGTCGGAAAATCGGGACCCGGTACCAGCTTCAGCAACTGCTCGAGCGGCGTGTCCGGCTCGGCCAGCAACGCCAGCGCGGCATCGACAATCTCACCAGGATTGTGCGTCGGAATGTTCGTCGCCATGCCGACTGCGATCCCGCTCGCCCCGTTGATCAGGAGATTCGGGAAGCGCGCCGGCAATACCCGCGGCTCTTGCTCGCTTTCATCGTAGTTCGGCTGAAAATCAACCGTATCGCGGTCGATATCCTCGAGCAGAAGGGTTGCCGCCCGCCCCAGCCTGACTTCGGTATAGCGCATCGCCGCGGGCGGATCGCCATCCACCGAGCCGAAGTTGCCCTGCCCGTCGATCAGCGGAACGCGCATTGCGAAAGGCTGCGCCATGCGCACCATCGCATCGTAGATCGCAGCATCCCCGTGCGGATGGTACTTGCCCATCACGTCGCCCACGACGCGTGCCGATTTGCGGTACGGCTTGTCCGGGCTGTAGCCCGCCTCGTCCATCGCGAACAGAATCCGCCGGTGCACCGGCTTCAGCCCGTCCCGCACATCGGGCAGCGCCCGCGCGACGATCACCGACATCGCATAATCGAGGTAGGAGCGGCGCATCTCCTCCTCGAGCATAACCGGCAACAGATTGGCGGGCGGCGGCGCGCCCGGACCCGGGGTATCGCTCAATGCTGTCTCGGCTGGCTCGTATCAGCGGCGGCGGAAAAGCTCAGAACGGGATTTCGTCATCGATCTCGCCTTGCGCCTTGCCGCCTTCGAAGGCGGCGCCACCGCTCGCTCCGCTACGCGGTGCCGCCCGCTCCACTCGCGCCGGGCCCGCGGAACGCATCTCCGTCCCCTCGCCCGCGGCCCCCGAATCCAACAGCGTCAACTCGCCGCGAAACCGCCCCAGCACAACCTCGGTCGTATATTTCTCCTGGCCCGATTGCTGGTCGGTCCATTTCCGGGTCTGCAACGCGCCTTCGACATAAACCTTGCGACCCTTGCGCAGAAACCGCTCGGCCACGTCCGCCAGGCGGTCGTTGAAGATCACCACCCGGTGCCACTCGGTGCGTTCCTTGCGCTCGCCGGACGCGCGATCGTTCCAGCTTTCGCTGGTCGCCAGCGACAATTGCACAATCTTCTGCCCGTCCTGCGTCGTCCGCACCTCTGGGTCCCGGCCCAGATTGCCCACCAGAATCACCTTGTTGACGCTACCCGCCATCCCCTAATTCCTCGTTGAGCCGCAGCTCGATCCACCATAAAGCCGAACCACGCGTGAGGCCACCCCAACCGCCGGGAGCGCTCTTCTGAAGCGCCCCGCCTTGTGCCATAGACACGCGAACAAGACAAGAAGATCATTGCATTTTCTGCTGCCAGACTCGGGAGGGCTTATGCCCGGTTTCATCCACGTGCGGGGCGCCCGCGAGCACAATCTCAAGAACGTGGATGTCGCGATCCCGCGCGACCAGCTGACCGTCATCACCGGGCTCTCCGGCTCGGGCAAATCCTCGCTCGCCTTCGACACGATCTACGCCGAGGGGCAGCGACGCTACGTCGAGAGTCTGTCCGCCTACGCCCGGCAGTTTCTCGAGCTCGCCGCTAAGCCGGATGTCGATCAGATCGAAGGGCTTTCGCCCGCGATCTCGATCGAGCAGAAAACCACCAGCCATAACCCCCGTTCCACCGTCGGCACCGTCACCGAGATCCATGACTATATGCGTCTTCTCTGGGCGCGTGTTGGCGTGCCCTATTCGCCGGCAACCGGTCTGCCGATCGAGGCGCAGACCGTCACCCAGATGGTAGATCGCGTCCTCGCCATGCCGGAGGGAACGCGCCTCCTTTTGCTCGCTCCCGTGGTTCGCGGCCGCAAGGGTGAGTACCGCAAGGAGTTGGCCGAGCTTTCCCGCAAGGGTTTCACGCGTGTGAAGGTCGACGGCACGCTCTACGAAATCGCCGAGGTCCCGCCGCTCAATCGCAAGGTCAACCACGACATCGAGGCGGTGGTCGATCGCATCGTCGTCCGCCCGGGCCTGCAATCCCGTCTTGCCGACAGCTTCGAGACCGCGCTCGGCCTCGCCGACGGAATCGTCTACGCCGAAATGGCCGGATCGGGCGAGCGCACCGTCTTCTCGAGCCGCTTCGCCTGCCCCATCAGCGGCTTCTCGATCGCCGAAATCGAGCCGCGCCTGTTCAGCTTCAACAGCCCCCACGGTGCCTGCCCAGCCTGCGACGGGCTCGGGGCCGAAAACTTTTTCGACCCCGCCCTGGTCGTGCCGGACGAACGGCTCAGCCTCGCGGAAGGCGCGGTTGCTCCCTGGACCGGCGCCCATTCCCCGTACTACCAGCAGACCCTGCAAAGCCTCGCACGGCATCTCAAGGTCAGCGCACGGACCCCCTGGCATGACCTGGCGGAAAAAGCCCGCCAGGCGATCCTGTTCGGCACCGGCGAAGCAGTGGTGAGCTTCGCCTACAAGGACGGCGTGCGTAGCTATACGGTGAAGAAGCCGTTCGAAGGCGTGATCCGCAACCTCGAGCGGCGCGTCGCCGAGACCGACAGCAACTGGGTGCGCGAAGAGCTTTCCCGTTATCAGGCCGAGAAGCCGTGCGCCGTCTGCCACGGCGCGCGACTGAAGCCCGAGGCGCTCGCCGTCAAGGTCGGCGGCCTGAACATCGCCGAGGCATCCGAACTTTCCATCCGGGCCGCGCACGACTGGTTCGCCGAGGTTGGCAGCACGCTCACGCCGCAGCGCGCCGAGATCGCGCGGCGAATCCTCCGCGAGATCGTCGATCGCCTGCAGTTTCTCGTCGATGTCGGGCTCGACTACCTGACGCTCGCCCGGAGCTCCGCAACGCTGTCCGGCGGTGAAAGCCAGCGCATCCGCCTGGCAAGCCAGATCGGTTCCGGACTGACCGGCGTGCTCTACGTCCTCGACGAGCCTTCGATCGGATTGCACCAGCGTGACAACGCCCGCCTGCTCGCGACGTTGCAGCGCCTCAAGCGGCTCGGCAACACCGTGCTCGTCGTCGAGCATGACGAGGAAGCGATTCGCACTGCCGATCATGTGATCGACATGGGCCCGCGTGCCGGGCTCGATGGCGGCCGCATCATCGCCGAGGGCACGCCCGCCGCAATAGAAGCCAATCCGGAATCTTTGACCGGCGATTATCTGGCCGGCCGGCGAAGGATCGAGATCCCCCTCATCCGCCGCCCCGCGCAGAGTGATCGCGAAGTGCGCGTCATCGGTGCGCGCGGCAACAACCTCAAAGGGATTTCCGCCGCTTTCCCGATCGGCACGTTCGTCTGCGTGACCGGCGTTTCGGGCAGTGGCAAATCAACACTCGTCATCGATACCCTCTACAAGGCCGCCGCGCGCAGGCTGATGGGCGCGGGAACCGTGCCCGCGCCGTTCGAGCGTATCGAGGGGCTCGAGCTTCTCGACAAAATCATCGACATCGACCAGTCGCCGATCGGCCGCACGCCACGCTCCAACCCCGCAACCTACACGGAGCTCTTTGCGCCGATCCGCGACTGGTTTGCAGAGATGCCGGAATCCCGCGCCCGCGGCTACAAGCCGGGCCGCTTCAGCTTCAACGTCAAGGGCGGCCGCTGCGAGGCCTGCCAGGGCGACGGCGTCTTGAAGATCGAGATGCACTTCCTGCCCGACATCTTCGTGACCTGCGACACCTGCAAAGGAAAACGTTATAACCGAGAAACGCTCGCGGTGACCTACCACGGCAAGTCGATCGCCGACATCCTGGCAATGACGGTGGACGAGGCAGCCGGCTTCTTCACCGCACAGACCCGTATCGCCGAACGCCTGCACATGCTGCAACGTGTGGGGCTCGGTTACATCAGCCTGGGCCAGCAAGCCACGACGCTGTCCGGAGGCGAGGCGCAGCGCATCAAGCTTGCGAAGGAGCTCGGCCGGCGCGCGACCGGCCGCACGCTTTACATCCTGGACGAACCGACGACCGGCCTGCATTTCGGCGACGTGCGCAAGCTTCTCGAGGTGTTGCATGCGCTGGTCGATCAGGGCAATACCGTGATCGTGATCGAGCACAACCTCGAAGTCATCAAGACGGCAGACTGGATTCTCGATCTCGGCCCGGAGGGTGGCGATGGCGGAGGGGAAATCGTCGCCGCGGGCCCGCCGGAAGTGATCGCCGCGACGCTCGCGAGCTATACCGGGCGCTTCCTCGCCCCACTCCTTCCCGCCGTCGCAACGCCGGGCCGCTCGCGCCGCCGGGCCTGAGACGCGGGAATCCGGGTTGTCGACACGAACGAGTGTCAGGAACTCACAACGCAGTACGGGCAGGGCGCCCAACGGCGCGGGACCTCGCGGAGCCGCGTGCGCCAGCCATCGGCCATCGCACTGGTCTGCGATTCGGCCTTGCCGACGTTTCGGCCGCTGAAGCTGCCTTCAAATGTGTTTGGGTAGTTAGAGCGATCGCTGATCAGCTTGCAGTCGTCTGCAGCGTGATAATACTTGCCGTTCCTAAACCAGGTCACCAGTGTATCCTGTCCGACCCGGACGGCCTGGGCGTTTGGCTCGAACAGGTGTGTGCCGGTATCAGCGCGCGGGTTGGAGGGCAGCGAGCTCGGAGAATCGCCGCGTGGCAAACCGGTTCTGTAGGCGCGATTGAGCCGGTTGAAGAGCAGGGTCTCGAGCGTTGCGGCGGTCTGGTGGCGGAGCAGCACCTCGGTCGCGAAGTTCGCCTCGATCCAGTGCACGAAGAGTGTCACCTCACGGCGCGGCACGACGAAACGGTGATTCAGCTTGAGTGTGGCTTCCTGGAGAAAAGTTCGTTCATCTATCTCCCGTCGACCCCTCGTATTCAGGCCCAGCTTCCCGAGCGTCTTGCGGTTCCTTGAGTTCTCGGCGCCCGGCTTGTGCACGGCGCAGGGATATTTACCCCCGTACAGCTCGCTATGATCGAAACTTACGTCCGGCGTGTCGAACGCCTTGCCCAGCGTGAAGGGCTTGCCGCTGCGGCCATAGGTGCAGCGGCTCAGGATCAGATCAAGCAACATGACGGAGGTTGCGAGCGACGAGGGGAAGCGCGAGGCCTCGAGCCCGAACATCAAAGCGACCATACCTGCCCAAAGGTCCTTCTCGGCCGCGCTGTATCCCTGGATATCGCCGCCCATCATGAAGATGAGCAGATCCTTCGCGGCCTTTGCGTTAAAGTCGGGGTCGTCACCCAGCCTTCCGAACACCTTGCCGATCTCGATGTAGTTCAGGTCAGTCTTCCGCGCATCCATCTTGCCCGGCACGAGAGCGGCTGCGCGGGTGGAGAAGTGAATCCGTTCGGAGACAACCCTTCCATCGACCGCCATTTTATCGACCCTCATAGGGGTCGTCTCGCGGCCGAGGTTCAGGGTGCAGTCGAGGAGGCTGCCTGGCTTGGTACCGTTCGGCCGTTCCACATCGAACGCGGCGAACCGGCAGAGCCCGTCCAGCCATGCCTTTCCCGTCTGCATCGGGTAGGTGTTGTCGGCGCGTCTCGGCAGAAACGCATCACCATTGGCCGCGATCAGCCGGACCAGTGCGTTGTCCATGATCGCGCAAAGGTTTGCGGCATCCAGCACGCCCGTGTTGGTGGTGAAGCTGAGCTTGATCGCCTGCACCCTGCGGCGCAGCCGCGGGGGACGTCCTGCGATGGAGGCAAGAGTGACAGGCAGGCCGGATGCGACCAGGATGCCCGCGGCGGACGCCTCCGCTTCCCACCTCGCATCGTGGCGGCCTCCGAATGGCACGCCGTAGCGTTGCTGCAGTACGTGTGCGAGTTCGTGCCCGAGGACCGACCGCCAACCTGCCTTCCGGCCCGGGAAGAAACGAGGCGAGATGTATACTTGCTCCGCCACCGTGAGAGCCAGCGCGCCGCGTCGCGCGGGGCGGCCACCGATGTGCAGGCGCACGCCGCGGAAGCTTTGACCGAACAGCGACTCCATCTCGCACCGGACGTTGGGGGGGAGAGGCCGGCCGCGAGGATGTTCGCCTCCGGAGCCTGGATAGGTCTCCCACATGCCAAGTTCTTTCGCTCTGTTCGGGGGGAAAGGGTAAGGCAGTCCCCGAAAGCTTTCAACCGCCAGTCGCAATAAGGAAGCCGGTGCGCGCGGGCCGGTTGGGTAAACCACCGGGGGCGGGAATTAACGCGGAAGGGCTATTCGTCTGCCAGTCATGAAGTTCAAGCTGTCTGCCGCTGTAGTTGCGGCGATGGGCATGTGGGCGGAGCTGGTCAAGATTCCGCCGGCGAAGCGGCTGAAATAGCCAGCGGAGGGAACGCGTCAGCGTCGTCCAATCTCATCCTGAGGGCAGGCGTTACGTCCACGGCGCTCGGCGGCGTCACGCCGGCTGCGGCCCGTCGCCAGACAGCTATCGCCGTCCGGTCGGACAACGCCTGATACGGGCCGGCTACTGTGAAAAAAGTGGAGTAGTAAAATTGGGGCACGCCGCGCTACGAAGTTGCCCGCGCTACGCGCGACGTCCTATTGGGCAAGATAGCCGCCATCGACGGGGAGCACCGCACCGGTGATGAACGATGCCTCATCGGAAGCGAGGAAAAGAATCGCGCTGGCAACCTCCTCCGGGCGCCCCATGCGCCCCAGCGGGTGCAGCCTGACCACCTTGTCAATGCCTTCCTTGTCCATCCTGGCCACCGCCGGCGTCGCAATCGTGCCCGGGGCCACGGCATTGACGCGCACCCCCTTTTTCGCGAGGTCGATCGCGAGGTGCTTGGTGAGGCCGGAGGCGACGAATTTCGACGGCCCGTAGACGGCCTGTCCCTGCTGTCCGGCAAATGCGGAAATGGACGAAAGGCAGACGATCGCGCCCTTGCCGCGCGCCGCCATCACGTCTGCCGCGTGTTTGCAGCATAGGAACATGCCGCGTGCATTCGTCGCCATCGTCCGGTCCCACAGTTCGACCGTGGCTCCGCTGAGATCCGCTTCAGGAATGACCCCCGCGTTGGCGACCAGAATATCGATTCCGCCATAGGCATTCACCGCGCCGTCCATCACGCGGCGGACATCCGCATCCTGCGACACATCGCCGGGAACGCCGTGCGCCGTTAATCCCTTCTGCTTCAGCTCTGCGACCAGTTTCTCGAGGCCCACGGCATCACGGTCGTTCAGCAAAACCGACGCACCTTCGGCGGCAAAGCGTTCGGCCGTAGCCCTGCCGATGCCGCTGGCGGCGCCGGTGATGACCGCGGATTTGCCCATCATGCGACCAGTCGAAGTTGGATTGCCTGCCACAGCCACCTACCCGTGTTCGTTAGTCCCGGCGAGATTGCCGATCGAAGGCCCGCCCACCGCAAACTCAGAGTGCGAAGCCGAATAGTAATGAGTACCGCTGCCGCGCTCAACCGGCCGGGTGGGCACACTACGTCGGCGGTGGGGCCGGGCGCACCCGTTACGTGCCCGAAGCCAGTTTGCCGTGGCCGCCCTCCGCCGCACCCGCGCTCGGCTTCTCGCCGCCATCCTTCGACGGGTTCGGCTTGCCTTTGTCAGGCGGGAGAGGCGGACCGGTCACGACATCGAAATCGAACGGGGAAGAATCCACGCCAACCTCCGCGAAGTGAGGAGGCCGCTCCGTCGGCGGCAGGAATTTCATCAGGCAACGCCTGAGAATGCGAAAGCCGCCTGAGAGGGCGGCTTCGGGTCTGGCTTTACGTGCGCGCGATCCTAGGCCACCGGTGCATACCAGCGGTACCAAAATCGTGCGATGGCGGATGTGCGAGCTGCCATGGCGGTCGACTTACGTCCGGGCCGCCGCCGCGGTCAAGACCGGACGACGCTTACGGCACCGGCGGAAGCGTCTGGCGGCAAGCCGAGGGGCGCCTCCACCGGCTCCGGCGCTACCTGTACCCGCGCCACCCGGCGCGCGTCCATCTCGGCCACCTCGAAGCGCCAGCCTCCAAAGACGATCCGATCGCCAACCCGCGGCACGCGTCGCAACAACGCCAGCACCAGCCCGCCGAGTGTGTTGTAGCTTCCGGCCGCCGGCAAATCCGGCAACACCAGTCGCGCCTTCAGCTCGTCGATTGGCATCAGTCCGTCGAATACCAGCGCACCTTCGGCCGCGGGTTGGCCGGCGTCGGGCGTCGGCGCCGCGCCAGTCGCATCGCCGACGATCGCCACCAGCACGTCCGCTGCCGTCACCACCCCCTCGAAGCTCCCGTATTCGTCCATCACCAGCGCGAGCCCTAGTGCGTCCGCGCGCAAGAGTTCCATCGCGTCGAGCGCCGAAACGGTATCCGGTACTACCACCGGTTGGTGCAGCATGGGCGTCAGCGCAAGGGCCTGACCGTCGATCAGCCGGTTGAGCAGTTCCTTGGCGAGGACAACGCCGACCACGTTGTCCACCGAGCCGTCCCCGACCACGAACCTCGAGTGGGGGCTCGCCTTGAGCATTGCCTTCAGCTCTGCCGGCGGATCCGAGCGGTCGAGCCAGGCAACTTCCGTGCGCGGCGTCATGATCGCACGCACCTTCTTGTCGGCAAGGCGCAGCACGCGCTCGATCATCCGCCGCTCTTCGACCTCAAGCACACCCGCCTGCTGACCCTCGGCCACCAGCGCCTTCAGCTCTTCTTCACTGACGGGCGGCGCCGGCGCACGCGGCGAGTGAAGCACGTGTAGCACCAGTGTCGTCGAGGCACCGAGCAACCAGACAGCCGGCGTCGCTAGGCGGGCGAGGAACGCAATAGGCGTGGCGACCCGCGCGGAAATCGCCTCGGGGCGTCGCAGTGCGAGCTGCTTCGGCACCAGTTCGCCGATGACAAGCGTGAAGTAGGTAATGAGAACGACTACAACCGCAAATGCGAGCGGTGCTGCGACGGGTCGGACTGGCGGAAAGGTCTCGAGCCAGTGCGCCGCCTCTTCGGCGATTTGGGCACCGCCGTAGACACCGGTCAAAATGCCGACCAGTGTGATCCCGACCTGCACGGTCGGCAGATAGCTTTGCGGCTCCTCGATCAACCGGCGCGCGAGGACCGCGCCAGGCACGCCATTGCGCACCAATACCGCGAGGCGCGCACGCCGTGCCGAGACGAGTGCCAGCTCGCTCATCGCAAACAGCCCGTTGATCACGATCAGGAACAGCACGAACAGGATTTCCAACAGGACCGCCATCACCAATCCACCTCTTGCACCCACCTCGTCACACTACGGCGAGCGTTTCCCATCTTCCGGTATGGGAAGAGCAGCCGCATCAAATTCCTTGTTTTCGCCATATTGAAGCCGAGGCGGCGCCGCAGTGGAGCGTTTCCTTGCCGTTGAGCAACGGACCTTTCCTCCGCTGCCTGGAACCTCCCAAGATGACGCCCCGCAACGGCCTGTCTTCAGCCTGGAGTCTGAGCCGTGTTCGGCCCGGAAAAGGAATCCTGCATCCAACAAACCTCCTCGCACTCGCGCTCGCCGCCGCCGCGGCACTCCTGGTCTGGTGGGCTCTGAACCGGCCCGCATCCATCCCGGGCTATCATGGCGAGATCGGTGGGCTTGCGTTTTCCCCGTTCCGCCAAGCTCAAAGCCCCGAAACCGGAGTCTTTCCTTCAAGTTCGGAAGTGCGCGCGGACCTCAGCCTTGCGGCTGGCATGACGCATCAGATCCGCACTTATACGGTTGCCGGCGTGCAGGGCGAGATTCCCGCGCTCGCCCGCGGCCTGCCCCTCTCGATTACGCTCGGCGCCTGGCTCGACCGCCATCCAAACGCCAACGCGGCCGAAATCACACGCCTGATCGTGATCACCAACAAAAGCCCGAATGTGCAGTCGGTGATGGTCGGCAACGAGACCATTCTGCGCCGCGATCTCACCCCCGCAGAATTGATCGCCTACATCAATCAGGTGAAAAAGGCGGTGCATGTCCCGGTTTCGACCGCCGAGCCCTGGCATGTGTGGCTGCATCATCCGGAGCTCGCCAAGGCTGTCGATTTCATCACCGTGCATCTGCTCCCTTACTGGGAAGGCCTGCCGATCGCCGACGCATTGCAGTTCACGGAGGAAAAGCTCGCCGAGGTCGAGGCGGCCTTTCCAGGCAAACGTGTGGTCATCGGCGAAATCGGCTGGCCGTCCGGTGGTGTAACCATTGGTGGCGCTGTCGCAAGCCGCATCAACCAGGCCGATTTTCTCCGCCGATTCTTCCGCATCGCTCAGCGCGAGCACCTCGATTACTTCGTCATGGAAGCGTTCGATCAGCCCTGGAAGACGAGCTTCGAGGGCCGCGCGGCCGGCTATTGGGGCATGCTTACGCTCGGGCGACATGTGAAATGGCCGCTGGCTGGTCCGGTCTGGGAGCACCCGGATTGGCCGCACTGGGCGATCCCGGCAATCGCCGCCGGCATGCTTTTCGCGGGGCTTTTGCTGTGGCGGCGGCCGGATCTTCGGTGGCAGGGGAAGCTTCTCATCGCCGGCACATCTGAGTTGCTGGCGACGACACTCGCGGCCGTGATCCAGGCGATGGCGACGACGTATCTTTCTCTTTCCGCGGCCGCCGTCTGGAGCGTCTTAATCGGCGGGCAGGCCCTGCTGCTGTTCCTTGTCCTCGCCGACAGCTTCGCGATTGCCGAAACGCTCTATTCGCGACGCCTTCGCCGGCGCTATCTGCCGGCGCCGGCGCCGAAGGGCACGTCGCTACCCAAGGTTTCCCTGCATGTGCCGGTCTGCAACGAGCCGCCGCAGATGGTGCGCCAGACGCTCGATGCCGTGGCGGCCCTTGACTATCCGAACTTCGAAGTCCTGGTGATCGACAACAACACCGCAGATCCGGCGCTCTGGGAGCCGATCGCCGAGCACTGTGCACGGCTTGGCCCGCGCTTCCGCTTCTTCCATCTCGGGCGCTGGCCCGGCTTCAAAGCGGGAGCACTCAACTTCGCGCTGAAAGAGACCGCTTCGGACGCCACCATCATCGGCGTGCTCGACTCCGACTACGTCGTTTCGCCCAACTGGCTCCGGGCGATGGTGCCGGCCTTCACGGATCCGACCGTCGGGTTCACGCAGTCGCCGCAGGACTACCGCGACAACAACGGATCTTTCTTCAAAAGACTGATGTTCTGGGAGTACGCCGGGTTCTTCCATCTCGGGATGGTAACCCGCAACGAACGGAACGCGATCATCCAGCACGGCACGATGACGCTGATCCGGAAGACCGCTATCGAACGCGCGGGCGGATGGGCCGAGTGGTGCATCACCGAGGATGCAGAACTTGGTCTCAGCCTGATGCAGGCGGGCTGGAAGGCGGTCTACGCCGAGCAGAGTTTCGGTCGCGGACTGATGCCGGATGACTTTGCCGCCTACCGCCGCCAGCGCTCGCGCTGGGCGTACGGTGCGATACGCATCACGCGCGCACACTTGAGTGCGCTGCTCTCGCCCTTCAACCATGAGCTCAGCCTCGGTCAGCGCTGGCACTTCCTGACCGGCTGGTTGCCCTGGCTCGGGGACGGCCTTGGCCTTTTGTTCCTGCTGATGGGGCTTTTCTGGTCGGTCGGGCTGATCGTTGCGCCGATGCGGATCGAGTTCCCGATCGTCCTCTTCATGCTGCCCTCGCTTGGGCTCTTCGCCTTCAAGCTGGTTGAACTTCTGGCGCTCTACAGAAGCCGTGTGCCATGCGGGTTCGCCGACCGACTCGGTGCGGCGGTGGCCGGGCTCGCACTCTCCCACACGATCGGCAAGGCGGTGCTGAAAGGTCTCGTGACCAATCGCGCGCCGTTCCTGCGCACGCCGAAGATGAAGGACGCACCGGCGCTGGTGCAGGGGCTCGTGATGGCACGTGAGGAGTTCTGCCTTCTCCTGCTCACCTGGATGGCGATGCTCGGCGTGGGCTTCGTGCACGACCTCGCGACCTGGGAAGTGAAGCTCTGGTGCCTCATCCTGTTCACGCAGTCTTTGCCTTATCTTGCGGCGGTGTCGGTTTCTGTGCTGGCCGCGTTGCCTGCGCCGCGCCGGATCGGCAGGCCTCTGCTGCCGGCACTGCTTGCCGACCACGGCGCCAAGCTCGCCTCAGGCGACTGAACCTCGCTGGAGATATTCGCAGAATCCGATGGCGCGCAGGCGCTTTGCACGATCCGGATGATCGCTTGCCGGTTGTCAAGCACGTCGTTGCACAACATTGGGGAAGCGCGTGGCGAGCTACACGGCAGATGTGACTTGGGCGCTCAAGAGCGGGGAGGATTTTGCGAAAGGCCGCTACAGCCGCGGCCACGCCGTCCGCTTCGACGGCGGGACGACGGTTGCCGGCTCCGCCTCGCCGCACGTGGTCGGCAAGTGGGCCGTGGAGACCGCCGTTGACCCGGAGGAAATGCTGGTTGCCGCCATCTCCGCCTGCCACATGTTGAGCTTCCTCCACGTGGCGCGGGTGGCTGGTTTCGTTGTCTCCGCCTACCACGATCATGCCGAGGGCGTGATGGAGGTCATTGCGCCCGAGCGCGAGGCCGTAACAAAGGTCATGCTCCATCCCACGATCGAGTGGGCCGGCAAAGCGCCGGAGCAGGAGAAGCTCGATCATATGCATCACCAGGCGCACGACGTCTGCTTCATCGCCAACTCGGTGAAGACCGAAATCACCGTTGCCTGATCACCGGAAGACGCTCCGGCGCAACCCGCGCATCCTGGCCCTGATGCCGCGCCGGGCGCGGCCAAGGCCAAGTCAGCGCGCGCTGACCAGCACGGGAGTCCGTTCGAGAATACCCATCCTGGCAGCCTGTCGGACTGGAGAACCCAACGAACCGATGGTGCAAAGCCGACCGAATCGCCAGTCTTTTCCTGCTTCCTCAACGCGTCTGGCGAAATGAATCGTCGCTTCGTTGCCCTTACGTGCTTAAGTCCGACAGGCTGCTGGACATAGGGTCTAGAGTCCTGCCCCCTTACGGTTGTTGCCCGGCAACAACCGTAAGGGAATCAGCGGGCCACTGAAATCAAAGGGATAGTGTACCGCGAGAACGTTCCACGCATGAGATACAAGCGCCGGAATCGGCGCGCCAGGTCAATGGTCGGGCGACGTTCGAATGACGAGATCCAGGCATCGCCGCTTGTCGCCGATCTCTCTTTCCGGATCGGGCGGGCAGGAAGCAATTCCCGAGAGCCCGGTCGCGGCGAAGCACTGAACCATGGATCGTTCCCTCGAGAGCCGGTCCCCGAAGGACTAAGGCGCTCCTGCGAGTCGTCGCGGCTGCACGGCAGTGCCGACAGCCCTTCTGGCAAGAGGTATGCAGGGCGCCGCGGCAGCCGCCTTTACCAGCTCGGCAATCAAGAAAGGCATCACGCCAACAAACACTGCGTGTCTCAGAGACATCCCGAAAGCCGTCAGCCACACGACACCGAAGGAGAATACCAGAAGCTCCATCAGCACAATCAGAGCTCCTGAGGATACCGCGCGCACCGGGAGAGAGCCGACCCGGCCAAAACCCCTCTCGACCGCCCAACAACAGATCAGCGCAGACAGAGCCTGTCCAACAATGTAGCCGCCGGCAAGGCCCAGCAGTCCGCCGTAGCCAAGAGCGGTGACTGGCGCTCCGAAACATGCTTCGGCGAACCAGGCGGAAACGCCGACAGCGCCGCCGATTCCGAAACTCGTGCAAATGATCATCAGGGCAAAAGTCTGCAGCGTTACGGGAACCGCTCCGATCGGGATCGCCACATAAGATGCGGCGATCATCGCGACGTTCGCGATAGCCGCACAGGCAAGCATGCGGCGCAAGTCCCGAGCCGAACCGGCTGTCACACACTGATCCACGGACAGTTTACCGCTCGTCAGTCCGATTGCTTTCATGCGTCTCTCCTCACGACGGCGGAGGCGATTGCCACCACGTCACCACGTCACTATCACGTCATCTCGGAAACGGTGAAACGGGGCCCGCCTGCCTGGGCGATCCCTTGTTCCCGTTCCGTATCCAGGCGCGCAGCGCGAACGACCGACCAGAAGCGATGCCAGGCACCGCTGCACCAGCTTTGCCCGGCGAGCCGAGGTCACGCATCTTCATGGCGGCCTTCGGCCCTGAAGAAACCGGGTCCTGAAGAAACGACACACGAAGCCTGCTTCACCGCCGTCTCGGTCAAGACCGAAGTCGCCCTCGCCTGATCGCCCGAAGGCGCTTCTGAGGATTTTTGCAATCCGGCGCCATGCGATGCCAGTCGCAACGCTCACCCGCACCGACCGACCGGTGGGACGCTTGAGCCCAGAAGCCACCCGCCCCTGTCCAGGAAACACCGGATACCGGCGGCCGAGCACCCGACCCTTGCGGGCGGTCGGCGCATCCCGCCATGAACGGCCGTGGAGGTGGATCGCACATGACCCGACTGCCCTGGCTTGCAACGGTGCTTGGACTGGCCGGCCTCTTGCCCTTCATCGCCTGCGCATTCGCCGCAGTGGCGCAGAACGCGCCCTGGGGGTTGCCGGCCCTCGTTGGCTACGCCGCGGTGATGCTCGGCTTTCTTGGTGCCGTGCACTGGGGGCTGGCACTCGCGCCGCAGCCGCAAGGCACGGCAGCACCGCCCGAGGTCGAGCGCGCCCGGCTATTGCTCGGTGCCATTCCGGCGCTGGTCGGCTGGGTCGCCCTGCTCATTCCACGCTGGGCCGGACTGATTTTGTTGATTGCCGGCTTCATCGCCGTCGTTGTGGTCGAGGCGGCGGGGCACCGGCGGCTGTGGGTGCCACCCGGCTATATGTGGCTGCGGTGGATCCTCTCCATTATCGTGATCGCGATTCTGATCACCGTGCTGGTGTTGCGCCTCATCGGCGCGCGCCTCCTCTTTTGAAGGAAACACTGACAGACGGAATATATTTTCCTCTTGCCAGCGTCGCGTACCACCTGGGGTTCGTCTGGGCAGCGCGCAACGGGCTTGTTGTGAAGGTCGGATCGTGGGCACGGATGGGGACCAATGAGTACCGCAAGCTCCGCAGCCATCGCGATCAATGCGGAACGGCTGCTCCAGGACCTGGTCGCCGTTTCCGCGATCGGCGCGTACAGAAGTGGGGTGCATCGCCCGACATTCTCGCCTGATGACATCCGGGCGCGTGCGTGGTCAGCGGAACGCCTCAGCGAATTGGGCCTTGCGATCGAGATCGACGGCATCGGCAATGTGATCGGCCGCTCTTCTGCGCCGCGTGCCCTCCTGGTCGGCTCGCACATCGAATCGCAACCTTACGCGGGGCGTCTCGACGGACCGCTCGGCCTGCTCTACGGGCTTGCCGCGTCGCGCGCATTGCGCGCAACCGGCCCCGAGCCCGCGCTCGATATTGCAGCATGGGTCGACGAGGAGGGGTGGTTCGGCCAGTTTCTCGGCAGCCGCTCGTTTTGCGGTGAGGTGACGGAGCCGGAGATCGATGCCGCCAGACATCGGAGCGCTGGAAAGTCGCTTCGTTGCGCGCTGCAGGCGGCAGGCTACGGCGGAAGGCCACGTGCGATCCTGCCGCCGGGGCGGTATCTCGGTTACGCCGAGGCGCATATCGAGAAGGGAGACCGGCTCGACTCCGAGGGTCTCCGGATCGGCATCGTCAGCGCGATCGTCGGCATGCCCAAATTCATCATCACCGCCGAGGGTGTGCAAATCATACCGGCACAACGCGCACGGCGATCTGCAGGGATGCTGGGCTCACCCTCTGCCAGCTCTGCGCCACCCTCGATCGGGAGTTGCCCGCTGCGGCGGGGCCTCAGAGCGTCTGGACGACCGGGCGGATGCGCTTCGAGCCCGGAGAGCCAAGCGTCATCGCGGGCCGCGCCGAGACGCTCTTCCAGTTCCGTGATTCCGATCCGGATATCCTTGAACGACTTTCCGGCCGACTGCGCGAGCTGATTGTCGAGGCGAACCGGATTGGTCCCTGCCAGATGATCGCTACGGCGCAGTCGGCCGCCGTGCCCGCCGTCATGACCAGACGGATGCAGGATGCCTTCGCCGGAGCGGCCGAGGCGCTGGCGCCCGGAAAATCGAACCGGATGCCGAGCGGCGCAGGGCATGATGCGCAGAATTTCGCCCGCCACATGCCGGCAGCGATGCTGTTCGTGCCGAGCATCGGCGGGATCAGCCATCACTGGGCGGAAAACACGAGCGAGGCTGATATCGTGCTCGGCGCGCAGGTCTTCGCGGAAGGAGTCCGGCGCATCCTCGCGCCGTGCTGAGGCGCGTCCCGACCGCGAAGGCCACCGCAATTCATCACCCACGTGTCTTCGCTCACATCGCAATACCAACGCATTTCTGCACCGCCTGATCGAACCCCTCGGAGGGCGGACGCATGCGTTTCGGGCCAGCCGCGGCCGAGCGCTCGGGTCGAGCGGGCGCGGAGATTAGGTATAGATTTTCTTGATGAAGCACATCACGTTCCGGTCGTTCGCGAAGGAAGGCATGACCAACTGCTCGGCCGTGTTGACCGCCTTCATGCCGGCCGTGACATCGCTCGTGAGCCGCGAGAAGTCGATTTCCTTGATCCTTCGCGCGAGGTCCGGAACGTAGATAGAGCCGGCCCCGTCTGGCTCGTGACAACGAAGGCAGCTCTCCGAGTAACGCAGGTAGCCCACGAAAGTGCCCCAGTCGACGGTGCCATCCTTGCGGACATCGTAGGTCGGGGAGCCATCCTCAGCGACACAGAGGCCGTCCACTTCCGTGACGGGTACAGGATTGCCTGGCCCACCGGCGGCGGCGCTGATGCTGCTGGAAGCAGCAACGACGAAAGCCACGAGAAGAATGCGACGATTATGCTGCATCGCTGCCGAAGCCTTTGCTCCCATATACGCTACTTGTTGTGGGGTAAGGCTTTCATTACGCCCACTTTCGCAAAAGCATCCGGGCGAGCGATGAGCGTCCGGGGAGGAGTGTGCGCTCCTGCCCCGATTGGCCGACCGGGCTTGTCGCGCTCTCGTGCCGGCGGCACCAATCGGACGATGACGCGCGGCACCGCAACCACCCTCTCGTTTGCGCACAGGCTGTGGCGGAAGCTGCCCGCGAAGCCGAGGCGGCGCTTGTTCGCCGCCGCGACTGCAGCGCTCGCACCGCGGCCGGAGCGGCAAGTCCCGCAGGCGCGTGGCGGTGCGGTGGTGGCGGGCGCGTTTTCGCGTGCCACCGGCCTCGGTGAAGGGGCCCGGCTGATGCAGGAAGCGCTCTCGGCGCTTGGCGTTGCCTGCTGGCCGCTCGACGTTTCCGCCGATATGTGGCCCGGTGCGCCGGCCGATTTCGCGGCGCCGCGCGGCGCACATCTCGGGACGCCACCGGCCGGGGCAGCGCTCATCCTGCACGTCAACCCACCGATGCTGCCCTATGTTCTGCTCCGGCAGGGACGCCGCCTGTTGCACGGCCGGCGCGTCATCGGCTTCTGGGCCTGGGAGCTCGAGACAGCCCCGCCGCTTTGGCAGAGCGGTGCCCGGTTCGTGCACGAGGCCTGGGTCCCATCGCATTTCACCGCCGCCGCGATCGAAACCTTCATGCCCGGCCGCGTGCGCGTGGTGCCGCATCCGCTGGCGATTGCCGCGCCGCAGCCGTCGGGCCGCAACCGCCGCTCCTTCGGCTTGCCGGACGATGCGGTGATCGTGCTCGTCTCGTTCAACCTGGCTTCGAGTTTCGTGCGCAAGAATCCGCTCGCGGCGATCGCGGCGTTCCGCCTTGCCTTCGGGCAGCGGCGCGACCGGATGCTGTTGATCAAGGTCGGAAATCCTCGCGCGGAAACTCAGGATTTTGCCATTCTCGAGAACGCTGTTGCGGGATCATCCAACATCCGCCTGCTGACCGAAGTGCTGTCCGGTCCCGACAATCACGCGCTGACGCAGGCAGCGGACATGGTTCTCAGCCTGCACCGGAGTGAGGGCTTCGGCCTGGTGCTGGCCGAGGCAATGCTGCTCGGCAAACCGGTGGTCGCGACGGGCTGGTCCGGCAATCTCGATTTCATGGACGACGGGAGCGCCGCGCTGGTCGGCTACCGCAAGATCGCAGCACGCGACCCGCGTGGCGTGTTCGAAGCACCAGGAGCAGTCTGGGCGGAGCCGGATGTCGGCGAGGCGGCGCGTCTTTTGACAGGCCTTGCAGACAATCCGTCCTGGCGCATCGAGCTCGGCGCGCGCGCGGAAAAAATGGCGCGGCGGAAGCTGGGCACGGCGCCGCTCGAGGCGGCGCTGGTGGCGATCGGACAGGCGGCATGAGGGTCCTGGTGTGGCACTGGGGGCGGTTCGGCGCGGGGCCGCGCTTTGCGTGCGAACTCGCCGCTGCCTTCACGCGGCTTCCGGAGACGGCGGCAATCCTGTCGCTCTCGTCTGAGGCGGAGCTGCTGCGCGCCGCACCGCCGGGCATGCCGCTGCTCGCCTTTCGCACCTATTCGGGCTGGCTCGGCCTGATCGGCCGGCTGGCCGCATCCCCGTGGCTGATCCGGGGCCTTGTCCGGCAGCTCGCCGCGGCAGAGCCGGCGCTCGCAGTCTCGGCGATGCCGGCGCTGCTCGATCCGCTGATGGTCACGGCACTGGCCAGGCTCCGCATTCCGTATGCGATCGTGATCCATGACGCAGAGAGCCACCCGGGCGATCGGTCCTTTTTGCAAATCGCGCTGCAGCGGAGCCTGATACGCCACGCCGCCCTGGTGGTCGCGCTGTCGCGGCACGTCGCAACCAGGCTCATCAGGCAAGGCGTGGTTCGCAAAGAGCGGCTGCTGGTTGCCTCGCATCCGCCGTTTGATTTCGGGTCCGTGCCGGAGCGCAGTCCGCACGATGGCCCGTTTCGCCTGCTCTTTTTCGGGCGCCTCCGCCGTTACAAGGGGCTTGATCTGCTGGCCGCAGCGCTCCGGGAACTGCCGGCCGGGCAGTTCGCGGTGCGGGTGGTCGGGAGCGGCCCGGCGAGCGCAGAGCTTGCAAACCTTTCCGTGCTGAGCGGCGTGAGCGTCGAGAATCGCTGGGTGCCGGAGGCAGAGGTGGCCGGGTTGATGGCGTGGGCGGACGCGGTGGTGTTGCCGTACCGCGAGGCCAGCCAGAGCGGCGTCGCGGCGGCGGCGCTGGCGGCCGGAAGACCGGTGGTGGCGACCAGCGTCGGCGGGTTGGCCCAGCAGCTCGCCGGCGAGCGCTTGGCCCGCCTCTCCGCGCCAGAGCCGGCGGCGCTCGCCGAATGCCTTGCAAGGCTCGCCAATGAACCCTGCCGTCCGGCGCCGCCGGTCGACGCGAATGGCGCCTGGACGGAGTTTGCCGCGAGGCTTCTCGCCGTGTTCGTTACGGTCCGAGCCGGGTGACGGGACTCGAGACCACCATCCTTTGCGAAGGCTATGCCGGCCTCGTCGCGCAAGGCCTCGGGCTCGCGGAGGCCGCCGGCCTTGCCACCGCGCCGCACGCCCTTGCCCCGCGCATCCCATGGCGGTGGATGCCGGCCCGGCTCTGGCCCGCGCCCCTGGCGGCGGTTGGCCTTACTGCGCCTTTTCCAGGGCTTGTCATCGCTGTCGGTGGCGTCGGGGCGGCAGTCGGAGCCGCGTTGCGCAGTCGCGGCAGCCGCGTGGTGCAGGTACAGCACCCGCGGATGCCGCTGGCGCGGTTCGACCTCGTGATCGCAGGCCGGCATGACCGGATTTCCGGTCCGAACGTCGTCCTGACGCGCACCGCCCTGCACCGGGCGACGCCGGCGCGGCTCGCCGAGGCCGCCACGCACTGGGCACCACGGCTCGCGCATCTGCCGCGCCCGCTGGTTGCCGTTCTGGTCGGCGGGACGAACGGGCGTTTCCGGCTCGACCGAGAGGTCGGAGCGCGGCTTGGCGCGGCGCTTGCTGCCATGATGCGGGCCGATCGCGTCGGTCTCGCGCTCACGCCCTCACGGCGCACCTCTCCTGCTTCCGTTGCGGCGCTCCGGGCGGCACTGGAACCGGCCGGGGCTTATATCTGGGACGGGACGGGGGAGAATCCCTATTTCGGCCTGCTCGGTCTGGCCGATGCGATCATCGTCACGATCGATTCAGTCTCGATGATCT
>JBOHMN010000358.1:0-9262 GCA_050730175.1 Acetobacteraceae bacterium | reverse complement strand
CCTTGGCTACGAGATGTTAATATTTCACAGAGCGATATCACTCTGACTGGTATCGCGAGATGCCAGTCAGGGTGGTGAAATTGCTCGAGAAAGCAAACCAAGCGTGTTCAGCCAGCCTGAACGCGCTAGAGGCGGATGATGGGAGCGGGCATGGCCGACAGACCGAGCGGCGGGGCAATGGGCTTTCTTGCGATGGCGTTCGTCATCGTGGGCCTGGCGGGAGTTTTCGCTTCCTACGCGGCGCCGGTTCCGCTGGCCCGCGCGCTTCGGACGGAAGCGGCGCTCGACCAGGTGCTGGCGACTGCCGGCAAGTCCGATCAAGCAGCGGAGCTCGCGAAACTTCGCCCGGCGCTTGGGCCGCATGCGGCTTCGGTGCTGGAGGGTCCCGGCACTCTCGAGGCACGGGTGGCGGCGGCGCGCACACGGCTGATGGCTCACGTGACGGCGGAGCAGGCGGCGGTGGGCGCCAGGCTGCGCCTTCTGGTCGTCGTCGCGACGATTGCGGCGGCATTGTTCGGAATTGCGATGCTGGGTGTTCGGCGCCGCGATCCGTAATGGGATAACTTTACCGACCGATAATCATTTTGGACTGAGGTCGGACCTCAGTGAAGGACCAACGGTACCGCCACGATGGCAAACGAGGAAATGAGCGAGGGCAAGCTGGAGGGTCTGCGCGCGGCGCCGCAACCAAAGGAAGAGCGGTTTCTGCGCTTTGCGTTCGCCGCTGCCGATCTCCTGCTCGAGGTCGCCGCCGAGGGGACGATTCGCTACGCGACCGGCGCGTTCGCAGTGCGGCTCGGGGTGCGGGCGGAGGAATTTGTCGGTCGGGATGTCAGCAGCCTGATTGTTCCGGCCGATCATGGCTTGCTGGCTTCCGCGCTGGTACGCGCCGCTGCCTGCGGCCGGGCGGCGCCGGTTGTCGTTCATCTCAATAATGCCGGGCGCGAGCCGGTGTCCTTGGCGGCGTTGGCAAACGAAGAAGGGGCGGGGCGGCTCTCGGTGACACTTGGGCGGCTGCCGGAGCCATTGACCCCCGCAGTGGAAACGCTCGTCGGTGTCGACGTATTTCGGCGGGAAGCGATGGCGCGGCTCACGGCCGGTGGCGGAGGCGCACTTTCATTGCTCGAGGTGGCGGGGCAGGGCGGGTCGGGAGGCGACCTCGCCTCGTCAGCGGCAGCGGCGGAGCTAGCGGGGTGGATCGCCGAGGCCGGGCCGCAAGCCGGGATCCACCGCCGCGCGCTTTTCGGCACGCTCGCACCCGGCAGATTCGGCATGATTTCGGACGCCCCGATCGATCTCGAGCGGCTCTGTGCGTGGGTCGAGGCGCTGTGGCGCGAGAGCGGCGGGCGGGTGAAGGTCACGGCCGCGGGACTGGCACTTACGCAGAATGGGGCGGGAGTTGCTGATGTCGCGCGGGCGCTACGCCTCGCGCTCTGTTCTTTCGGTCATGGGGGGCTGAAAAGGCTGAGCGAAGCGGGATTTGCGCGCGGACTTTCCGGCTTCCTTGAGGAAGCCGCCGAGCGGCGGGAGGCGATCCGGTCGGTCATTTTTGCCCGCCGGTTCGAGCTTGCGTTTCAACCCGTGGTCAACCTCGCTGACCGCGCGGTCCGTCATTATGAGGCGTTGCTCAGGCTTTCCGCTCAGGCCGACATGTGCCCGCCTTCGACGCAGGAATTCGTCATTGCGGCGGAAGCCGCGGGTCTCGCCGAAGAACTTGACGCGGCGGTCGTGGAACAAGCGCTCGACGTTCTGGCGGAAGTCCCGCAGGCGGCAGTTGCGGTGAACGTTTCCGGCTTTTCCTTTCAGAGCGAGGCTTTTCGTCACTGGCTGATTGACGTTCTGAACAGCCGGCGTGGCCGGCGGGGGCGCCTGCTGGTGGAGCTGACGGAGACGGCAGAGATCGACGATATCGCTGCGGCGAGGGAGACGCTGGCCACGATCCGCGCAGCCGATATCCCGATCTGCCTCGATGATTTCGGCGCGGGAGCGGCCGCGTTCCGCTATTTGCGCGAATTTCGTGCCGATTACGTCAAGATCGACGGCGGCTTCTTGCGCGCCGCGCGGGCCAGCGGGCGCGAGAAGGCGATACTCGGCGCGATGGTGGGGTTAGCGCGAGATGTCGGGGCGAAGGTGGTTGTCGAGATGATCGAGAGCGCCGAAGAGGAGGCGTTGAGCCGGGCGCTCGGGGCAGATTTCGGCCAGGGCTGGCTCTATGGCAAGCCCGGACGGCTGCCCGGAAGTGCACTGCGGCACATTCCGGCAGGCCGGAGGCGGGCGAACACGCCGATCAGAAACCCAGCCTGAGTGTCTCACCGTCAGAAGCCCTCACGCTCCAGTCGCTTGCGCTCCATCTTGCGGGCGCGGCGCACAGCCTCGGCGGCCTCTCTGGCGCGCCGTTCAGAAGGCTTCTCGTAGTGGCGGCGGAGCTTCATCTCCCGGAAGACTCCCTCCCGCTGCATCTTCTTCTTGAGCGCTTTCAGCGCCTGATCGACATTGTTGTCGCGAACCAATACCTGCACCTGGGTCTACTCTCCTTGCCTGTTGCACGGCTCCGGCGGACCCGGGCTGCCAAGTTCCAGCGGAGTGGGCTATAGCACCGGGGCGCGGTTGGCAAAACCCGGGCACGGAAACAATTTTGGACCTGATATGGCGATCCTCAAGATCGCCCGCATGGGGCATCCGATCCTGATCCGCAAGGCAGAGGCCGTCGCCGACCCCGGGGCGACGGAGATTCGCCGGCTGGTAGCCGACATGATCGAGACAATGCTGGACGCCGGCGGCGTTGGTTTGGCGGCACCGCAGGTGCATGTGCCAGTGCGGCTTTTCGTGTTCCATATCCCGCCCGAACGGGCGGGTTCCGCGAGCGATGACGGGGCGGTGCCGATCACCATGATGATCAATCCGGAGGTCGAATTTCTCGGCGAGGAGCGTGTCCTGAGCTGGGAAGGTTGCCTCTCGATTCCTGGACTGCGGGCGGCTGTGCCGCGTTTTGCGCGCATCCGTTATGCTGGCGTCGATTGCGAGGGGCGCGTGGTGGGGACGACCGCCAGAGGCTTCCACGCCGCGGTGGTGCAGCACGAATACGATCATCTCGACGGCATTCTTTACCCGATGCGGATGCAAGATTTTTCCAAGTTCGGCTTTACCGAGGAGTTGGTGCGGGCCGGGGCGATGGAGGGCGCGCGATGATCGGGGTACCGGAACGAAGTGGCGAGCGCGATGCGGTGATTCGGGCCACGCTGCGGCACGTGCCATTCGATGGCTGGACGATGCGCGCCGTGCGCGCGGGGCTCGCGGAGCTTGGCGAACCGGCGGAGATGGGGTCGAATCTGTTCCCGGATGGCCCTCTGGGCCTCGTCGAGGCATGGAGCGACCTGGCAGACCGGGAGATGGAGGCGGCGGCAGGGGGCATCGGCGAGGTCGGGCTGACCCTGCGGTTGCGGGCGCTGATCGCGCTCCGCCTGCAGATGCTTCGGCCGCATCGCGAGGCAGTGCGGCGAGCGGTTGCGGTGCTTGGGCAGGCCGGTGCCGCCCGCACCGCGACCAGGATCATGGCGCGGACGGTCGATTCGATCTGGCATGCCGCGGGCGACAAAGCGGCGGATTTCAGTTGGTACACCAAACGGGCAAGTCTTGCCGCGATCTACGGCGCGACGGTTCTTTACTGGCTCGCCGACCAGAGCGAGGAAGAGGCAGCTACGCTCGCCTTCCTTGACCGGCGCCTTGGCCAAGTTGCGGCGTTCGGCCGGTTGCGTAGGAACCTGAAGGTCTGGCCGCGAGGGTTTGCGGGTTGCCGCCGCGACGTCGCCGCGCACCAGGATGCCACCTGAACCTGCCTCTTGTAGCGGGCAGGGCGGTCGGCTTAATCCGTGCCGCTTATCAACGATAAGGTTCACCGATGTTCGCACGCCTGCTCGGGATCATGTCCGCGGACATGGCGATCGACCTCGGTACCGCCAACACGCTCGTTTATGTGAAGGGGCGGGGGATCGTGCTCGCCGAACCCTCGGTGGTGGCGATCGCCGACGTGCGTGGGCGCAAGCAGGTACTGGCGGTGGGCGAGGAGGCGAAGCAGATGCTCGGGCGAACCCCGGGCAATATTTCGGCGATCCGCCCACTGCGCGACGGTGTGATCGCAGATTTCGAGGTAGCGGAAGAAATGATCAAGCATTTCATCCGCAAAGTGCATAACCGGAGAGTCTTTGCGAGCCCGCTGATCATCGTTTGCGTGCCATCTGGATCGACTGCCGTGGAACGCCGCGCTATCCAGGAAAGCGCGGAAAGCGCGGGCGCGCGGCGCGTGCGACTGATTGAGGAGCCGATGGCGGCGGCAATCGGCGCCGGCCTGCCGGTGACCGCACCTTCCGGAAGCATGATCGTCGATATCGGCGGCGGGACCACGGAAGTCGCGGTCATCTCGCTTGGCGGCATCGTCTATTCGCGCAGTGTGCGGGTGGGCGGGGACAAGATGGATGAGGCGATCATCAGCTACATCCGCCGTCACCATAACCTCTTGATTGGCGAAGGATCTGCAGAGCGGATCAAAATGGAGATCGGCGCCGCGACGCCGCCGGAGGATAGCGAGGAGGGCCCGTGGCGGGAGGTCCGCGGGCGCGATTTGATGCATGGCGTGCCGCGGGAAATCATCGTCAGCCAGCGGCAGATCGCCGAGAGCCTGATCGAGCCAGTCAGCGCCATCGTCGAAGCGGTGAAGGTAGCGCTGGAGAATACGCCGCCCGAGCTCGCCGCGGACATTGTCGACAAAGGGATCGTGCTCACCGGCGGAGGCGCGCTGCTCTATCGGATTGACCAAGTGCTCCGCGAGGCGACCCGGCTTTCTGTGGTTGTGGCGGAGGATCCGTTGCAATGCGTGGCTCTGGGCACGGGGCGGGCGCTGGAGGAGATGAAACGGCTGCGTAATGTCCTCACCACCATGTACTGACCTGCGCTATACTTGAGGGCTGCGCGGGACAGATGCGGCAGCGGCGCGGTCGGTTGCAGGTGTTGATGGAGGAGCAAGGGAAGACGTGATCCGGCTTTCCATCCCGATGCGCGAAGCCTTGGAGAAGCTCAGCCTGCCGGTGCTGATGGCTGCTGCCTTCGGATTGATGCTTGCCGCACGCATCGACGGGGCACTCGCCGATCGGACGCGGATGGCGTTCGCGGATGCGCTGATGCCGGTTTACGCCGCATTCACAGCGCCTGCGGAACAAATTAACGGCGCAATGACGGAAATCGAGCGGCTGTGGAATTTGCGGGTCGAAAATGACCGGCTGCGAGCGGAGAACGCGACGCTTCGCCGCTGGCAGGCGGTGGCGCTTGCGCTCGCTGCGGAGAACGCGAAGCTCAAGGCGGAGCTGCATTGGATTCCTGCGCCGGAAGTGCCGTTCGTCACTGCGCGGGCAATGGCGGATGCCGGCGGGCTGTACGACCGCGCGGTGCTGGTGGCGCTCGAACCTGATGCGAGAGTGCATGTGGGAGAGATTGCGGTCGGCGCATATGGACTGGTCGGCCGCGTTACCGAGGCAGGGAGGAAGAGCGCCCGCGTCCTGCTGATCACCGATCTCAACAGCCGTATTCCGGTGAAATTCGGTCAGGCCGGTGTGCGCGCGATCCTGGCCGGTACCGATGGACCGGAGCTCGAGTTGCTGTTCTGGCCAGCGGGCACGATGCCGAAAGAGGGCGAAGAGGTGGTGACGAGTGGTGTTGCCGGGGTGTTTCCAGCGGGTCTGCCGGTCGGCGCGGTGCATTACGGGCGCTCTGGTCTGCCAGGCGTGATCCCCGATGCCGATCTGAAGCGGCTCGGCATCGTTCGCTTATTCGATTACCAAGTGATGACGATCGCGCCGCCGCGGGGGAGCGAGGGCGACGTGCGGCATCTGGTGCTTGGGGCAGGCTATGGAAACTGAGCGCCTGCCAGGCATCCGGCCGCGGCCGAGCGTCTGGCGGCAGTTCGATACGCTTGGCCGGCACAGCTTCCCGGCGCTCTTGACGCTGCTTGGCATGCTGGCGCTGGCGGCGCCGATCGGGCTGCCTGGCCAGGCAGAGCTTCTGCCCGGCTTTGCCTTGGCAGCGGTTTACTTCTGGTCGGTGTTCCGCCCTGCGGCGATGCCGCCGCCGGTCGTGTTTCTTTTGGGGCTGGTCGCGGACCTGCTGGGGTTCGGTCCGCTCGGGGTGCGCGTGCTGATTTTGCTCTTCATCTATGGCTTGGCGCTGCGCTGGCGCCGGGGCTTGGCCAACCAGCAGTTCGCAGTGGTGTGGTTGGCATTCGTAGCGGTAGCCGCGGTAGCGGCGGGGTTGGAATGGGTGTTGGATTCGGCGCTGGCGCTGCGTGTGCTGCCAAGCGGACCGGCGCTCTTTGAATTCGCGCTGACCGCCGGGCTTTACCCACCGCTCGCCGCCCTGCTGACGCGGGCGCACCGCACCATTGCGGCATGGGAACGCGCCTGAGATGGCGTGGGAGAAGCGGCGGTTTGGGGCCTTCACGCGCCGTGCGCTGATGCTGGGCGCTGGGCAAGCCGGCCTGTTCGGGTTGCTCGGGTTTCGCCTCTACCGCTTGCAGGTGAGGGACGGGACACATTACGCGACCCTGGCTAAGGACAATCGGGTCAGCGCGCGGTTGGTGGCCCCGCCGCGCGGCGAGATTCACGACCGCTCTGGGACCCTGGTTGCAGGCAACAAGCCACATTGGCGGG
This sequence comes from Acetobacteraceae bacterium, assembly GCA_050730175.1. Lineage (GTDB taxonomy): Bacteria > Pseudomonadota > Alphaproteobacteria > Acetobacterales > Acetobacteraceae > JAKAWQ01. Next base: position 2,567 of record JBOHMN010000358.1, on the reverse strand, counting down.
CCCTTCTGATGGTCGGTCACACGGCAGATGCGGAGGCGACGCTCGCGCATTTCGATCGGCTGGTGCCGCTCAGCGCCGCTGAACGGCTGCGCATCCGCCGCGAGATCAAGGCGCATCGGCCGTTCATCCCGGTACTGCTGCGCGATTTCCTTTCCTGGGACGAGATGGCGGCTCTTGCGGTCCATGCGCCGACCCTTCCTGGCATCATCGTCGATGTCGGGACGACGCGGCTTTATCCGTTTGGTGCCAAGATGGCGCATCTGGTGGGCTATGTCGGATCGCCGACAGAGGCGGAGGTGCGGCAGGATCCGGTGCTGACGCTGCCCGGGATTCGCGTCGGCAAAGCGGGTGTCGAGCGGGAGCGGAATGGCGCGCTTACGGGCGTGCCAGGGATGGTGCGGCTGGAGGTGAATGCCTTCGGACGGGTGATCCGCGATCTCGAGCGCAGCTCCGGCACGCCCGGAGAGACCGTGCGCCTGCATCTCGATGCCAATCTGCAATGCCAAGCGGTTGCGCGACTGGCGATGGAACGAAGTGCGAGCGCGGTGCTGATCGAGCTCGGGACGGGCGGCGTGCAGGCGATGGGCAGCACGCCCTCCTTCGATCCAACCCTGTTCGACACTGGTCTCGCGGCTCGGCAGTGGAAGGCTTGGGTGACAGACGAACGGGCACCGCTGCTCAACAAGGCACTGGATGGCATTTACGCACCGGGCTCGACCTTCAAGCCGATAACCGCGCTCGCCGGCCTGACCTCAGGGGGAATTACGCCTGGTACACGGTTCTTTTGTCCTGGCTACCTCGACCTCGGCGGGCACCGCTATTGGTGCTGGGACCGTGGCGGGCATGGCTGGCTCGATTTGGAGAATGCGATCTGCCAGAGCTGCGACGTCTATTTTTATCACACTGCGCTAGCGACCGGAATAGACCGAATCGCGGCAATGGCGCACCGGCTCGGCATCGGCGTTACGCCCGAGATCGACATGCCCGGGGCGGCGCGCGGCTTCGTGCCGACGCGGGAATGGGCGCGGGCGCGCGGCAAGGATTGGACACTTGGCGATACGGCAATTCACGGTATCGGGCAGGGCTTCGATCAGGCAACGCCGCTCGAGCTGGCGATGATGGCCGCGCGCGTCGCCACAGGGCGGGCGATCTCGCCGCGCGTGGCAGCCGGGATCGGTGCCAAGGCTCTGCCCGAACCCGGCTTTCCTGAACTCGGCATTCCCCGACCCTACCTTGCCGTCGTGCGGGAGGGCATGCGCTTGGCGGTGAACAATCCGATGGGTACCGCGTATGCCTCCCGGCTGGCCGATCCGAAGCTGGAGATGGCTGGCAAGACGGGCTCGGCAGAGGTTTTCACCATGTCCAAGGCAGAGGCGGCGAGCAATTTCAATAGCGCGAATCTGCCTTGGCGCCTCCGTCCCAACGCGCTCTTCATTGCTTTCGCTCCGATCGCCGAACCGCGCTTTGCTGCTGCGGTTGTGGTCGAGCATGGCCACGAAGGGGCGGAAGTGGCCGCGCCGATTGCCAAGGTGTTGATGGAGACCGCGTTCGGCATGGTTGCAGCGAGCAACGCAGGACCAGCCGGCGCGCCCGCGTGAGCTCTCAGGAGGGCCCGTTGCAACGTGCCGAAGGGCGGCTGCTGCGCGTCACGGCGCTCGATTTCACGCGCAAGATTGCGCGAATCAATTGGTTCTTTGTGCTTTTGGTCGTGATCCTGGGCGGAGTTGGTGCGCTTTCGCTCTACTCCGCGACCGGCACGTTCGATCCATATGCGAAGCGCCAGCTCATGCGGTTTGCAGTCGGCTTCGGATTGATGCTGGCGATCGCTTTCGTTGATATCCGTATCATCGCGCGTCTCGCCTGGCCGCTTTACGGCGTCTCGCTTGTGCTGCTCGTCATGGTGTTGAAATTCGGCTCGGTCGGGCTTGGGGCAGAGCGGTGGCTTTCGCTTGGCGGGGTGGCGGTGCAACCGAGCGAATTCATGAAGGTTGCGCTCGTGCTCGCATTGGCACACTGGTTTCACCGTGCCTCGTGGGAGCGGGTGGGCAACCCATTCTTCCTGCTGCCGCCTCTCGTCGCGACCGTAGTGCCGGTCATCCTCATTCTGAAAGAGCCCAATCTCGGAACCGCGCTGATCGTGCTCGCGATCGGCGCGACGATCTTCTTCGCGGCAGGCGTGCGGTGGTGGAAGTTCGTACTTGTGCTGCTGCTCGGCGGCCTCGCCGCGCCGCTCGCGTTTGCGCATCTGCACGGCTACCAGCGGGCGCGCGTATTGACTTTTCTCGATCCCGCGCGTGACCCGCTCGGTACCGGTTACAACATTATCCAAGCGAAGATTGCCCTCGGTTCGGGTGGACTCTGGGGCCAGGGCTTTCTGCATGCGTCGCAGGGGCGGCTCGACTTCCTGCCGGAGAAAGAAACGGACTTCATCTTCACGCTGTTTGCCGAGCAGTTCGGTTTCGTGGGCTCGATAGCACTCGTTTGCCTGCTCTCCCTGATCGTGTTCGCGGCGGGTGCGATCGCGCTCTCCTCGCGACATCAGTTCGGTCGGCTGGTCGCTTTCGGGA
>JBOHMN010000357.1:0-3839 GCA_050730175.1 Acetobacteraceae bacterium | reverse complement strand
GGGGAAATGCGGCCGAGGAAGGCGAGGTAGGACGGCTCAACCGGCAAGGGCTGCAGCAACGCCGGTGGGAGACCGTGATGAATCGTCGTCAGGAAATTCACGTCCGGCAGCGGCGCTCGCTGGGCATCCGAAATCGAGACCAGGTTGATCGGCGGCAGACCGGCATAAACCGGCGCGAGCTCGCCAAGATCGAGACGGCCGTGCAACGTCGTGACGAACGGCACCGACTGGCGGGTGAACAACGAGGCCGGCCAGTAATCGATGTGGAAGTGGAGGACGTCGAATTCGTGCGCCTTCTGGCGCACCCGTTCCATCAGCAGCATGTGCGGGGCCAGCCAATCCTTGATCGCCGGATCAAGCCGGAGCGCCCGCGGCCAAATCGCCTCGAGCCGCGCCGTCGTCGTCGAATCCCCGCTCGCGAACAGCGTGACCTCATGGCCCATCGCGACCAGTTCGTCGGTCAGGTAGGCAACGACGCGCTCCGTGCCCCCATAAAGCTTCGGCGGAACCGATTCCATCAATGGGGCAATCTCTGCGATGCGCATGGGCAGGAGCTCCTTTTCGTCGTGCGCCGTTTCCAGAGCCGGGAACCTGCGCGTCGGATGCGGCAGCGATAGGGCAACGCGTGCCCTATTGCCGCCGGATTGCGCGCCGATTGTCTCGTCCGGAGTAGCCGGGATGCGCCACTCCCGAACGGCCAGCTTGCCGGCGGGGCATCTCCAGGAGGCCAACGTCGATGACGGTGATGCGGATTTTCCCAGGGCGGCGGGCGACAGCCCGCGTGCGGATCGAAAACCGGCCGATGCGGGTCATCCTGCGCACGATCGGCCGGCACAAGGCCGCTCACATCGGCATATTCCTGTTCGTTCTGACCGCCGTCACGGCCGCGATCGGCTCCCAGTATGCCGTGAAGACGCTGATCGACGTACTCACCCGGCACGAAACTGCGGCCGTTTGGGCCGCATTCATCCTGCTCGCCGGTCTGATCGCCATGGATAATTTTTCCTGGCGGGTCGCCGGGTGGATCGCGGCGCGGAGCTTCGTTGCCGTGACCGGTGATCTCCGGCGCGATCTGTTCGACCACGTGATCGGGCATTCCCCTGCTTATTTCACCGATCGTCACCCAGGAGCCTTGGCTGGCCGGATCTCCGCCACCGGCAACGCAGTGTTTAAGATCGAGAGTTTCGTCACGTGGAATGTGCTGCCTTCGGCTCTCGCAGTGCTGCTCGCCATCGTGACCCTCGGCACGGTCGACCCAATGATGGGCGTGGCCCTGGTGGGCGTGACCGTCGCGCTCGGTGGCGTCATCGTCTGGATGGCGCGGGCCGGGCGGCCTCTGCACGAAGTCTACGCATCCGCTGCCGCAACGGTAGAGGGCGAGCTGGTGGACGTCATCAACAACGTCAGCGTCGTACGAGCATTTGGCGCGAGCTTGCGGGAAAGACGCAATTTCGCCACCAGCGTGGAGCGGGAAATGACGGCGCGGCAGAGCAGTCTCCGCTATCTTGAAAAGCTCCGGATATTGCATGCTCTGGCAACCGCAGTGCTCACCGCAGGACTGCTCGCCTGGACGCTACAGCGCTTCGGCGAGGGGCTGGCGACCACCGGGGACGTCGTCCTGGTGACCACGCTCGGCTTCACGGTGCTGCACGGAACCCGCGATCTTGCGGTTGCATTGGTGCAGATGGTGCAGGACTGGGCGCGGCTGACCGAGGCACTCGCCGCCCTCCTGGTGCCGCACGAGCTGAAGCCGCCGGCCACGGCCCGTTCGCTGCCCGCGCCGCGCGGGTCGGTGACCCTGGTGGATGTCGCATTCGGCTACCGCGATGGGCCATCGGTGTTGCACCAGATCTCGCTCGCGGTGCGGCCGGGCGAGAAGCTCGGGCTGGTCGGCCGCTCAGGCTCGGGGAAGACCACGCTCCTGGCGCTGCTGCAACGCCAGTACGACGTTCGGGCGGGGCGGGTGCTGCTCGACGGAGTTGATGTCGCCGCCATTGCCACCGACCGCCTGGCTCAGGTTCTCTCGGTTGTTTCGCAGGACGTGCAGCTCTTCCATCGCTCCGTCTGGGACAACATCCGCTACGCTCGCCCGGAAGCGAGCCGCGAGGAAGTCCGCGCCGCTGCCCGCGCCGCGGAAGCGGACGCCTTCATCACCGCGCTGTCCCAAGGCTACGACACGATGGTCGGCGAGCGCGGCATGAAGCTCTCGGGCGGCCAGCGCCAGCGCCTGGCGATCGCCCGCGCGTTTCTCTCCGACGCCCGCATCCTGCTGCTCGACGAGGCAACCTCGTCACTCGATTCCGAATCCGAGGCAGCGGTGCAGCAGGCGCTCGACCGCCTCGCGGCCGGCCGCACCGTGATCGCGGTCGCGCACCGGCTTGCCACCCTTCGCGACTTCGACCGCATCGTCGTTCTCGAAACAGGCGAGATCGTCGATCAGGGAACGCCGGCCGAGCTCGCCCGTCGGCCCGGCCCTTATCGCGACCTGCTCGACCGCCAAAGCCTCGTTCCGCTCGAACGCGCCGCCTGAGCGGCCAGCGCGGGCGAACCAGGCCCGGAACGCGAACGTCGCCGCGTTGGCATCGGACCGGGGCACATCACTTCCAGCACGCCCGGTTCTCTCCATCAGCGTATATCGAAATATAAAAGTAGGTCAGAATCGCGCCGCCCCCCGTAGACGGCTAGTCCGGGCCTCCGTCGGAGCATATTGTCAGGACGTTGCGACAAACTGGAACGGGGGGCAGCCATGCGACGGCAATGGTTATACACGACGGCACTTTCTCTTTTCGCGGGGATGCTTGCGTTCGCTCCGCTTGGTCCGGCACGAGCGGCCGACCCCGGTGAGCATTTCGTTGCGAAGACACCGCTGACCATCGGCTACTCGATCTATGATCTTAAACAGCCGTACTTCCAGCTCTACCTGAAAGGCGTGCAGGACGGGGCCAAGCAGGTCGGGTTCACCAAGGTGCTGATCTCCAACGAGCAAAGCAACGAGCGGCTGATGGTCAGCGGCTCGGAGGCGCTGATCAGCCAAGGCATCAGTGCCCTCGTCATCTCCCCGGAGCAGCCCTCGGCGCTACCGCAGATCGAGGCGGCCGCCAAGCGCGCCCACATCCCCGTCATCATTGGCGATGTCGGCACCGCCGGCGACTACTGGCAGGTGTTCGTCGAATCCAACAACGCCGGCGGTGGCGCCCAGGCGGCGCAATACCTCCTCGAGCAGCTCAAGGACAAGCCGGCGCCGCACGAGGTCGCCATCATCGCTTTGCGTCCGACCACCTCGGTACGCGGCCCGCGCACCGACGGGTTCGTCGACGCGCTCAAGGGCCACAAAGACTTCAAGATCGTCGCCACCCTGGACGGCAAGGAGACCGTCCCCGGCGGTTACGCCGCGATGGCCGCGCTGCTCGCTTCGCACCCGAAGCTGCAAGGGGTCTATTGCGAGAACGATCCGGAAGCCGAGGGTGCGTCGCGACAACTCGTGCAAGCCCGCAAGGACCCGATGACCGACCCGGTGCTGGTCGGGTTCAACGGTGATCCGCCGGCACTCACCCTGGTGCAGCGCAAGGAGCTGGCCGCCGACGTCGCCCAGGACCCGTACACGGAAGGGGTCGCCGCCGCCCACGCCGCCTTCGCTCTGCTCCACGGTCAGAAGGTTGCCTACACCAACGAAGCCAAAAAGGAGATCCAAATCCCGACCGCGCTGGTGACATTGAGCAACGTCGATCAGTTCATCAATCGGCACAAGTGACGGCATCGGGTCGCGGGAGCGCGGACGTGCGCCGCGCCGTCCACCGCGGCCCGGCCCTATGATTTTGGGACCATGATTTCCCTTGCCG
>JBOHMN010000356.1:0-2388 GCA_050730175.1 Acetobacteraceae bacterium | reverse complement strand
ACCACACCCAGTAGTGCGCCGCCCCAGACTCGGACTGAGCGCGATCGCCCTGCACGCTCTTGCCGCGCAAGCTCACACCGGGCGGCCGCGGAGGCACTGCGTGTGAAGACCACTCTTGTCCTTCCCCAGAGAGCGCCGGCCGCGGATTGGCGCACCGCCAAGACACGCCCCGTTACACAGCAAGAATGACAACAAAGGCGTTGAGACTCAACCGATAATCAAGCAAAAATCCAGCACGAAACAGGGCTCCGAGATGTTTGAACCTAACGATGTGTTCAATTTGTCACAGTATCTAATACAGATTGGGGCGGCGAGGCATCGTACCGTTTGCTCGTGGCCCCGGCCCGGCTTCGCGTGCCGTGTCATTGCCGCTGCCGCCCGCTCCGATGGTAGCCGTGGTGACCCCGATCGCCGGCGCCGACGCCGCTCCGACATCGTCCCAAAGCCGGACGCCCGGCGCGCTCGAGGGAATCCGCACTTCCCGCAGCGTGCCGTCGCCGCTGCGGCGGGCGGCCTCTCGCGCCATCATCCTGTCCGCCAGCGGCTGGGCACCGTTAAGCAACCCGAGCAGCGTCGATCCGTCGGGCTTCCGCCGGCGTACGTCGGCGCTATCGGCACAGCCAGCCCGCCCAGGACAATAAAACCGACGCCCGCGAGAGAGAGTTGCCGCGGTGCGCCCCGCTTTACCCACCCCAACGCGCGATCTTTCTTTCGCTCTTCGCCCGACCTTCCGCACCAACCACCCCCCTCGCTGCTGCGAGCCCGCTCTTTGTCCTGCTCAGTGAATTCCGAAACCCTGTGTGGCTGAGTTAAGAATGCTTTGTGCCGCCCTTTCCGCGGCAACAGATGCGGCGAGACCGCCCAAACTGATGTCCATCTCCGTTGTCTGCGTGATGACTTGGTTGCTGAGAGTGTTGCTGATCCCGCTCAGTACGCCGTTCGAGCCAAGCGTCGTCTGAATCGAGGTCGCACCCTGACCGTTTGTTCCGGCAACCGTCGTCGAGACGATGATCGTCCCCGTCGAAGCCGGTACCAGGTACTTGGTGCCTGACGGCGAACCGTCACCCGACGAGCCCGAAGGGTCGCTGGGGTCTGAGTTTGTCGTTGGGCTACCGACAATGACAGAGCTGCCGCCTGTCGTACCCTGGCTGGGGCCACTGCTCCCGTTCACCGAGACGGCGACGTTCTGCCCGGAAGCCGCACCGATGGGCACTCTCACGGAGGCACCCCCTCCGAGTGTAACGACCCCGCCGACGACATAGACTGGGATGCCGTTGCCGAGATTTGAGATCTCGGGCACCAGAATGCTCTGCACCACTGTCTCGCCGAGTTTCGTAATCTGCTGGAAACCAAAACTGAATGTGATGCCGTTGGGCAACGCGAACCCACCCCGCACCCTGGCGAGCTGACCGTCGCTCAGCACGTACCGCCCGAGACCTGCCAATGTGGGTGGCAACGTACCCGCTGTCCCCAATCCCGCAGCCAGTTCGCCGTTGGCGACCCCTTCCGCGAACCCTGGGACGGTGAAACCCGCCAGCATGGAGAGGGCGCCGGCTACACACAGTAAGCTCTTTCGCATCGTTCCTGACACGGCCGCTGCCGTGCTCCCTTGCCCGCACCTCCTAAAAAATCGTCGGGTTCCCAGCACTGATCTGCCGCAGCGTCGAGAAATCGACCATGAACCGCGCAAGCCCGAGCGGCGCCACAGGTGCGACCGCCCAGTTGTGCGGCGCATTGAAGTTCGCGCGTGCTTCCTTCACATGATTGAGGATCAGGAAGAAGATTCCGCTCCACTGGTGTTCGAACACGCCGATGCGTTCGCTTCGTAGGCCAACAGCCGGATCGGCCAGTAGTATCTGACCGTCCTCGATCCCGGTCACGATAACGAAATGCCGGTAGCCACGCTCGTTGACCAGCGCGATTGCCGGCACCCCGGCTGATTCCAGCTTTGAGAGCGGTGCGCGGAAGCCGCCCGACGGCAGGCCTCGCCGGGCAAGATATTGCTTCATGTCCAGCAGCGAAAAGCCTTCTCTCTCTATCAGAGCCTTGTTGCCGTGCTCGATCATGCTGCGGAATACGGTCAATTCGTCGACGGGCATGTGGTAGCTGTAGGTGAGCAGGCTGGCGAGCGCGGCCGATCCGCAGGAATAGTCGAACCGCTGCGGGATGACCGCGGAAAAGCGCCGCGCCTGGAAGCTCTGCACCGCGATCCTTGGCGAAACGCCGGGCAGCCCGACGATCGCGCCGCTGATCTCGATCTCGGTTGCGGAAGCGCTCGGGAGGCTTGCGCCAGCCACCGCCGATGTCAGCACCAGGAGACCGATGCCGATCTGCCTTGCTCCGCGCCCCATCGCTCCCCGAGCCCTCCTACCGCGCGTTGATGAAGAT
>JBOHMN010000355.1:0-2154 GCA_050730175.1 Acetobacteraceae bacterium | reverse complement strand
GCCGTACCTTCCGGTCGGGGCCTTCAAGATTCATCCTCCGCTTACCCTGGTCGAGCGCGAGAAAACGGTGCGTACGCTCACTTCGAGCGCCACGACGGGGCAGACACCGAGCAGGATCGCCCTCGATGCCGAGACTTCAAAGCGCATGGTCAGAGGCGTCACGGCTATCCTGCGCGATTTCATCGGTCCCAAGCGCCGGCCGTATCTGGTGATCGACACGCCGCAAACGCTCGCAGGCGCCACCGAGCTCGGCGCTCGGGGGGCCGCCATCCATGGCCTGCGACCGTTTGCGACGGAGCTGGTGTGCTGCCTGAAGGCCACACAGACCGGGCAGCTGCAGATCGAAGACGCGACTCTGCTCGAGTTTGCCGACAAATGGCGCCACGAGGAGGTGCTCGTCTATGGCTTCACGTACGTGGTCTGGCAGCATCTGGTGACGCCGCTCCTTGCGCGCGGCGTTCGACTCAAGCTGCCGAAAATATGGCTTTTGCATAGCGGCGGCTGGAAGCGCCTTCAGGATCAGGCGGTTACCCGTGAGACCTTTGCAGCGGGAGTCGCCGATGTTTTCGGCTGCACGGAGAATCGGGTGCTCGACTTTTACGGCATGGTCGAGAACCTCGGCATCATCTATCCGGACTGCGAGTATGGGAACAAGCACGCGCCGGCATTCGGTGCGGTGATCGTACGGGATCCCCTCACCCTTCGTCCCGTCGAAGTCGGCGGCCAGGGCCTAGTACAGGTGTGCAGCGTATTGCCGAGCAGCTTCCCAGGTTTTCTCGTCCTGAGCGATGACATCGGGCAGGTGATCGCGTATGACGGCTGCCGGTGCGGCCGCCGCGGAATTTCCTTTCGCTTCGTGAAGCGGGTACCGCGGGTCGAGGTCCGCGGGTGCGGTAACCTCGAGACGGTGCGTCAGCGCCTCGCCGCGGCATAGCCATTGACCGATCTTCTCCAGCTGGTCGACACTCCTCAGCAGATCGTCGCTGCTACCCAGCGGCTGCGCGCACAAGCGCGGCGCGAAGATATCCCACCCCTCCGGGTCATGGAGATCCTCGAGCGCTGGGGCGAGGCGCTCACGGGACCCGAAGTCGATTCGATCCCTGGAGTCGCTTTTCTGAGATTGTGGCTGCGTCGCGGCACGCTCGAGCCGATCGTCGCGCGCGAACTTGGCTCAGAAGCTTTGCACGGAAAGTGGCGTGAGGAGCGCGGTGCGCGGCTGCGTGCATTCCCCGTGGGCGTAGTCGGTCATTGGCCCGCGGGCAACATCGAGATCCAGCCGATGCTGTCGCTGACCTGCGGTCTTCTCGGCGGCAATGCATCGCTGGTGAGGGTTCCTTCGGATCTGGTCACCGAATGCGGCGCGCTCATCGAGAAGCTCTGCCAGACCGATGCGGCCGGCAATCTGACGGGACGCATTTTCCTCGCCGCCTTCGGCCACGAGCGCACCGACCTGCACCAAGCGATGGCATCCGTCGTCGATGGCGCGATGATCTGGGGGGGCGCAGAGGCGGTCACGCAGATTCGGTCCTTGCCGTTTCCGCATTGGGCACGAATCGCAGTGTTCGGACCGCTACTGTCTGTAGCCGCGATGGATGCCGACAGCTGGGACAGTCCGCGCGAGCGCGAGGCGTGGTGCCGGAGAATCGCCCGCGATGTCTGGCAATTCGATCAGCAGGCCTGCTCATCAGCGCAGGTCCTGTTTCTCGAGCGCAGGGCGGGCGCCAATGTGCAGGAGTTCGTAGCGCAGCTCGCGGAGGCCCTTCGCGCCGAAAACCGCGTGCATCCCCGCGCAAGCGCTCATCCGGCGATGACCTCCGCGATCTGCCTGTCGCGCGCCTCGTGGCTGCTCGGAAACACAGATCGCTCCGCAGTGTTTCCGCCGTCGCCCGACTGGACCATTCTGCTCGGCGAAGGCGCCGACATTCCCACCCCCACGCAGGGCCGCACGCTCACTGTGCTCATGGTGGAGAACCTCCTCGAGCCCATTGCCAGGTTCGACGGCTCGGTGCAGACGCTCGGATTGGCTGTGACCGATACAGACAAGGAGGCCGCCTTGACGCATGCCGCCGGTAGATGCGGCGTGGACCGCATCGTGAAGCTTGGCCGGATGCACGTCTTCGGTTCCCCGTGGGATGGAGCGGATGTGGTTCGACC
>JBOHMN010000354.1:0-16161 GCA_050730175.1 Acetobacteraceae bacterium | reverse complement strand
GGGCGCGCGCGTGGCGCGGCGCCGATCCGCGGCGCAGCGGGCGCCTCGGCGCGCGGCATCGGGCGTGCCTCGATGTCCGGCAGGAGCCCGCCCACCCCCATCGTGGCGACCTCGGCGGAGCCCACTGGAAGGCCCGCGAACAGGCGCGGAAGGATCAAGTCGATGCCGCTTCGCATCGTGCTGTGCGCGCAGCCGGGCAGCACCAGGGCTGGCTTCTCGCCGATCGCGCCGATGCAAATCAGATTGCCGGGATCGACCGGCATGCCGAGACGGATGATGTGCCCGCCGGCGCGGATGATGCCCTCGGGGGCGACGTCGCGCCGATCGACGACCCCGGACGCTCCGACGACGAGCAGGATCTCCGCCCCTTGGGAAATGAGCGCCTTGAGCGCATCGGCGATCGGTTCTGCCGCGTGTTGCGCGCTGAGCGGCGGGAGCAGCGTGCCAGTGAGCGCGGTCACGCGTGCGTCGCTGGCTGCGATCGTCTGCTGTGCCATGCCGTGCGGCATTCCGGCAAGCTCGGTCGTTACCAGCCCGACCCTGTAGGAGCGAAACGGATGAAGAATGAGGGCTGGCTTTTCCTGGCGCGCCAGGGCCTCCGTCACAGCAAGCGTGGCAGCCGTGACCGCGAACGGGATGATCTTGATCGTTGCGATCATCTCCTTCGCGGCGACCACTGCGTAGTCAGCAAGTGTGGCCAACGTCACCGATTCGTCCAATCGGTTCATCCGATCGACGGTGGTTCTGTTCACACGCAGCAACCCCGGCACTTCGGCATAGAGGTTGACGCGGCCCGTGGCGGCATGCGAACGCCCGATCAGCGGCGCGAGCAGCGCGGCCGCAAGCCGATCCGCTGCCGCGTCCTCCGGGACCTCGCCCGCCTCGAGGCGCCCGGCTAGGACACTCTCGCGGCCCGCCGCGGCAAGGGCCGTGACGACCTCTTCACTCAGAACCGACCCTTTGCTGAGGACGCAGCCTGGCAAGGGAATACTGTGTGCAAGGATTGCCCCCTTCGCCTCGGCCAACGGCAAGGCCCGGAAAATCACGCCGCCGCTTTCGCTTCGCTACCGGCCTTCCGACGCACTGAGATGATCTCGGCAAGAATCGCCAGTGCGATCTCTGGGTTTGTCACCGCGTCGATCGATAGCCCGGCCGGGCCATGAATGCGCGCCAGCTCTGCCTCCGAGTGGCCGAGTGCGGCAAGCCGCGCGAGGCGCGCGGCGTGTGTGCGCTTCGAGCCGAGCGCGCCAATGTAGAAAGCGGGGGACTTCAGCGCCCGATCGAGTGCAGGATCGTCGAGCTTCGGGTCGTGCGTCAGCGTGACGATCGCGCTTCGACTGTCCGGCCGGAGTTCATCGAGCGCCTCATCCGGCCAGGCGGCGCGGAGAGCAACATTCGGAAAACGCTCGAATGAGGCAAAGGCGCCGCGCGGATCGATCAGGGTGACGGCGAACCCGAGCATCGCGCCGAGCGGTGCCAGAGCCTGTGAAATATGCACGGCGCCGATCAGGAGCAAGCGCGGTTGCGGGTTATAGACGTGCAGGAACCATTCACCGCCCACGTTGCGGAGTGTGCGGCTACGATCGGCCGCCAGCGCGGCATCGGCGGCAGAGTTGAGCCCCGCCGGGGCGGCCGGATCCGGAAGCAGGTATTGCGTTCCGGCTGCGTCGGCGGGTGCGATGCACGTCGCCAGAACGACCGGCCGGTGCTCGGCGCGGGCGCGGGCGAGCTGCTCCAGAAATTCCGGTGTCAACCGAGCTTCTCCACGAACACTTTCATCTTGCCACCGCAGGCAAGGCCAACTTCCCAGGCGCGCTCGTTGGTGATGCCGAACTCGAGGAGCTGCGGGCGGCCGGTTCGAATGGTTTCGGCTGCAGCCTCGGCGACCGCCCCCTCGATGCAACCGCCGCTGACCGAGCCCGCCATGCGCCCGGAGGCAGTGAGCGCAAGCTGGCTGCCGGCGGGACGTGGCGAACTGCCCCAGGTTTCCGTGACCGTTGCCAGCGCCACCGCTTCTCCTGCCCTGTGCCAGTGCAAGGCAATAGGAAGGACGTCTTCGACATCGGTTGTGTTGTTCGCAGGATCGCTCATGCAGCTTTCCTCCAGAGATCGACGCCACGACCGCGCGCCACCGGACGTGACAAGAGACTCACCAGCGCGCGCAGGCTTTGCAGATTATGCACCGGACGGAACTCGTCCACGTAGGGGAGCATGGCACGGATACCTTGGGAGCGGGGCGCAAACCCGTCCCATCGCAGCAGCGGATTGAGCCAGATCAGGTAGCGGCAGGAACGATGCAGGCGATCCATGTTCTCGGCGAGCCCGCGGGCGCCCGCACGGTCCAGCCCGTCCGACACGAGCAGTACGATCGCTCCTTCCGCGAGCACGCGACGGGCCCAGAACCGATTGAAGCTCGCCAAAGCCTCACCGATCCGGGTTCCGCCGGACCAGTCAGGCACGATGTGGGCCACTAACTGAAAAGCGACTTCCGGATCGCGGTAGCGGAGCTGGCGGGTGACATTGGAAAGACGGGTCCCGAACAGGAAAACCTGCACGTGCTCACGGAGATTGGTCAGCGCGTGCACGAAATGTAGCAGAAGCTGCGTGTAGCGCGCCATCGAACCGCTGATGTCACAGATGACGACCAGCGGAGGCGGGCGGCTGATGCGGCGGCGGCGAGCGAAACGAAGAATCTCGCCGCCCTGGCGCAAGCTGAGACGGAGGGTCCCGGCGAGATCGATTTCGGGCCCACTCGGGTCGGCGCGGCGCCGGCGTGTGCGGCGGAGATCGAGCGGCAACACAAGGCGGCGGATTTCCGCCTTGGCGGCAGCGATTTCGGCGGCACTCATCGCTTCGAAATCGAGCTGTTGCAGACGCTCACGTTCGCTCGCCGTCAGCACGGCCTCTGTGGCGGGCGGCGGATCCCGCTCCCTCTGTCTTTCCGTGCGCGGCGGGGAGAACGCCTCCTGGAGCCGGCGGCTCCCGGGTGGAGGCCGTCCCGGCTTGAGCTTTTCCGCCGCCAGGAGCGAGAGCATCGCCTCCTGGCAGGTGGCCGCCGGATCGCGCCAAAAGAGCGCGAAAGCACTGTCGAACAGTGCGCGGTGCTCCTGGCGGCGCACCATGGTGGCAGCAAGCGCGGTTGCGACCTCGCGGCGGCTCCCAAGATCGATGAGGGTGAGCGCCTCGGCGGCCGCGATGACTTCCGCGGTGCCGACTGGAAGTCCGGCACGACGGAGCAAGCGGGCAAACTGCAGCACGTTCGCGGCAAGGCGCCGCCCCGCGGGCTGAAGGGGCGAAGCCAGGCTCATCCTCATGCCGCGGCGGCGCGCGCCTCCGCCACCAAGCGAGCTGCCTCGGCGCCTCTGATCTTTGCGATATCATCTTGATATTTCAAAAGAATACCAAGAGTTTCGTCCACCGTCTCCGGATCGAGCTCCTGCTGATCAAGGGCGGTCAGTGCGCCTGCCCAATCGATCGTTTCGGCGACCCCGGGCAGCTTGAAGAGGTCCTCGCTACGCAGTCTTTGCACGAATGCCACCACCTCGGCGGACAGCCGCTCGGGCAATCCTGGCGACTTGCGGGACAGGATGGCGCGCTCGCGGGCCGCATCCGGATAATCGACCCAGTGGTAGAGGCAACGGCGGCGGATCGCGTCATGCACCTCGCGGGTGCGGTTGGAGGTGAGCACGACGACCGGTGGGACGAGCGCGCGGATGGTGCCGAACTCAGGAATAGTAATCTGGAAATCTGCCAGGAGCTCCAGGAGGAACGCTTCGAATGGCTCGTCGGCGCGGTCAAGCTCATCGATCAGAAGGACGGCGGGCGCCTGATCGGGGTCGATCGCGGAAAGCAGCGGGCGGACCTGAAGGAATGCACGCGTGTAGATATCGCTCTCGAGCCGGGCGCGGTCGGTCTCTCCGGCCGCCTCAGCGAGCCGGATCGTCATCAACTGGCGTGCATGATTCCACTCATAGGCGGCGGCCGCGAGATCGAGCCCGTCATAGCATTGGAGGCGCACCAGGCGCCGCTCCAGGCCGGCCGCCAGCACCTTGGCGATTTCTGTCTTGCCCGTGCCTGGCTCGCCTTCGAGGAAGAGCGGCCGACGCATGCGGAGCGCGAGGTGAACGGTCGTCGCAAGAGGGCGGTCAGCGAGGTAGTCCTGGGCGGCAAGCAGGGCGGCGGTCTCGTGGACCGATTCCGGGATCATCGACAATTCAACTGCATCCAAAGCTCCGCATTTTGCATCACAGGTAGCTTCCGAGGACGAGGATGATGATCAGGATGCAGACGATCCCGGCGATCCAGACAACCATGGGCAGGCCAAGAGGCTCGATGGGGGGCAGCCCGCGAACAGCCCCTTCTGCGCCCGCCCGGTCGGGCAGCGCTGCCTCTGGCGGCCCGCCGACCGAGGCCGCGAAGCGGTCGAAGAAGTTATCCGCCATCTGCTTGGCGCTCGCGTCGATCAAGCGTGCGCCGAGCTGGGCAATCTTGCCGCCAACCTGCGCGTTGACGTCATAGTGGAGGAGCGTGTCCTCCCCTGCGTCTGCCAGCCGGACCTTGGCGCCGCCCTTGGCGAAGCCCGCGACCCCACCCTGGCCCTCTCCGCTAATGGTGTAGCTGTTCGGGGGGTCGAGATCGGAGAGCGTGACTTTGCCATTGAATCGGGCCGCGATCGGGCCGATGCGCACGGCGGCCGTCGCCTTCATTTCGTTGTCCGAGAGCCTTTCGAGCGTTTCACAGCCCGGGATCGCTACCTTGAGGACCGCCGGGTCGTTCAACGCGTCCCATACCTTCCGGCGCGGCGCCGGAATACGCCGCTCGCCCGACATCTCCATCGGCAAAGTTCCCCATTGCGCGCGGCCGACGTTACTTGCACGGTCCCGGGCATGCAACCAAGGGCCGCTTCGCAGGCGGCATTGAGATGGGCGTGGCCGCTTCCCGTCGCCATGCTTTTCGCGCCTGCCAGGGTGTTTGCCGCGACCGGGGCGCATACGGCCGCGGCGTCGCCATCGCTGGTTTGGGCGGTTCCCTTCGCCGGCCTGCTGCTTTCGGTCGCGCTCGGGCCGATGTTTGCGCCGCGCCGCTGGCACCGCTGGTCGCGTTTCGTCATGCTGGGATGGAGTCTCGCTTTGCTGCTCGCCGATGCGGCGGTAGGCGGCCCGGCGGTCGCGGCGACGTCGCTCAGAGATGCGATATTCCTGGAATATCTCCCCTTCATCACGCTGCTGCTCGCGCTCTATGCCGCCGCCGGCGGGATTGTTGTCGCCGGCGGCCCGTGGGGGCAGCCGGCCGGGAATACCGCGCTTCTCGCCGTTGGAACGCTGCTTGGCGGCCTCGTCGGAACCACGGCGGCGGCAATCACGCTGATCCATCCGTTCCTCAGGGCCAACGCGCACCGCTCCCGCAAGGTGCACCTGGTGGTCTTTTTCATCGTGCTGGTGGGCAACGCGGGTGGGGCGCTCAGCCCGATCGGCAATCCGCCGCTCTATGTCGGCTTCCTTCAGGGGGTGCCGTTCTTTTGGCCGCTACGATGGCTGATCTGGCCGCTCCTCGTCCTCAGCGCACCCCTGCTTCTCGGGTTCTATCTCCTGGATCGCCACCTGGCGCGCGCGGAGCCCCCGGCGCGACGGAGGGAGCCGCTCCGGTTGCACGGGGCCGGGAATCTCGGGCTGATCGGACTGGTGGCAGCAGGCGAGCTGGCGCTCGGGGCGTGGCGGGGAGGCAGCGTGTTGCTCCTCGGCGCAAGCGTTCCCGCCGGGCAGTTGGCAGAGACTCTGCTTTGCGTCGCGGTCAGCCTGGTATCGGTCGCCATCACGCCGGCCGGGCATCGTCGCCGCAATGCATTCTCCTGGGCGCCGATGGGCGAGGTGGCGGAGCTTTTCGCTGCGATCTTCATCACGATCGGCCCGGTGATGGCAATGCTTCAGGCCGGCGCCAACGGGCCGCTTGGCCCCCTGCTCGCCTTGGTGACCGATCCCGCGGGAGAGCCGCTGCCGGCGGCATATTTCTGGCTGAGCGGCATCTGTTCCGCGTTTCTCGACAACGCCCCGACCTATCTGGTTTTCTTCGGTCTGGCCGGCAACGACGCAGCTTTGCTCACCGGGCCGCTGGCCCGGACGCTGGTCGCGATCTCGGCCGGCTCGGTGTTCTTCGGTGGCCTGACTTATATCGGGAGCGCGCCGAACCTGATGGTCCGCGCCATCGCGGCACACCGCGGGGTGCGCATGCCCGGGTTTTTTGGCTATTCGGTGCTCGCCACGCTGGTGCTGGCAGGGCCGCTCCTGCTGATGACCTGGGTGGTGCGATAGCCCGAGGAGAGGAACGATGCCCTATCTGGTTGCTGCCGACCTGTCGGAGACAGCGCCCGGTGATCGGTTTCGGGCGCTGCTCGCGGCGGGCGGGATTCTTGGCATACCGGGGGCACAGAATGGCTTGGCGGCGTTGCAGGCGCGCGCCGCGGGCTTTTCGGCGCTCTATCTCTCGGGCGCCGCGATGAGCGCCTCGATGGGATTGCCCGATCTCGGTGTGATCACGCTGGAGGATGTGTGCTTCTTCATCCGCCAGGTGGCGCGGGCGGCCGGCTTGCCGGTGCTGGTTGATGGCGACACCGGCTACGGCGAAGCGCTCAATGTCATGCACATGGTACGCAGCTTCGAAGACGCAGGCGCGGCGGCCGTCCACATCGAGGACCAGATGCTGCCGAAAAAATGCGGCCATCTCAACGACAAGAAACTGCTGCCGGCCGCGGAGATGGCAGCCAAGGTCGCGGCTGCCGTGAAGGCAAGGCGCCACCTTTTCATCATCGCCCGCACGGACGCGGCCGCGAGCGAGGGCATTGCAGGCGCGGTTGCCCGCGCGAGGCAGTATGTTGCCGCCGGAGCGGATGCGATTTTTCCCGAGGCTCTGACGTCCCCGGCGATGTTTCGCGCGTTCGCCGAGAAGATGCCGGAGGTGCCGCTCCTGGCCAACATGACGGAGTTCGGGCGCACGCCCTTCATTACCGCGGCGGAGTTTGCCGCGCTCGGCTACCGGATGGTGATCTGGCCGGTGAGCAGCCTGCGCGTGGCCGCGCGCGCCCAGGAGGAGCTTTACCGCGTGCTCAGCCGGGATGGCGCCACCGCCGCGATGGTGGAAAGAATGCAGACACGAAGCGAACTTTATCAGATAATCGGCTACCGGCAATACGAAGAGCTTGATGCCTCCATCATCAGAAGCGTCGTCCCCGAAGGAATGCCCCAGTGCTGAGATTGCGCGTGCTGAGTTCCCGCGCCGCCACGCCAGAACGGCAGCGAGAGACTTCTCCGCGGGCGACGCGCCGCTCTCTGATCGTGACTTCGGCCGCTCTTTCGCTTGCCGTTATCGGTATGGCGCGGGCGCAAACCATTGCGGAGCCCACCGGCCCGCAGCCGGCTCTGCCGACCGAGGAGCTCGTGATCGTCAGTGCCGGCGAAGTGCGGCACGTGTTCCACGTCGAGATCGCCCGCACCCCGGAGCAGCAGGTCACGGGGTTGATGTTCCGCAAGAGCGTGGCAGCAGACGGCGGCATGCTGTTTCCCTGGTCTCGGCCGATCGAATCCAAGATGTGGATGGAAAACACGCTCGTGCCGCTCGACATGGTATTCATCAAGGCGGATGGAATGATCGGGCGGATCGCGGAGAATACCGTGCCGCACAGCCTCGCCATCATATCGAGCGGCGGCCAAGTGGTGGCTACGCTCGAGCTCAAAGGCGGGATCACGAGCAAGCTCGGCATCCTGGTCGGCGATCACGTGCTCTGCAAGGTGCTCGGCACGACACCGTGATCGTGCGGCGGGCCCGACACCTTGATGTGACCCGCTGCAGGCCATAGGTTGCGCGCGATCGGGGCGTGGCGCAGCCTGGTCAGCGCGCGTGTTTTGGGTACACGAGGCCGCCGGTTCGAATCCGGCCGCCCCGACCATCGGGCCGGAGCGCTTGCACGGTGTGTGATGCGCCCGGTTTTTGCGGGCCAGCCGTGGCGGCCCGGGACTCTACAGCGATCGGTCCGGGGCCCTGCGACAGGGAGAGCAGAACTTGACAAGCATGGCACGGATTTACCGCCCGCCAAGGACGGCGATGCAGCAGGCCTGGGCCAGGACCCGCGAGTGGGTTCTCGAGTTCGAACCGGACGAGCCGCAGGTTGCCGACCCGTTGATGGGGTGGATCGGCGGGGAGAGCACACGGCGGCAGGTGCAACTCCGCTTCGAAACGCGCGAGGAGGCGATCGCCTA
The DNA here is from genome assembly GCA_050730175.1 of Acetobacteraceae bacterium. Classification (GTDB taxonomy): domain Bacteria; phylum Pseudomonadota; class Alphaproteobacteria; order Acetobacterales; family Acetobacteraceae; genus JAKAWQ01. Next base: position 7,912 of record JBOHMN010000354.1, on the reverse strand, counting down.
CGCCGAAAAGGAGGGACTCGCCTACGAGGCGGAAACTCCTCCACCCAGAAACTTCGCGCCGAAATCGTATGCCGAGAATTTCCGCTACGGCCGGCTGGAGAACTGGACACACTGACAGTTCGGCGCCCTTAGCTCAGTTGGATAGAGCAACAGCCTTCTAAGCTGTGGGTCCCCGGTTCGAGTCCGGGAGGGCGCGCCACGTTTTCAATACATTGCTGCACGATCCCCAAAAACCCTGATAACGGTTCCCGGATCTCCCCGCATCGTGTCCGCGTCGCCCCACCGGCCCTCGTACTGAAGCGAGCATCGATCTCAAAGTCGCCGCGGCTACGTCCGAGAGCGCCTCAATCGCTACTGGACGGGGCGCCTTGCCGTGGTGCACGCCACCTGTGGCGCGAGGCATGGCACCTTTCGGAACTACAGCTTCCGGCCATGCGATAACGCACGTTTTTCTCAACGGCCCATTAACGCCAAAGTAATTTTCTCCACCGCAGCCTGACTTCATCCTGATGGCTGTCGGAGCAGTTCGATGCTCTCGCGTTGGTGTGTCATTGGCGGAGACTCAAAGGCAAGCGTCGCGGTGATCCTGGCGATCATGGCAGTGCCGATGATCTTCGTCACCGGCATGGGGATCAACTACGGTATGGCCGCCTTTCGGCAGTCCCGGTTGAATGCTTTCGCCGATGCGGCGGCACTCTCGGCGGTCACGCCGACAATGATGGCGGAAAGCACCGAAGCAGCGACCACCGCGGCCACCAACACGTTCAACGCGCAGGCGGAAAGCCTGGCCGGCGTCACCTATAATCCGGACAGTCTCTCCATCTCGATATCGACCCAGGGTGCCGAGCGCACCGTCATGGTCAGCTATAATGCGGTGTCAATCGACGATTTTCCCAATATTCTCGGAGGAAACACGATTGCGCTCGGGGGCAGTTCCTCGGCGACTGCCGGCCAGGCTCCGAATATCGATTTCTACCTGCTGCTCGACGACTCCCCTTCGATGGCGATCGCCGCGACGCAAGCCGGCATCAACACAATGGTCGCACATACGTCGGCACAGGGCGGCTGCGCCTTCGGTTGCCATGAACAGGATCCGGCCGCCGACAACCTCGGCAACCCCCATGGCGAAGATAACTACGCCCTGGCGCAGAGCCTTGGCGTGACCATCCGCATCGATAACCTTCGCCTGGCCGCCGAAAACCTGACAACGACGGCACAGCAGACCGAAGCCAAGTACAATGCCGCATATCGCATGGCAGTTTACACGTTCGATATCGGGTTGAACACCATTGGCGCGCTGTCGTCAGATCTCAACACGGTGAACGCGGAGGCGGCCAATATCCAGCAACTCGAGGTTTATGCCAACAATTGGCTCACCGCTTACAACAGCAACGACGACGAGGATACCAATTATGACACCGCGATGAACGGGATCAACACCATCATGCCGAACCCGGGAAGCGGCACAAATGTCGCTGGCGACACGCCGCAGGAGGTGCTGTTCCTGGTGACCGATGGCGTCGAAGACGAAGCGGTCAATGGCGGGCGGCAGATGTCCGTCATCAACACGGCGCTGTGCTCGGCTATCAAGAACCGAGGGATCCGCATCGCCGTGCTCTACACCGAATACCTGCCGCTGCCGACCAATAGCTTCTATAACGGGAACATCGCTCCGTTCCAGTCCACAATCGGACCGACGCTGCAGGCATGTGCCTCGCCCGGGCTTTATTTCGAGGTCGAGACCGGCGGTGACATCTCGGCGGCCATGGCCGCGTTGTTCCAGTTAGCGGTGCAGTCCGCTTATCTCTCGCGTTAGGGCCATGTGCATCCGGCTTCCCCTCCGCTGCCTACCCGGCGTTATGCCCACCACGCGGCGCCGGCGGATGCGAGCGCGCCTTTTGGGTTCGGAAAGAAGCGCGACCGCGATCGAGTTTGCGTTGATCGCTGCGCCGCTCTTTGCGCTCCTGATCGCGATCCTGGAGACCGGTCTTGTATTCTTTTCGCAGCAGGTTTTGCAGACCGCGACGACCCAGACGGCGCGGTTGATCATGACCGGTCAGGCGCAGCTGGGTGGCCTCACGGCGGCACAATTCCTTGCCGATGTCTGCAACAACGCGACCCCGGTGTTGGCCTGCAACGACATCGACGTGAATGTACAGACGTTCGCCTCGTTCAGTTCGATGACGATGGAAAATCCCCTGCAGAACGGGCAGTTCAACCAGGCCGCCATGGACTATAACGTGGGTGGGCCGGGTGCGATCGTTCTGGTTCAGGTCTTCTACGAATTGCCGGTAATCGATGGGCCGCTCGGGTTCACGCTCGCCAATATGGCGGGCAACAGCCGCCTTCTCCAGGCAACGGCGGTGTTTCGCAATGAGCCCTACTAGCGCAGCCCGACGGCCTGCGGGGCCGCCGGACGATCGGGCGACCCCATGAAACCAATCGGGAAGCTGCACAACGGGTGTAATGCCCGCAAGATGCCGGGCACTGGCGGCAAGGCCATTGCGGGCGGCTGCCTCGGGCGGGATCGGCGCGGGCTTGCGGCCATCGAATTTGCCATGGCCTTGCCGATCCTCCTGCTCCTTTATTTCGGGATCGTCGAATTTGCCCAGGCGATCACGGTCGATCGGTTGGTCGGGCTGACTGCGGAAACGGTAACAAATCTGGTGACGCAGTACACCTCGATCAGCCAAAGCGCAGAGATGCCAGACATTCTTGACGCCTCGACACAGATACTGGCGCCCTATCCGGCGCAAGCCGCGAGCATCGTGGTTTCCCTGATTACGATCGACAGCACGGGGAACGCCACCGTAACCTGGAGCCAGGCGAAGAACGGCACGCCACGCACGGCGGGGCAGGCCTTCACGCTGCCCGCGGATCTCGATATTCCCAGCACCAGCGTGGTGTTCGGCGAGGTGAGCTATCCGTTTATGCCCATGCTCGACTATTTCAATCTTGGGACCATCAATCTCTACTCGTCGGTCTATATGGTGCCGCGCGACGCGACGACGATCAACCTCACGCCGTGATACCTGGAGGCTGCGGCACCGAGGCGCGGCCTCAACGAGAGGGTAGCCCGGCCGGCAACCGGCGAGTCGCACTGCGCAGCAACACCTTGCGCGCCTGCCACTCGGTGGGCGGATCGAGCGGCGCCGAAAACTGCGCCTCACGACCGGTGAGCGATCCGATCGGCAGCCCGTCGCAATAGAGGAGACGGTTGGCGGTCAGGCTAGCGAGCTTCGGTCCCGGCGTCAAAATGCCAACCAGATTCAAGGGGTCTGCGCCGCTCAGGGAAATCCACTCACCCGATGCGTTACCGCGCCGCAATTCGCGCAGCAGGCCGATAGCTTCCGGGAGAGCGAACTGCTCCCCGGAGAAGCCGGCAACGAACCGCCCTCCTCTGATTTCGCCCCGCGCCTCGAGGCGTCGATAGACCCTGAGCAAATCGCGCCACGGCGGCAACCAGGAGGCCTCGCGTTCCAGCATCCGCCAAAACACGACGCCGTAGCGCCCGAGCAACGTGCGCGCGGCGTGCTCGATCGCCTCGGCGTGCGGCGAGCTTTCGTTCCGATCGCCCGTGCGTTCAACGATCGCCCAGCGGCCGGCATCTTCAATGGTGAAGGGGATGCTGCGGCGTCTGCGATACCCACCGGGACCTGGTTGCCGCCGCTCGGAAGGAACGAGCAGCGCTCGCAATCCGGCAAAGCCGTCCGAAGCGACGAGGCCAAGCGCGACGAGTTCGGCCAACGCGTCTTCGAGCTTGGGCCGCAGCAGCCCAGCGCCGCGCGCGAGTTCGTCGAAAAAAGACGCACCATGCGCACGGATATAGTCCAGCACAGTCGCCCCCGAAGCACTCGGCCGACCCGCTTCGCCGTTGGCCGACAACTCCATCCAGAGCGCTTTATGACGGCGCGCGACGAGCGTGATCGGCGTGGTTCGAACCGGCGCCGGGCTGTGATCCGAGCCGTTCGGCTTCTGGTTCCGGGGCGCCAGACGCGCCCAGGCAATTCGGCCGGAAAGACACGCCTCATCGAGCCAGGCCGGCTCAAAATCTGCGATCCGGGCAGGCAGGATTTCGCTCTCCCAGGCAGCGGCCGGAGCCTCGAAGCCTTCGAGTTGGGCGAGGACGGCGACGACGGCGCCCGGGCCCTGCATGCGCGCTTCGCGACTGACGCGCTGCCAAGCGAACAGGAAGCGGAGGAAATCCCGCGCCGCAACCGGCTCGATTTCGGCCCTGAGACGCTTGACCGTATAGCGATGGATGCGCGCGAGCAGGTGCCGGTCGCACCATTCTTCCGCATTCATTCCAGGGGTGAAGCGGCCGCGCATGGCGAACCCCTCGACCTCGAGCGCCGCCAGCACCGCTTCGATCTCGCCCTGCTCGAGCCCGAGTAGCGCGGCCAGCGCCGCAACCGTAACAGGCCCCTGACCCTCGAGCCGGCCGCGCAAAACTTCGACCAGCGCCGCTTGGCGGGTGAACCCGTGTGCGCGGCCCGTAACAGGCGGCGCAATCGGCGGATCGAGGGTCGCTTCGGGAAAGATTGCCTGGAACTGCGAAAGACGCTCGGCAGCGACCCAAAGCTCGGCACCAGCGGTGTGCAGCAAGGCGACGCGCTTTTCTGCCACAAGCGCCTCGAGCCACTGAGCCCATACGGCTCCGGCTTCTTCAACGTCGAGGAAGCCGAGCCACGCCAGCGCGTCGTGCGCTTCGTCTGCGTTCGCGGGCTCCGGCCAGGCCTCGGCACGCACGCGCGCGATCGCCTCTCCGTCGAGCCGGCCGATCTCGGCTGCCGATTCAGGGTCGAGCCAGCGCCGGCTCGTGACTGCACGCGCCCGACGCTCCTCGAGCGGCGCGTCGTCGAGGTACGCGTATGGCCGCGCGGCCAGCGCCTCGCACGCGAGTGGCGAAGGTTCGGTGAGATCGCGCGCGACAACCGTTATCTCGCCTGCTTCGAGCCGGCGAAGCAACCGCTCGAAGCCGGCGATATCCATCGCTTCGTTCAAACAATCGGAGATCGTCTGGTTGACCAGCGGGTGGTCCGGAACTTCCCGCTCACCGACGATGTTCTCCGCACAGGCGATCTGATCGGGAAAGACCGCACCGAGCAGGTCCTCGGCCTCCATCCGTGCGATTTGCGGTGGCACCCTCTTGCCGCCCCGCATGCGCGGTAGCGCCAGCGCAATCGCCGCGACCCAGCGCCAGCGCGTCGTGAACATCGGCGCGGCGAGCAGCGCCTGGATCAGCACCGAGCGGGCGCTCGCGGAATGCAGATAGCGCGCCGCTTCCGCAAGCTCGAAGCTGTGCGCGGCCGTGAGCGAGAGCACGATATTGTCCTCGGTCGCTGCCGCCTGCAGCTCGAAATTGAACTTGCGGCAGAAGCGTTTGCGCAGCGCAAGCCCCCACGCGCGGTTGATCCGGCTGCCGTACGGTGCATGGAGCACGAGCTGCATGCCGCCCGATTCATCGAAGAACCGTTCGAGCACGATGGTTTCCTGCGTAGGCAGGCAGCCGAGGGCAGCGTGCGCGGCGGCGAGATATTCGGCCATCTGCAGCGCGGCCGGCTCGGGCAGCGTGAACTTCTCCGCAAGCCAAGCGGCGAAGGGCGCAACATCCGAAGCAGCTTGGAGTTTTGCAGCACAGTCGCTTCGGAGGCGCGACACGGCCTTGGAAAGTTCGTCGCTGCGACCTGGCGCCTCGCCGAGCCAGAAGGGAAGCGTCGGCGGCAGGCCGTGCGCGTCCTCCACCCGCACGAGGCTGCGCTCGACCCGGATGATGCGGTACGATTGGTTGCCAAGCTGAAATATGTCGCCGGCCTGGCTTTCTACGGCGAAATCCTCGTTTACCGAGCCGATCGGGTGATTGTCCGGTTCCAGGAACACCTGATAGTCGGCGGTGTCGGGGATCGTTCCGCCGGAAGTGAGCGCAGTCAGGCGCGCGCCGCGACGCCCCCTGAGCCGCTTGTTGACCGCATCGTGATGCACGAGCGCGCTGCGCCGGCCGCGCCGGGTGGTGAACCCATCGGCGAGCATGGTAACAACGTCGGTGAACTCTTCATCGCTCAGTGCGCGGAACGGCCAGGCGCGACGGACTAGCGCCTTCAGCGAATCCTCGTTCCACTCTTTTGCCGCCACCTCGGCGGTGATCTGCTGGGCGAGCACATCGAGCGGGCGTTCGGGAATTTTTAGCCGATCGAGCTCCGCCCGCCGCACACTGTCGAGCAGCGCCGTGCATTCGACGAGCTCGTCACGCGAGAGCGGAAAGAGCCGGCCCTTGGGCGTGCCGTTGACAGCGTGCCCCGAGCGCCCGACGCGCTGGAGCAAGCTCGCGATCGACCGCGGCGAGCCAAGCTGGCAAACGAGATCGACCTCGCCGATGTCGATGCCGAGCTCGAGTGATGCGGTGGCAACCAGCGCCCGCAGCGAGCCGCGCTTGAGCCGCTGCTCGGCATCCCATCTCAGCTCCTTCGCCATGCTGCCGTGGTGCGCCATCACAGTATTCGGATCGAGGCGCTCGGAGAGCTGCCGCGCCACCCGCTCGGCCATGCGGCGCGTATTCACGAACACGAGTGTCGTGCGGTGCGCCGCTGTCAGTTCCGCCAGGCGATCGTAGAGCTCGGTCCAGACCTCGGCCGACATCACCGCTTCAAGCGGCGAGGGCGGTATCTCGAGGGCGATGTCGCGCGGGCGAACATGACCCCAGTCCACGATCTCGCAGTCGGGAGAGTCATGCCCGATATTGCCGACGAGGAAGCGGGCAACTGCCTCGATCGGCCGCTGCGTCGCGGAGAGGCCGATCCGCTGCAGCCTGCGGGGGCAAAGCGCCTGCAGACGCTCGAGCGAGAGTGCCAGGTGCGCGCCGCGCTTGTTGGGTGCCAGGGCGTGGATCTCATCGACGATCACGGTCTCGGTCGTTGCGAGCATCGTGCGACCTGACTCGGAGCCGAGCAGCAGGTAGAGCGATTCCGGGGTGGTCACGATGATGTGTGGGGGCCGCTTGCGCATCCGGTTGCGCTCGGCCGCCGGCGTGTCGCCGGTCCGGACCGAGGCCCGGACGTTGACCTCCGGCAGCCCAAGCTCCGTGAGGATGGCGCGGATGCCGGCGAGCGGTTCCTCGAGATTCCTTTGAATATCATTCGAGAGTGCCTTGAGCGGCGAGACGTAGACGACCGCGGTCTGATCCGCGAGCGAGCCTGCGATGCCCCGCCGCACCAGGGAATCGATCGCGGCGAGAAACGCCGCGATCGTCTTGCCGGAGCCGGTCGGTGCCGCGAGCAGCGTGTGGCGGCCGGCTGCGATCGCGGGCCACGCCGCCGCCTGCGCCGGCGTGGGTTGGCCGAAGCGGCGCGCGATCCACGCCGCAACCGCCGGGTGGAAGAGATCGGTCGGAGACGTCAGGTGCGTATCGTCGAGAATCTTCTGCTCCCGGGCAGAGGGCGGCGCGGAGTGCCGGCGCATCCTATTGCATTACAGGAGGCGAACGCGGCCAGCCAACATTTCCAATTACACGGATTAACCCTTCAGCAACAGCATCCGGTCGTTGGTAACGGGCTTGCAACCACCGCCCGTGGAGGCTGGACGATGGGGACGCTTCTCGCGGTTTTACGCGAACTTGTTGCCGATCGGCGAAGCGTCACCGCCCTTGAATATGCGCTGATCGCGTCGGTGACGATTGTCGCGATGGCGATCGCGGTGCCGCTGATCGGCACGCGCCTTGCCCAGATTTTCAGCAACCTCGCGGCCAGCTTCTGATCCGGAGCGGCACCGCGGTGTCCTGGCGCCCAAATGTCAGGTGGCAGTCAGTGGATTTTTCAATGGGTCGTGTCCCGGGTGGTGGCGTGGGAGCTGTGGGTAAATGACCTGCCGGAGCGACCACCTGGCGGGCGCCAGGGAGGCAGGGTTGGAGATGCCGCCT
>JBOHMN010000353.1:0-25483 GCA_050730175.1 Acetobacteraceae bacterium | reverse complement strand
GGCTGTGAGTCCGGCGTGCTCGTCTCAACATCTTCCCTCCTGACCTGCGGCATCCTCGCCGCGCTCAGGCAGAAAATCCACTTATCGCACTGTCCAGATTCCCCCGGCCACCTCTGGCCACCTTGATCTCCGGGACAAGCGCTTTCGTGGCAACTCGCTTTTTCTTGAACTCGCGACCGTGCGGATCGTCGCGAGATGGCTCGGAAAGTTGACGCTTCGCATTCAACCCGCAGTTGCGGCAGAGCCTTCTTTGATTAACCGTGACGAATACGGGCAGCGGGAAAAGCCCCCGGCCCGGGCAGCGCTCGCCGCGCACGATCACGCGCTGCCATCATCCCCATCGAGAAAATGCGGTTCGTATGGTGCGCCTTCGCTTTTGGCACGAAAGAGTCTGGATCGTGCAAGGCTGATGCGCATTCCACCACGACGGGGTGGAACCCCGGGCACCGCCGCGCAAAGCCCCGAGATGGCACCACGTTGGCGGCAGCGCACGATACGCGCTCCTTTGCTGGCGCCGTTCTTGTCATTTCGGCGAAGAGCCGGGTCACGTTGCGGTGGTGCAGCCCGATCAAACACGCGGAACTGCGGGAGTTTGCGGCCGGAAAGAACGCCCGAGCATCCCCGTCACACGAGCGTTGCGCATGCTGGACCCGGTCGCCGGGCCTCTTCTTGCGTTGATTTGCACCTCACCCTCACCCGATCCGCCCTGCTTAAGTAAAAAGCGACCCGGCAGTTGCCGCCTGGACCAAGCCAGGAACCGCCAGGCCGGCCGACCCGCGGCACATATCCCCCGCTTGTCATCTGGGCCCGGATCCGCGATGCGGTGCCGGGGCGGGGCATGCAAAGGCACTTGCCGTTCTATACGGTCGGGCACTCGACGCGGTCGGTTGAAGAACTGGTTGCGTTGGTTCGGGTCCCGAAGGTCGATCTTATCGTGGATGTGCGAACGGTTCCGCGTTCGCGCACCAACCCGCAGTTCAACACCGCTACACTGCCGGACGCTCTTGCGCCCTACGGCATCGGCTATTGCCACCTGGGCAATCTCGGCGGCCTGCGCTCGCGGCGTCGGGGTGCTGCGCCTTCTCCGAACGGCTGGTGGCAGAACGCGAGCTTCCGCAACTACGCCGACTACACTGCGACATCGGAGTTTCGCGAAGGACTGGCGGAACTGCGGGAACTTGGCCGCGAACATATTGCCTGCATCATGTGTGCCGAAGCAGTCTGGTGGCGGTGCCACCGGCGCATCATCGCGGACTATCTGCTCGCGAGCGGCGAAGAGGTGTTCCATCTTGTGCAGGAGGGCAAGATCGGGCCGGCGCGGATGACGCCTGGGGCCGTGCCGCAAGCCGACGGCACTCTGATTTATCCGCTTGCGACGTCGTAACCCGCTCTCCCCGGTTCCCTGGGCCTGGTGTCGTGGACCGAAAGGAACCCCATGCGGTCGATCGGTGCGTGGGGAGGCGTGCGCAGTCGAGATTCCCTACCCGGCCATCACCTCCGTCAAATGACGGAAGCTGCACTTGAAGCGTTGATTATCCCGCACGCGCAGGACGATGACCTCGCAATTGGGGGGACGACGCTCGAACGGCTCTGCCAAACCCAAACCCAGGACTCTGGCGATCGCGCCGCGCCTCAGCATCAGCGGCAGCAGCCCGAAAGCCCCGGCTGACAGCAGCCACAACCCATGACCACGCAGCAATCGCACCCACACCCGCAATCACCTCGGCACCCGCAGCCGTCGGCATAGCCGCCTTGCGGGAGCATCGCGGCAGTGCCGCCAAGCGTTCCGGCACCGCTTGCGAGCAGCGTATTCAGGAGCTCGATGCTTAGTCTCAACGTCGTTCCGAGCCGCTCGCCGAGTGACCCCACGGTCTGCGCCGCCGGGCCGCCCGCCGAAAACGCAGCCGGCCCGAACGCCGTAAGTGAGGGCGGCATCGCCCATCCCGGCCCCATCCCGGGCGCCATCATCATCGGTACCATGATCGGCGGCGTCCCTGCCATTCGCGTCTTGTAGCGCTGGAATTCCGTCTCGGCCGCGTTTGCACCCTCGGCGCCACCCGAACCTGAACTCGAACCGCTCATTGTCACGCTCCCGCCCTGAGAGCGCGTTCAGGTCGACTGAACACGCTCTCGATTCGTTTTCTCGAGCAATTTCATCACCCTGCCCGGCATCCCACGATTCCGGTCAGGGTGATATTGCTCTAGCAACCGCAACTGAAGATCTCGCACCAGCGCACGCGCGCGGTACAGTTGAGCACCAACACCGCGAGCTTGGCACCCGGCCTAGTGGTAATGATGCACTCCTTCACCTGGTACGGCGTGCCTGCCTGCTCCTGGCGGAGCCACAGCATTGCGGTCCCTTCGCTGTCGACCACCTCCACCAGCACCGCAAATGCGACTGTTGCCGATGCCGGTGCGTACTCCACCGAAAGCGAGGCGCAGCACCCGCCGCCGATGAAGCCGGTGGCGGTGCCAAGAGCAGCCCCCGCCAGCGCCTCCGCCGCGAGCTTGGTCCGCTGCAGCATCGCCGCGCCGAGCGGATCGACCTGGCTCGTTCCAGGCGTTCCATCCTGGCCCCGAACTGTAGCCGGTTCCACGAGCAGTTCCTTGGCCTCGCGCCGACATTCGCGACAGCCGCACCGGCACGCCCCGCTCGGTGCACCACAGCGTCGGCAATGTCCGGCCGGAATCGGGCCCATCACGGGTGCGGCAAAACTCGGCCATCCCCGCGTACCCGTGTAGCGATCCGTCTCGAATGGTCTCAGCACCACACCCCTCCCTCTGGAGCACGTTCAGCGTGACTGAACATGCTCTGGATCGTCTGACCGAGCGGATTTACGCGCTCCTGGATCGCGACGCTATTCCAGTCAAGCGCGATCCGCTCTAGTTCGCCACCGGCTTCGCCGACCCACCGCGGATGAAACCGTCGCCCTGTTTCTTGTTAGCAGCACACTCTCTCGCACCAGCGTACCCGGGCCGTTGCGCTCGTCACCGAAAGCGTCACCATTGCTCCGGCATGCACAGACGTCAGCTCCTCATGCACGTGGTACCCGACGGCGATGTTGGTGTCGTTCCACGTCGTGGTCTGCCCATCCGCTGCGATTGTCAGCGTCACCGAGGGTGAGCTCGCTCCGCTCGCAACGTAATATTCCACCGTCAACCGACTCTTGCCGCGCCCGCCCGTTAGCGTGGACTTGGTGGGCGTCGTTGCATCGGCCGCGATCTCGCGCACGAGCACCTGCTCGCACGGCTCAGGCCACACCATCGGCATCCAGCACACAGGATACCAGCAGGTCATCGGCGGCGGCGCGCAAGCATGGTGCCAGGATTGCGAATACATCGCGGGCCTCCTTCAACTCTTCGGCGGCTGGCTCACCGCCGCGTCCGGCTGTGTCAAATCACGCACGATCTTGAGCACATCATCGACGATGCCAAAACCCGAGGCGACGAATCCGGTGACGCTATCCGAGAGTTTCTTCGGGATCTGGTTGTCGATCAGGGCGGCGGCGGCACCGTGCACCGCCTGCCCCACGGGTCCGAGGATCGTTGCCATGCACCTTCCCTTTCCCTCAATATCCACGCGGCTCCGCGAACACAGCCACCCGCCGCTCGGCAAGCTGCATTGCCTTCCTGGCGAGCTCCATCCCCCAATCGAGGTTGGCGAGAGGCGCACGCATCGCCGCGCCGCCCGCTCGTCCGAGGCTGGAAGCCGTTCGCCGGGCAAGGCGCACCGCGCCCCGGCCCGCGCCTCCCTGTTCTGCGAGAAGGCTCCGCCAAGTCGAAACGTCTTTCGGAAATGCACGATACAGCGCCGCCGGAGAAAGGCAGAGATCCTGGGCGATCACGCCGCTGAAGACGCCTGCGCAAAAGTCACGAAACCGTGCGTCCTGCACCGTCAACCGCCCGATCTGCTCGAGCACCAGAAGGCAGAAATCCCGCATCGCCGGGTTCTTGGCGATCGTCAGGAACAGCTCCGCGGTCTGCCAGTCGCCGCCGATCTGCCGCCGCCAGCTCTCCTTGTAGCGTGCGAGCCCGTGCGCCGAGAAATCGCCACTCGCGAACGCCGCCTCGGCAGCCTCTGCCGCCAGATGCGCGCTTTCCATCGCCTTATGGATGCCGCCTCCGTTCAGGGGATCGGCCTGGTTGGCAGCATCGCCCACCAGCATAACCCGGTCATCGACGATCTTCCCCGGCCGGTAGAACGCTGACGACCCGCCCGACACCGCGCCACACCGTCTCGCGCCCGCCAGCGGTTCCGCAAGCTCACCGGCGATGAAGCGTTGGAAGGCCCTCTGCAAGCTGCCAGGCGGGGCGAATTTGGGATCGACCGCGTAGCCGAGACCGACATTCGCGAACCCGTCATCATCAACGAACAGCCACCCGTAGCCAGGGAAATACGACCGGTCGAAATAGACCTTGATCGGCGCACCCTCTACCGCAACGCCCGCGTAGTAAGTGCGTACCGAGATCGCCATCACGCCGGCTTTCAGCGTGTTGCCAATGGCGCGCGAGACGGTCGAGGAAACGCCGTCTGCACCGACGACCAACCGGCTGCGGAACTCTTCGTCTCTTCCGGCGATGCGGGCTCCGACGCGAACGCCGTCCGCAGCGCGCCCCACCTCCCGCACGACGGCACCTGGCTGGAACCTCGCGCCGTGTCTGATGGCGTTCTTGAGCACGATATGATCGAATCGCCGCCGATCCAGCAGCACCGCGAAGTCAGGGTACGCCGTGCCATCCGGAAAGCCGCCGGTCAGTGTCCTTGTTCCGTTGATATAGAGATCGCACGACTTGATGCATCCCTTGGTTTCGGCAAGCACCTCCTCCGCGCAGCCGAGCCGGTCCGCCCAGGTGATCGCCTGCGGCGTCAGGCCATCCCCGCACACCTTCTCGCGCGGGAAGTCGGACTTATCGAGCAGCAACACGTCCATCCCGCGCCGCGCCATGAAGCTCGCGGCGGCCGCCCCACCCGGCCCGGCTCCGACCACGATGACGTCGTGGATCACGTCGAAGCCTCCACCACCAGGAGAACAGGGATACGCATCGGTCCCTCACCGAGCACCATCACGCTGCCGCGGTACCGGTCGGCCGCGAGGCCTACGGGAATGCGGCCTTCCAGCACGAATTTCTCGAAATCCATTGGCGCAATCACCCGCTCCCCGGGACTCACTCCGAGGCAATCCGGGGGCAACACCGCCCCCGTACGCTCGCCGGAAAACGCCTCCACCGCCAGGCGCACGTGCTTCGACGCAACGGACGATTCGTTGTTGACAGAAAATGAAATGCTCACTGTACCGCCCGGATTGAGGGGCAGGCGATTGGTGATGCCATAGGCGGCATTCTCACCCGTGCCCGCCGGTGCGGCAGGGGCGCTAGCCTGCGACCGCGCAGGTTCCCCGGCTGCCCCCTCGGCGGCCGGGTGCAAAATCCGCTCGATGATTTTCGTTTGCGCCGCTGCTCCAAGCGTGCCGAGCACGGTCAGTCCAAGCGTCATTCCGGCCTCGGCGAGATCCAGCCCGCGCCCGAAAATTTCGCCAAACCGATCGAGCCGCGCCTTGAGGTCGAGCGCATCGCTCGGCGACCCTTGTGGGGGGTGCGGTCCCCCCTCAGCCGCCGCGCCGTTTCCGCGCTCAGCCATGGCACCCGCACCCGTAGCAGGGCAGAACGCGCGCGATCCGCCATTTCTGGCAACAGCAGCGCCGCGGTGGCCCCCACACGATCGCTTCCGCCGTTTCGCGAATCATCCGGTTCTCCGATCGCACGACGCGCACTCCGAGTTGCCCGAGCGCCAGCACCACCATCGGCAGCGCCGTGAGCAACGGCGAGAGATCGAGCGCAACCGGCGCATCTCGCCGCATTTCAACCACCCCACCGCACGCCCGGCCTCTCGGGCTCCGCCGCATAGGCGAAGCGTGGCGGCCCACAGCGCAGCGCCGGACCGCACGACACCGCTTCGGCGCACCGTTCCTCGAGCCGGCTCGGGATCGCAGGGTTCCCAACTGCCGCCACCTCAGCGAAACTCCGCTCGTGCGCGTGAGACACCTCGCGTCGGGCGCACTCTCGCGGCACAACCCGCGTCTTGCCCGCGATCTCCACACGCAGCACCTCGAAGCCAAGGAACCGCGCTCGCGCCGTATACTGTGAGGGCAGCTCGAAAATCTGGTGCACACCGATCGTCACCGGCGGAATACGCCGTATATCGAGTTCGACGCCAGGCACCTGGTTGACCGAAAGGTTGACGACCGGCAACCGCGTCACGTTCAGACGATCCACCTTCAGCGGGTCGATTTCGCGAACCCGGTCCACCCGGAGCGATTCGATCAGCAACGGATCGACCTGGTTCAGCTCCTTGATGTGTACCGCGATCGGCGCCACTTTCTCCACCGCGGCGATGGTGAGTGGCGCGATATTGTCCACCTCCTTGACAGTAATCGGGTTCAGCGTCACCGGATCGATGTTTTGCACACGCTTGATGTTGATGTCGGCGCTCACGTCACTTCTCTCCTCTGCTGCTCCAGTCTAGTGTCCCGATTCCGAAGTTCCTGGTCATCTATGAGTGGCCGGATCGGGACACTCTCTTTTGTCTTCAGTGTCCTCCCCCCGGAGGACAGGGGAAGGAAAAACGGCATCGCTGGCAGCGGATGACACATGTACAGTTCCGCGTGCTAGAGTCCCGGCCACACGTAATTGCGCACGATCAGCTTCGCCGTGTCGGCGACCGTGGGCATTCCCTGGATTTCCGCACTCACGGCATGACTCGCGACGGTGCCGCTGTTGGGTGACGAATACAGAAAAAAGATGTCGTTCCCTGTCTGCACGGCACCATCGATCCGCCAGGTCACACCGCCTCCCGGACTGTTCTTCGGGAACGCCCGGAAAAGCTGCATCTTGTTACAGTCATCGATGTAGGAATTGTCCGCGCCGTTCACGTAATAGAGTGTGCGGCTTTTCGGCCAGATCTCGATCACGGGCTGCGGCGCCGGCAGCGGTCCGAGTCCCACCAGGGTCACGAACGCACAGGCCTTGCGCAGCGGATCCGCCCGCGCAGTCGCCACGACAATGTCGGTTGTCCCGCTGGCAAGCGCGCCTTTGTTCGGCGCGAGATACGATCCGGTTGCGTCGATCGCGCCCGCCCCCGGTCCGCCACCCGGCGCCAGCACCTGCCAGGTCACGCCGGTATCTGTGTTGTAGGCAACGGCTTCGAAGCGGATCTGCGTGTTGACCGGGTCGATCCATCGCTCGTCGTGAAAATAGAGCTCGGCTGCGGCCGGCCGCACTTCCACTTCGACCCGGTGGCGGCACACCGCGTGGTGCACGATGCGGAACCGGACGGCGCGATCGCTCCCGCCCAGTTGTTTCATTCCTCGAACGCTCCCTCGACGGCCGCCTTCAGCAGCCGGGCGGGGAATTCGCCGCTGAGATCGACATCGACCTTGCCGTGCGCGCTTCCCCCGAGCGTGCAGCCGCCCTCGCTAGTGATTTTCCCGTGGGCGGAGACGCCGGAGGTGCGGATCGCTGCACTGGCCGGCTTGATATGCACCCGGAACGGCCCGATCAGCCCCGCGACAGTCCGCCGTGAGGGCGGCTGGAATGGAATCCGGATCGCCACCGGGACGGCTTCGACTTCGGCATCGATCTTGCTGGTGGTGATCTCGAGCGCACCCTCGCCCCCCAATGTGAACGCAAGCGGCGCCATTTCCGTACACAGCCGGAATTCCGGGTTGCCAGCGAGTGTCATTCGGGCATTGAACTTCATGGCGCTTTTCCCCCTGGTTGTTCCTCCTCTTCAGGGAACACACGCCGGCCGAGGTCGCTGAACATCGCATCCACCGTCTGGTTCAGTTGTTCAAAGCCGGCGAGGGCCTTGATGATCTCCTCGCAGTTCTCGCCCTGCACCTCGAAGTGGACCATCGGCCCCAGGCGGATCGAGATATTGATACGCGGCATTCTCCTCTCCTGACCTGGCCCTACTCGCCCGACCCGCCGCTGCCTCGGTTCAGCCGCTCGTCGGCTTCGCGCAGCTTGCCGATCAGCACTTCCAGAGTCTCCAGCACGGTATCCACGACCGCCTTCTCTCGCCGCCCGAGCGTCCGATAGAAGCTGCTCAACTGGCTGGCGATATCCTGCCCCTCGGCAGTCTTCTGGTAGTCCTTGCCCCGTTCCTTCAATACGCCAGCGAACTGGCCAATCACCGAGGCCAGCCCGAAAAGCAGGTCCGTCCGATCGGTCCCATCGCGCTTGCTCTCTTCCGCCATCGGTCTGCACCGTCCACATGCATAGGCCTGTTCGTCAGGGCCGATCCGCCAGAGCCCATAGAGGGCGGCACCGGCACTTGCTGGAACGGCCCGGCAGCCCCGGCGATGCAGTACACCGTGCACTGCGTCGAACTGGAATGGAGCATCGGCGGCTTCCGCGCGGTTGTCGATCCTGAGCAGCGTCTCCCATCCGTCTAACATTTCTCCCCTATGCAGTTCCTGGATCGCCAATGCCGCCCGCTCCACGAACGGCCGCGCGCCCTCATTCATAAACGTCCCACGCCTGCCCTCCCTTCCGCTTCTGCCGGCGATGTTTCTCGATCCGCGTCAGGTAGTAGCGGGTCAGGAAGCCGAGCAGGAGTGCCCGCCCACCACCCGGTGCGAGCAGGCGCTGCAGGCGAGCCGTATAGCGGGCAAATATCCGTGCGAGCGCCCGCTCCGGATGGCGCAGCCGGTTCATGTACGTCACCCGGCCATCGCTGCGATCCGCGTAGCAATCACCGTGGTCGTCGATAAACATGATCAGCGATCCGGCCGAAAATATCGCACTCATGTAGCCGAGTGAGAGCCTTGGCACCAGGAAAGCGGCCAGAACAATAATCGCGTGCCCGCTACGGCTTGCTGCACAGCGGCGTAGCAGCACGCGCTGTTGCGGCTCGCCGAGACTCTCCATCCGCTCGGGCTCGAGCCGCAGCAGCACGTCCTCCGCCTGTGCGGTGTGCAACCGAATGATCGCCTGGCGAAGCAGCGGTTCGAGCACGTCACGCTCGACGAACAGCAGGGCCACGATCACGTAGAAGAGACGTTCTCGCTCCGTTCTGATCTCGAACCACCCCACACGCAACAAGACGTCAAAGCGTCGGAGATACTCGCGCGTTGCCGCGGGTCCGAAATCGTCAAGAAAGCTGTCAGCGAGAAAGCAGCAGCATCCGAACAGGATCGCCACGCGTTGGTGTCGGGCGTCGAATGTTTCGCCGGCAATCTCCGTACAGGCGTGCCCGACGAGCGTCATCTTCGTGCTGAGCTCGAGCAGCTTCGCGTATTCCTGCCCGCCGGCGACGAGTGCCGGGTAGTACGCCATCACCAGTGGGCCGAGCGTCCGTTTCACCTCGCTACGGTAATGCTGCGCCAGCTCATCCACCCGCCGCGCGGCGTCCGGGTCAGACCGAAATCCTTCCAGCGTCCGGCGCATGCCATTCCCCCAGAACGGTTCCGCTCCATCGCAGCGCGCCTATCCGCACCCGGACGGCCCCGCCGTCCGCCGCAGCGCGCCTCGCAAAAGCCAGTCTCAGCCAAACTAGACGTACCAATCGGCGGCCGCAACGAAAATGCACCACCTCTTCTTCCGTGAGATGCTCGTGCACCCTGATCGGTCAGCCGGATCCCAGGCCCATGTCGATCTGAAGCGGATGGGCGGAGGTGATCGAGGGGGAACGCGGTCGAGTGCCTTCCGCAATGACCGCCGGCGTCTACCTGCGCCGAGCGAGGCTCACCATCCGGTCTCGCCCAACCCGGGTCAGGCGCGCATTCCAGTCAGGGTGCTATTGCTCTAGTTTGCCACCGGCTTCGCCGACCCACGCGGATGAAACCGTCGCCCTGTTTCTTGTTAGTCCGGGGCGCCGGCCTGCAATTCCAGGCGGTGGCGGACAATGTGCGCCTCGTGCGGGAGGTCGTTTCGACGTGCCAGCAGGTGGGCGCCGTCGACGGAGGTGCCGAGTGGAGAAACCAGGGACAAGCCGGCATCTTGCAGCAATTCGTCGAGCCGCTCCATCAGGAGCGGATCGAGCCGGGTCAGGCCGCCCACGACGGCACACGGCGCCCCTGGCCCCAGGCCCACGAGCGAGGCCGCCCCAGTTGCAGCACGCGCAAGGTGTCCGGCAGCCCGCTCGAGAATCGCCCGGGCCATCGCATCACCCAAAGACGCCGCCCGCGCGACTTCGGGGGCGAAACGCGCAGCGGTTGCCGCGTCGTTCACTACCCTGGCGATACCCGCCAACGGTCCGAACATCCGCCCCGCTGCCGCCCGCAAGGCCGTCTCCGGACCTCTTTCATCATGCGCGCGCAGGGCCGCACGCAGGCCGCACAGGCCGATCCAGGTGCCGCTCCCCTCGTCGCCAAGCCACGGCCCCCAGCCATCCGCGCGGCTCAGCCGCATTCCGCTGCGCGCCAGAGCAACGGTTCCGGTCCCGATTGCGAGAATCACGCCATCGCCGTCGGCCAACGCGCCCGCGTGCGATGTCACCGCATCGCTGGTGACCGCTACTTCCGCTGCCGGCAAACCGGCGGCGAGGCGGCCAGCAAGGTCTTGCGAGCCATCCGGCGTAGCCTCGGCTCCAGCCGCTCCGACGCATGCACGCTCGACCCGCGTCACGCCGGCAGCTCGGAGCAGCGGGCACGCCACTGCGAGTACGGCACGTTCCGCGGCGATGACGCCGCCCGGAGTTGCCAGGCCCGGCGCACCCGCGGCCTCACCGTCCACGCGCGCCTCACCGACCCATAGTGCGGCGCGGCAGCCGGTTTTGCCGAGGTCGACCGCCAGTACGGTTTCAGCCACCCCCCACCTCGCGGCCGTGCACCCATACACGAAGCGGCTGCCAAGCCGCATCCCACAGCACGAGATCCGCTTCGGTCCCAACCGCAACGACGCCCACGTCATGCCGGCCCAACGCTTGCGCCGGCACCCGCGTCGCGGCGTCGATTACCACGGCAGGATCAAGGCCGGCCCCGATCATTCTGCGCACTCCCTCGTCAAGCAAGGTGCCGGCCCCGCTGATCGTGCCATCGCGACGCCGGGCGAGGCCTTGCGCATCCAAGGTCGCCGGCATTCCTCCGAACACCAACGTTGTCCCCGCCGGCATTCCGGCAAGCGACACACTGTCCGAGACGAGTGCGATCCGCCCGCCGGCCGCCTGGAACGCGAGACGGCACGCGATCGGGTGAACATGGCCGCAGTCACCGATGAGGCCCAGCGTCAGGCGAGGATCGGTGAGGGCAGCGCCCGGCACACCGGGATCACGATGGTGAAACGGGCGCATCGCATTGAAGAGGTGGGTTACCAGCGTAGCCCCGGCATCCGCACCGGCGCGCACCTGATCTGCGGTTGCGTCCGTATGGCCCACCGAAACGTGCACACCACGTTCCGTCAGCCGGCGGATTGCCTCGATCGCACCGTCGCGTTCGGGAGCGAGCGTCATCATCGTGAGCACCGGGTGCACGAGCAACGGGTCGAGCCGGTCGAGAGTGGGGTCGGTGAGCCAGTCGGCCCGATGCGCGCCACGTCGTGCCTCGGCGAGAAACGGGCCTTCGACGTGCGCGCCGAGGATCCGCGCGACGGGCTCGCCGGCGAGTGTTTTTTGCGCTGTATGGCAGCGCTCCAGACTGGCAAGCAGGCTCGGGATCGGTGCGGTAACACTGGTCACCTGAACGCTGGTGGTGCCGCGCCGCGCCATCGCGTCGAGCACGCGTCGAAAAAGTGGCTCGTCCGCTTCTGCGAAATCGACGCCGAACCCGCCGTTCGTATGAATATCCACGAGCCCCGGCGTCAACGTGCCACGCGGTGCGCTCGGTTCCGGCAGGATCTCTCGGATTTGCCCCGCCTCCACGCGGACCGTCCCCGGTCGGAACCGACCATCGAACAGAACGCGCGCGGCTGGAATGATCACAGCGTCGCCGTGACCTTGCTGAGCCCGCGCGGCGCGTCCGGATCTTCGCCGCGTGCGGTTGCGAGATGGAGCGCGAGCAGCTGAAGCGGCAAGATCTCAAGAAGCGGCGAGACCTCCTCGCTGACACCTTCCGGCAGCACGAACCCGGCATCTGCCTCGGCGACTGCGGCTCTGTGCCCGACCACGAAAAGGTCAGCCCGCGCCGAGCGCAGACGCGGGATCGCCTGGCGCATCGCCTCACCTCCTGCACCCTCAGGGATCACCGCGAGGACGGGCACCAGCGGATCGAGCATGGCGAGCGGACCGTGCAGCAGATCAGCACCCGAGAAGGCCTGTGCAGCGACGTAGCTCGTCTCCATCATTTTCAGCGCCGCCTCGCGCGCAGTCGCATAGGAGAAGCCGCGCGCTGTCGTCACCAGCCGCATCGCAAAGCGGTAACGGGCAGCCAGAGACCGCAGCTCATCGTCCGCAGTCAGAACTGTTTGCCCAAGTTCGGGCAGCCGCTTCGCCGCCTCCCAACCGCTCCCCCGCCAGTGGGCCGACAAAAGATAGAGCGCAAGAAGCTGCGCCGTGTAACTCTTCGTTGCTGCTACGGCGCGTTCCTGCCCCGCACCGAGGCTGAGATGCAGTTCTGCCGCGTCGGCAAGCGCCGAATCGGGATTGTTGGTGACAGCAAGGGAGAGAGCGCCGCTCGCACGCGCCACTTCCGTCGTACGGACGAGATCCGGCGATTCGCCACTCTGGCTGATCACCACCAGAAGCACGCCCCGCAAATCGGGCCGTGCTTCATAGACGCTCATTGTGCTGGGCGAGGCCAGTCCCGCCGGGAGCCCGTGGTAGATCTCGATGAGGTACTTCGCGTAAAGTGCCGCGTGATCACTCGTCCCACGCGCCGCCAGCAGCACGAAGCGCGGGCTGGCCGCGCGAAGCCGGGCAGCAATTTCGGCGACTGACCGTTGGTCGGCAAGCCGCGCCTCCCAGAGTGCGGGTTGCTCGTTGATCTCGGCGGCCATCAACCGACCGGGCATGCCATGCACCATGCGCCTAGGCCACTCGCTTCACACCAGGACCATTCTTGCCAACCGCGACTGGCTGAGTGAGACGGCGGCGAACCCAGTAAGATATGTGTGACTGCACTCCGGAAGCATGTCGTGGTGGCCTATCGCTGGCAAGGAACTTTTATTGGGCACCGGGATTCCCTTCCTGGTGCTCCACGTCGGCCCCGTCGACCGCTCCACGCGCACTCACCGCACTTGCCCCGGCAGAGCCGAGGCTCCGCTTCGCTTACTTGACCGCGCCGAGAGCCAACCCCCGCACCAGGTAGCGCTGCAGCCAGGCGAACAGAACGGCGACCGGCAATGTGGCGGCAAGTGTCGCGGCCATCACCTGGTTCCATTCGATGGAGTAGCGGCCCGCCACCAGGTTGACGATCTGCACCGTGAGGGTCCGCTTATCGGCACTCCGCAGAAGTGTCAGTGCAATGGCAAATTCGTTCCAGCCGTTGATGAATGTGAAGATCGCGCTCACCGCCATCGCCGGGACCGCCAGCGGCAAAAACACCCTGATGACCGCGCGGGCCCGGCCGCAACCTTCGAGCCAGGCTGCTTCTTCGAGATCGCGCGGGATGGTCCCGAAGTAGGACGACATCATCCACACCGCAAAGGCGATCTGAAACGCGGCATAGATGACGATGACAGAGAGGCGCGTGTTGACCAGCGTCCCGCCCCCGATATGGATGGAAGCGGCGAGACGGAACAGCCCGAGCACGAGAAGGACAGGCGAGAGCATCTGCGTTACCAGGAGGAAAGTGCGATAGGCGCCCCGACCTGCGAAACGCTGCCGCGCAAGGGCATACGCCGCAGGGATCGACACGATGATCGCGAGCACGGTCGAAGCGACGCTGACGATGATGCTGTTGGCGAGCGCCGTGCCGAAATTCGCCGCGCTCCACATCTCGACAAAATTGTGCCAGTCGACATGCTGAGGCAGCCAGCGCGGCGGATAGGCGAGAACCTCGGCGGCCGGCTTCAACGCCGTCGAGATCATGACGGCAAACGGGAAGAGGATGATAACGACGAGCGGCGACAGTGCCAGCCAGCACCAGACGCTTCTTAGGATGATGCGGCGGTTCACGACGCTTCTCCCCTCGCCTGCACCCGCAAATAAACCGCAGTGAACAAAAAGAGTAGCACCAGCATGATGACCGAAACCGCAGCCGCGTCACCCGGGCGACCCAGGCGGAAGGCGAGCTCGTAGAGGTAAGTCACAAGGATATGCGTCCCGTTGTCGGGTCCGCCTTGCGTCATCACCCAGATGATGGGGAAAGAGTTGAATACGTAAATGACATTGAGCACGATCGCGAGATTGATGAACGGTCGCATCAGCGGCAACGTCAGGCGCCGGAACTGGTAACCCCAGCTCGCCCCGTCCATGCGCGCGGCTTCGTAGATATCGCCAGGAATGGAGGAAAGCCCGCCGAGGAAGATGGTCACGGTGAACGGAATAGTCACCAGGATGCCGACCGCAATCTCTATCGGAAACGCAGTCGACGCGCGGGCCATCCATTGCACCGGCTCGCGGATGAGGCCTGCCGATTGGAATATCCCGTTGATCATGCCGTGATTGGCATCGAACGCCCATAGCCAGACGATCGCGGTCATGGTCAGAGAAATCGACCAGGGCAGCATGACGATCGTGCGCGCCACGCCGCGGCCGATGAAATTCTCGTTGAGGATCAGCGCGACCGGGACGGCAATGAGGACACTCCCGCCGACCACCGCTACGGTCCAGATGATCGTGCGCCAGACGGTCGCGATGAATACCGGGTCGGCCAGAATATGCGCAAAATTCTGCCATCCCACGAACTGGCGCAGGAGCCCGAACGGCGACACCGAATAGACAGACATCTTGACGAGGATGTAGAAGGGATAAGCGATAATAAAGAGTGCGAGAATCAGACTCGGAAGAATCAACAGCCAAGCGGTGCGCTGTTCGAGCGCTGCTCTCGCGGTCCTGGCCCGCTCCTCACGCGTTCGTCTGGCCGCCATCTCCCATCCCTTGTGAGCGCAAGAGCGAGCGGCACGAAGCCGTCCGCCCGCGCCCACTAGTGTCCTGCCCCCGTCGTTTGCTGCGCACAGCAGCCAACGAAAGGGGATAAGCAGGCCACTGAAAACAAAGAGTTAGTGTGCCGACCAAGCATCTTCGCCATAATCACAAGCGCGAGGGCCGGCACACTAGCGCCTCAGAACGGCCGGCAGGCGCTCACTGCGATGCCGCGGCCGCCAGGGCTTCGTCAGATCGCTTCGCTGCCAGCTTCAGCGCGGCCGCCGGCGTAGCCTTGCCGAGATAGACCGACTGCACGGCGTCGATCACATCCTTCGCCACATCCTCCCAACCCAGGATTACGGGCGCGAAGTGGGCCACCGGCAGCAGATCGACGAAAACCTTGAGCCGCTCGTTGTCGGCGAAATAGGGGTCGGCGGCCACCGCCTTGGTGGTCGGCAGGAAGCCCTCGTTCTTGTTGAAGAGGATCCGTGGCTCTTTGGTGAAAATGAAGTCCAGGAATTCCCAGGCCTGCTTTTTCACCTTCGACGCTTTGAACATCACCATCGAATCCGTCACCGCGTAGGTCGAAACGGTGGTGCCTTTCGGTACGGGCACGATGCCGTAGTCGAGCTTCGGTGCTTCCTGAGCGATCTGGCTGATCAAGAACGGGGCGGTGATCATCATCGCCACACGGCCCTGCTTGAATAAATTCTGCACGTCCTCCCGGGCGTAGTTGGTGACACCCGGTTGGGTCAGGCCGTCATCGATCATCGTCTTGTATAGGGTCAGCGCCTTGATCCCGGCAGGGCTGTCGAACGCAACTTTATCGTCCTTGCCCATCAATTCGCCGCCGTAGCTCCACAATGCGTAGTACCAATAGACGTCGGTCTCGATCTCTTTGCCTTGCAGGCCGAAACCCCAGACACCAATAGCCTTGAGCTTTTTCGAAGCGTCGACCACGTCATCCCACGTCGCCGGCCCATTCGGATAACCGACCTTGGTAAGCAGAGTCTTGTTGTAGAACATGGCACGTGCCGAAGCCGCAATGGGCAGGCCGTAGAACTTGCCGTCGATCTTGCCGGGATCGAGAAATGCGCCGATGAAGCGGCCCTGGAAGGCAGGCGTCATGAACGGATCCAGCGGCTCTGCAACGTCATCCTTGACGAAGGTGAGCAGCCAGCGCGTGCCGATTATCGAAACATCGGGCGGCACACCTCCCGAGATATCCGTTTGCAGGGTTTGCAGAAGCGAATCCCAGTTTGAAACGTCGATCTTGATCGTCGTGCCGGGATGGGACTTTTCGAACTCGGCCGCCATCTGCTTGAAATAGGGGCCGGTCTTCGCGCTGTAGTAGGCGACGGTAACGTGCACCGTCGCGGCCTCGGCGGCCAGTGCAGCGCCAGCAGGCAGAGCGGCGGCCGGCAGGGTTGCGGCTGTCAGCGTGAGGAAGGTCCGACGGTCGAGTTGCCAAGGAGCGTTCTTCATTCCTGTCCTCCCAATTGCTTGTCGGGTCTGGCTGAGGGCGGCGAGCCAAACGCGGCCGCTGAAAAAGCCAAGCCCGCGAGTATTTGGTATCACCGCCGCTATCCTGAGGCAATGCCGCAAGGGGCATCGTCCAGCGTTGGCCGAGAGAGGGTCGTGCAGATAGCAAAGGCGGATGCATGCAAGCCGGGCGAGAGACCGCGCAAGGCAAGCGGCGCCGGCCGCGGCCGTGGGATGACGATCAGCGATCCGCAGACGGGCGGCCTTGCATCGGGAAGCAACGTCATCTATGGCCAGGGAGGTTGCGATGGAGCGCTGCCATGGCGGAGGTCCGGCTTTCCGGAGTCGTCAAGCGCTTCGGCGACGTGACCGCCGTGCACGCCGTCGATCTCACGCTCGGGGATGGGGAATTCGTCGTCCTCGTCGGCCCCTCGGGGTGCGGCAAGACCACGCTGATGCGCATGGTTGCCGGGCTCGAGGACATCACCGAAGGCGAGCTTCTGATCGGCGGCGTCCGTGCCAACGCCTTGCCGCCGCAGAAGCGCAACATAGCGATGGTGTTCCAGAGCTATGCGCTCTACCCGCACCTTTCGGTGTTCGAGAACATCGCTTTCGGCCCTCGCCTGCGCCACGAGCCGGAAGGCGAATTCCGCCCGCGCATCGAGGCCGCGGCGCAGATGCTGAACCTTTCCGATCTGCTCGAGCGCCTGCCACGGGCGCTCTCCGGCGGCCAGCGTCAGCGCGTCGCCATGGGCCGCGCGGTGGTTCGGAAGCCTGCGCTGTTTCTGTTCGACGAGCCCCTTTCCAATCTCGATGCCAAGCTCCGGGTGCAGATGCGTGCGGAAATCAAGGCTCTGCACCAGCGCCTGGGCACCACCGTCCTCTACGTGACGCACGATCAGATCGAGGCGATGACGATGGCCGATCGTATCGCGGTCATGAACGCGGGCCATCTCGAACAGGTGGGCGCACCGCTCGATCTTTACGATCACCCGAAAAACCTGTTCGTCGCAGGGTTTCTTGGCAGCCCCGCGATGAATTTTCTCGCCGGCGAAATCGAAGGAGCGAATGGCAAACCCGTGCTGCGCCTGCCATCCGGCGATATCCTTCCGTTACCCGCCAGCGCCGCCAGACCCAGCCAACGCGCCATTCTTGGCATCCGCCCCGAACACGTCAGCGTCTCCGACTCGAGCGGACTCGCCGCCACGATCGAACTCGTCGAACCGACGGGTGCCGAAACGCATCTCTATGCACGTATCAACGGCGACCGGCTTTGCGTGATCTCGCGCGATCGGTTCGATCTCGGACCCGGTACGCGCATTCGCCTGGTGCTACCGGCCGAGCACGCTCACCTCTTCGCACCCGAGAGCGGCCTCCGCCTTGACTGAGCGCTGCCGCCCACGGAGCGTGGCAACCCCCGTGCGGGCACGTAGCGGCGCTGGTTCTTCGTCCCAACCGGCGTCGCGTCCGAGCCACCGTAGTAGCCGGAACATACTCGAATGGTCCGTGGGAGCGGCCATCCGTGAGGTCCCGGAGAGGCCGAGTGATCGCCCGACGTGGCGGAATGCCGGCCGCGGGCCCCGCGGTTTTCCGCCTTACTTTCCACCGTCGCGAGTGCCATGTTGCCCCGCTGAGCTTCCCGGTTTCTTCGAGGACTGGACGCCGGCTCGCTATTCCGCGGATGCCCCACACTGTAACGAAATGCCTCTGACGATCGACGGTTGCCTCAGGGTACACCGTGTCATTTGCGTTTTCATACGGTTGGTGACACCGCCGATTACGCCGGCGGTGCTATGCTTGTCGGGCGACGGCTGACGGCACCTCCAGTGGCGAATTGCATCGCCGGCAGCTATAGGGTGAATCGCAGGACGTGATGGCGGTGATGCGGGTTGCAGCGGTACCGGCTGCGTTCCCGCCTGCATCAGTGCCGCGCTACCTCGTGCGCCGGCTGACGCTCGGGGCGGTATAGAGGGGCCGCGATACCGGAGAGAGCAGAGAGAGCATGGTGACGGTTCCGTTTCTTCGCTGCATGCTGGCGGTCGCGCATCTTTATGCTTTGCCGCCGAGCGCACTGCCGGCGATCCAGGCGGTGGAAGGCGGGGCACCAGGTGTTGTGCACCACGATCGTAACGGCACCGAAGACCTGGGCGTGATGCAGGTGAACACAATCTGGGTGATGCCAATGGCGCGGGCAAGCCACCTTTCGCCGGTTGCGGTATGGTCGCGGTTGATCGGCGATGCGTGCTTCAACATTACCGCGGCGGGTGCCATCCTGCGCGTCTATCTCGATGAAACGCATGATCTCATGCGTGCGATCGGCGATTATCATTCGCACACGCCTGTCCTGAACAGGCGCTATCAACTCGAGGTGCTGGCCGCAGCGCGCCAATTGTTCGTCACCGGCAAACGCTGAGCGGCGGGCGCCGACCCGAAGCGCCTGCGGTTCCTGCGACGGAGTGCAGAGTCAGGGCTGGCGATTCAGCTCAGCTCCGTAATAGGCCTTCTCCCAGGCTCGGAATCGCTTGTGTGCCGCTTTCGCGAACGGTGTCAGACGCGTCATACGGAGCGCCGCCTTGTTCACCGCTGCAAGCAATGGCGGAAACGGCCGTGGCACATCGATCAGCAGGACGACACGT
Source organism: Acetobacteraceae bacterium (assembly GCA_050730175.1). Lineage (GTDB taxonomy): Bacteria > Pseudomonadota > Alphaproteobacteria > Acetobacterales > Acetobacteraceae > JAKAWQ01. The sequence goes on along the minus strand of JBOHMN010000353.1, from coordinate 6,403 downwards.
ACGCTCGCAGTGTCGTTCCACACTTCATGCCTATAGGTGTCGTCGAAGACAACACATTTCCCTTCTTCCCAGTGGATTGTCGTCTGCCCCACCGCCATCCGCACCAGCGCGTGCGGCTCGGGAACGATCAAGCCGAGATGGGCACGGATCAAGCCTTTGTAAGCGCCCCGGTGGGCGGCAAGGTGCGCCCCCGGCTCCAGGATGGAGAAACAGGCAAGTTCGAGATCCGGAATCGTGTTGAGCAGGCGCACGGTCTCAGGGCACCTGCGACAATTCTCTTCCGACCGGGCACCGTAGGCACAGAAGACGAATACCTTCCACATCTTCTCGCGGCTGTATTCCACCAGCGAAAGGTCGCGCATGTCGGCGATGGTAGCCCGCCGCGTCATGACAGCGTCCAACTCGCGCCGGATGGCGGACCAGTTTGCCTCGAGCTCGGCCACCCAGGGGAACGGAGCGGGAGAGATGATCTCGCCGGTTTCGACCAGCGACTTGCTCGCCAGCCAACGCTCCACGGCGTCGCGGCTCTGGCCCCCGAAGCGCGAAAGCGACTGTCGTACGGCCGCGGGTGCAGGAGAAGATTGAATGACAAGACCCTCACGATTCTTGACAAGGTGAACCATTTTCTCGCCGGCTCCGTTTGTCAACCGGCTTGCGCCCTGGACTGAAACGTGCCGTGCGGCAGCCAATGACCAATCACGCATCAACGGCCGGCAACGGTGGCGGCATCACTTCCTGCCGCAATTGCTGAGAGCGCTGGACCCAACGCTGGTAAGCTTCGGCAAGGCGTGCGGCAGCGGCGGACGGCTCGAACCGCGCGTGGTGAGCGGACTCCGGCGGCCCCGTGAGAGACACAAGTCCTGTGGCCATCCCGCCGAGGAGAGCTGCTCCCCGGGCCGAAGCGTCGCGTTGGAGATCAAGAAGAACCGGCTTCGCCAGAACGTCGGTCAACAGTTGGCACCATAGCCGTTCGGTCGCGCCTCCGCCGGCCAATGAGATCTCGGCAGCGGTGGCAAACTCAGGGAGGGACTCCGCTGCTTCACGGATCGAGAAGGCAACCCCTTCGAAGGCAGCTCGCACGAGGTCCCCGCGCTCATGGTCGATACGAAGGTCGGACCATGCTCCGCTCGCCGATTCGATCATCCACGGTGAACGGGCTCCCGCCAGGTGCGGAATGAACAGGGCGCCCTTCGCTCCCTCCGGCGCCTGTTGCAAAGCTGCGTAGGCGGCCCGCCAGTCGAGGCCAAGGACCCGCCAACACCACTCCAGGGCAAGCCCGGCGGCCTGGATCGCGGCAAGAGCGTAGAAGCCATCGGGCGCAGCGGCGAACACATGATAGCGCCCGGCCGGATCGGGTCGCGGCCGGTCTCGCTTGACGACGACTTGCGCGCCGGTGCCGACGGTAACCCTGACCTCTCCGGGTGGAAGATGCCCGCCACCGAGGAGGCTGGCAGCGGTATCGGCCGCTCCGTATGCAACGGGAAGGCCGGCGGGCAGATCGAGGGCAGCCGCCGCGGGGCCGGTGAGCGGGCCTGCCGTATTGCTCGAGACACCGATCGGCGGCAGGAGGCCGCGGTCGACGCCGAAATGCTGCACCGCCCAGTCCGACCAATTCGCAGTGTGGAGGTCGTAGAGGAGGGTCCCGGAGGCATCGGTCCGCTCGGTTGCGGCCTTGCCGGTGAACCGCAGCCGCAGGAAGTCTTTGGCTTGCAGCACCATCGCCGCCCGCCGCAGAACCGCCGGTTCGTGATCGGTGAGCCAGGCGAGCAACGGGCCCGTCATTCCTGGGAAGGCAGGGCCACCGAGATCGGCGACCTGCCCGCGCTCGCACCCAGCGAGTCGTTGCACCTGATCGGCGGCCCGGCGGTCAGGCCACAGGATGGCCGGCCGTTGCACGCGGCCCTCCCGGTCGATCAGTACGGCCCCGTGCATTTGCCCTGACAAGCCGACGGCGGCGATTTCTCCGACTGAGGCCTCAGGACCGCGGCGGCACTCGCAGACTGCCGCAGAGACTGATGTCCACCATGCCTCCGGGTCGATCTCCAGATGGCCGTTCTCGCGCGAGACGACTTCGTGGGAAGCCGAGCCGTGGCCGAGCTCGACGCCAGACGGCGTGAGGACGACGGCCTTGCTGGACGATGTACCGATGTCGATGCCGAGGAGGAGCGGCCTCCCTGCGCGCACTATCCGGCAGTCGGCGCCGCCGGCAACCCACTGGCCAGGCCAGCTTGGCGGGCGGCAACGAGCTGTGACTCCATGTAGAGGCGCGCCGCTCGGGCGAGATCGCCCCGGTCGTCCCACAAGCGGCGCCAGATGGCCAGAGTATCAAAGAGGCCAGTCGGCTCGGCGGGAGCAGAGAAGGCCTCGAACGTAATCGGGCCGCTGTAGCCCACCTCGACCAGAGCCCGGAACAGCACAGCCAGCTCCAGGTGGCCGGAACCGAGATAACCACGGTGGTTCGCGCCGACATGCACGTAGCCGAGGCGCTTCCCACAGGCGATTATCGGCTGATGCAGATCCACCTCCTCGATGTTCATGTGATAGCTGTCGAGATGGACCGTAACATTCGGGCGGCCGATGTCATCGAGCAGCCGGAGCGTGTCTTTGGCGGTGTTGACGACGTTGCTCTCGTAACGATTGACGACCTCCAGACCCAGCGTCATGCCGAGCGAGGCGGCTCGGTCCGCAAGGCGGCCCAGGGCGTCAACCGCGTTGCGCCGGCCCCGCTGCGACGCCGGCTTGGAGTATTTTGCCAGCGCCGAATACAGCACCCCCGCCAGCATATCCGCCCCGACCGTCGAAGCCGCTTCGAGTGCGGCAACAAGGCGCTGCTCGCCGCGGCGAGCTATCTCAGGATCCTCGCTGGAAATGTCGGCATCGAAGGTGAGCCCGAGGGAGCAGCGGGCGGCGAGACCAGCCGCCGTGATCCGTTCGCGCAGCCTTTTGGCGTCGACCGCGCCCGGGTCGAGCATCGGCAGCTCGATCAGCGCATAGCCTGCCCTGGCGGTCTGCTCGATTGCGAGCTCGGCACTCGCAATATCCCAGTGGTCCACCCATACCAGCGCATGGATGCCGAGCGGATTGGCCGGTGGCACCCGGGCGGTGTGTGCAGTCGCGGGAACACTCATGCCGCGCGAGCCCCGGTGATGAGTGAAACCAGTTTGTCGCCGTCCATCTCTTTCGTCGCTCCTCCTCCCGCGAGCCGGCCGGACCGGAGCACCCAGACCCGGTCGCTCAAGCGGAGCACCTGCTGCATGTTGTGGCTGATGATCAATATCGGTACTCCCTGGTTACGCAACCGCAGGATAATCCGCTCGACGCGCGCTGTCTCCTGCACGCCGAGCGAGGCGGTAGGCTCATCCATGATAACGAGCTTGGTGCCGAACGAAGCCGACCGGGCGATTGCGATGGCTTGGCGCTGGCCACCCGAAAGACGCCGGACCCGTGCCTTCGGCGAGGGCACGTTGACCGAGAGGGTGGAGAGTGCGCTGCGAACCTCAGCGGCCATGCGGGCCCGATCCAGCCAGCGCAGCGGACCGAAGCCGTGACTGCGTTCCCGCCCCAGAAAAAAGTTCTGGGTAACGGTGAGGTCATCGACGAGCGAAAGGTCCTGATAGACCGTCTCGATCCCCGCCCGGCGCGCGTCATCGGGCGTATTGAGAACCAGCGGAATGCCATGCAGCAGGATCCTGCCGCTATCGGGCGGCTGCACGCCGGTGACGCACTTGACCAGAGTGCTTTTGCCCGCCCCGTTGTCACCAACCAAGGCGGTGACCTGCCCCGGTTCGGCCCACAGGCTAACCCCGGCCAGCGCGACCAGCCCGCCAAAGCGTTTTTGCAGCTTATCCACCTCGAGAGCATGCGGCGGCGCGCGCATGGCGACCGCGGAGGAGGAGACACCAGATTGCTGCATCGCTTCAGCTCCTCTGGTAGCGCATCAGGCTGGCGGCGAGGACGACCACCAAGCCGACAACAAGCGGTTCGTAGAACTGCGAGACCGCCATGAGCGTAAGCCCGTTCTGCAGGGCGGTCAGCAGAATCGCGCCGAGCGCAGGTGCCAATATCGTACCCCTGCCGCCGAACAGGCTCACTCCGCCGAGGACGGTCGCGGCGATGGCATCGAGGAGCAGTGTCGTATTGGGCGCAGGCTCCGCGGCGCCGATCCGCGCCGTATAGAGGACGGCGGCCAACCCGATCAGGATGCCCGAGATCGCATAGACGGCGATGCGCATCCGCCCGACATGGACGCCGAGTGCCCGCGCGGCCTCCCGGTTGCCACCGGTAGCCAGAACATGCGTTCCGAAGGCAGTGCCGACCAACACCAGCTGGCCGACGATCACGATCGCAGCAGCGATCAGGAACGGGTAGCCGAACGGTCCCACTTTTCCGGTAGCGAGGTGCAGCAGTCCGGCGCTCGTGATCTGCGTCGGCGTCCCCGAAGTGAGGACGAGCGCGATGCCGCTTGCCACACCGAGAGCGCCCAGGGTGACGATAAAATCGTTGATACGGACTTTGGTGATGACCAGGCCGTTCAATGCTCCGGCAACCAGCCCCCCGGCCAGAGCCAGCAAGCACGCAATGCCGATCCCGAGACCCCCGGACACTGCTTCGCCCATAATGACGGCGCAGAGCGTCAGCACAGCCGCCTGCGAGAGGTCGATGCCGGCAGTGAGAATGACGAATGATTGCCCGGCCGCCATAATCATCAGAACCGCCGATTCGGTGAGGACGTTCTCGAGGTTGCTGGCGGCGAAGAATTGCTTGGTCGCGAACCCGAAGACCAGGCAGAGCACGATCAGCGCTATGACGACGGTCCAGTTGGACCAGAAGTCTGTCCAATCCGCCGACAGGCCCCTCCTGACGGTGACCCAGAGGCCCGACCCCGCTGGAGCGGCGGGCGATGCGTTCGCCGCGCCTCCTCCGGCGCCAGCGTGCCGATTCTGGCGCTTATATCCCATGCGCGGAGCGTTCTCGCGGCACACTAGCTCTTTGTTTTCCGTGGCCTGCTGATCCCCTCGCGGTTGTTGCCGAGCACAACAACCGACGGGGACAGGACACAAGGATTGGGACCGCGGCTAGCCGCCTGCTCGACGGCCGGGCGCGCTCCCGGCCGATTAGTGCGTCGAGCGCCGCCGCTCAATGCGCGATTAAAGAGGTGAACGGGTCGTTAAACGGCTCGAAGGGCTGCGGGAAGGCAGCCAGGGCCTTGGCCGCGTTGGACTGGGTGATGACCTGAATCGGGGTGGCAACCGAGGCTGGCAGCGTTTTGCCCTGGACCGCGCCCACACACGCCTCGACGCCCATTTGGCCGATGGTGTAGGGGAACTGCTCGACGGCAGCTGCCATCGTGCCGTCCTTGATTTCTTTGATCACAGCCGTGTCGCCGATCACGGCGATTGTCGCGACCTTGCCCTCTTTCCCGGCGATACCGATGGCCCGCTGCACGCCGAGCGCCATGTCGCCATTGGCGACGAAGAAGCCCTTGAGATCGGGCTCTCTTTGCATGATGGTCGTTGCGTCGTTCAGTGCGGTTTCCCGGTTCCAGTTGCCGGCCACCGTCTGGACGATATCGAGCTTGCCGGCTGCGCCTTTTTCAAAGCCCTTGATCCGGGCCTGACTGGTAGGGTCGCTGGCAAAGCCGCCGATGACGGCGACCTTGGAGCCGGCGGGAAGCATCTTCTCCAGTTGGTTGGCAGCGAGCTCGCCCGCCGCGACGTTGTCGGTACCGATATAACTCTGGATGTGCACCCCGGCGGCCTTCGCGGCAGATGGCGAAACCGGGAGGTCGATGTTGACGATCCGGCGGTGCTGCCGCTCAGCCTCGATCAGCGGCTGCACCAGGTTGGTCGCGTCCACCGGGTTGACGAGGTAGCAGGAATACCCGTGGGCGATCAGCGCGGTGAGGGCGTTGGCCTGACCCGTGGCATCGGCGAGGTTGGCAGCATCTTCGGTCGTCAGATGCACGCCGAGCTTGCTGGCCGCCGCCGAGGCGCCCTGGCCCATCGTCGAGAAGTACGGGTTGTTGATCGGCTTCAGGGCAAACCCGATGCTGACCGTAGTACTCGTGGTGGCCGCGACGCTGCTCAGGCTGCCACCGACGGCAATGACCAAAGCAGCCGCGGATGCCGCGAAGATGACAGCAGTCGACCGCACAGGAGACATCTCGCTCCCCCTTCGACGTGTGTCGGGATCCTTTCCCGCCACCTCTTCGCGCGAATTACGCCACGCTTTCGTCGCACGAGTCAATTGCCGCTCTTCGCTCCGTTGAGCGCAGATGTGAGGAATCCGGTCGAGCAGGACGAGACCTTTCGCACCTTCTGGTGCGACACGTCCTTGCACGTTTGGCCGCGCGCAAGGTGCGTATGTCCTCGCGTAGCCGGGCCGCCGCGCGCATCCGCGTCGT
>JBOHMN010000352.1:0-3322 GCA_050730175.1 Acetobacteraceae bacterium | reverse complement strand
TCGTCTCGGCTGTCCGGAAAAGCCGTCTTCCGCGCGAGGAGCCGCAAGATCGCAGCGCTATTCCGGCACTCCTCCGCTCTCGATACCCGCACCAAACCCGCCATGGTCGAGCCTGCATGAAACTCCTCACCTCAAAGGTGCGCAACATCATAGTTAACGGAGAGTTCCGCGGTGTGGCGATCGGATGCCACAGCGTTGCAAGGAGGACACGATCAGCACGCCGCCCCGGCTTGAGGGGCGGCGATGCCATTCGCAGGGTGCACGCGCTCGGCGTCAGCAGACGCCGCCAGATCATCGGGCTGACCCTGAGCAGCCACACCTTGAGCTGCAGCACGCCATTTTCTTCCGGCGGTGGCCGGGGCGGCGGTTTCTTCCGCGATGACCGCTTCGGAGGCGTCATCCGGCCAGTCTATCGCCCTGCTCCGTCGCGGACACCCCACGGATTTTTGTGCACCCCTTTATGCGCGTTCCAATGGGATCAGCTGGCGCGCATCGCGGCCTCGCTCAAGGAGCGCACGGCACCGCCCATGTCGTATTGCAGCGGCTGATTCCGAGCCGGCTACGATGCCGGCTCTATGACGCCCTGGCCGCCGTTACCGTATATTTTCGCGCGGATGCTGCTGGAAGCCCGTTGAGAAAGGGAGAGGAATGCAGCCACTTCGGATCCGGGTAGTACCCGACCAGCACAGTGTCCCCACGGATCAGCCTCACGATGGCGCTCTCCACCTTGCGGCTGAGGGCGAAGCAACCCCAACTCTGGCCCATACGGCCGTGCTCCTGTGCAAACGTTTTGCTGACGTACCAAGCGCTGTGAATGACGATGTCACGGCGGTAGGCCGCGCTGTTAAATCCCGGATCCAGCCCATAGAGTCGTAGAGAGTACCCATGCTTTCCATAGTAGGTGTCACCAGTCAGATACACTCCGAGGCTGCTCGCGTCTGTGCCGGGCTCGTTGGAGAAATGGGTTGCATATCTGAGTCCGCTGCCTTTGCCTTGCGCCACATAGGTATAGAAGAGCACCTTCCCGGTCTGCACATCAACGACGGCCAAGCGCTTTTTGGCGGACGGCAGAGAATAGTCGACGATCGTGACAAGTGGCTTGTCGGTCAGATGCCGCCGCTTGACGTCGAAATAGGCGTTGATCGCGATCAATATGGCGTTCGGGCTGATGTTGGGAGCCTGCGCATGAATTGTTTCCGCGAGAGGCTTCAAGTGCTTTCCTGCGTGTGGGTTGGCGTAAGCCGATGGCGCAATTTGGCCGCGCTGCGCCTGGGCAGCCGGCGCTGAGGCGTTAGGTGCCGGCGCGGCGGCTTGCGCCGCCGCCTGCAAGCGCTGGAGATGCTGCTCAACGCTCGCCAAGTGGGCGCGCACGGCCTCGGCTGCCTTCTCGCGCGCCGCGATTAGGGCCTGCGCCCGCGCGAGTTGGCGCTGCGTTCTTGCAAGCATCAGCCGCAACCGGGCGGCATAGCCGCGCAGTGCGGCGTTGGCCGCGGCGACGCGCAGGGTCTCGGCGCGGCGGGCGCGGAACTGCTGGAAGTAGCCGACATCCTCGGCGGAGATGTAGCAGGTCAGCGCCGTCGCCGCGAACAGCAGCATCAGCCCGAGCAGCGGCACGCCCCGAGGGAGCGCGATAACGGCGCTGCGGCCGCGGGCGTGGATCTCGATCCGCGCCGCCGGGAAATGCCGCGTTCGGCCGATTACGGCGCGCGCGGCGCCGGCCCCCTCACCCGGCCGCACGGTCATGCCGCATCTCCCCCGGACCCCTGGTATGGGACGGGCGCCGCTAGGCGCCCCCTGCCGGCCGGCGGGACGGGCGCTCGCAGAGCCGCCCCGCGGTCCGAATCCGTTCGGGCAAGCTCGACCCACGTCGCGTTTTGAACCCCTTGCGCCTATTATGACCCAGCCGGGTTCCCGAATTCAACCCCGGTAGGCGCCGTGTCACGCTTCAGTCCAAACCGGAATATCGCGCTCTCGGGCGTCGCGCCGCGCTGTCGTTCCCGATCCAGTGCCTGCAGACCGACCGTGGCCAGGAGTTCTTCGCCCACAAGGTCCAGGACCAGTTGCGGGAATGGCGCATCAAGTTCTGGCCCACCCGGCCGCGCTCGCCCAATCTGAACGGCAAGGTCGAGCGGGTGCAACGCACCGCCCTCGACGAGTTCTGGTCCGAGGCTGATCTCGCCGACCTGGCTCTGACGGTGCAGTTCGCTCGCTCCGATCTGAAGCGCGCCTTCTGTTCCTATTTGACGAGCGCGAGCACCGCGCGCAGCCGCGGGTCTTCCGCCGTCGCCAGCCACTCGAAGAGGGTCATCTCGGTGGTGACGATCTCGGCGCCGTTTCTTTCCAGGCGCCGGATCGCGGTTTCCTTCTCGGTGCGGCGTAAGCCGACCGCGTCGCGCACGAGGAACACGCGCCGGCCGGCGCGCATTAGCCCGAGCACGCTCTGCAAGACGCAGACATGCGTTTCGCAGCCGCACACGACGAGATCGGAGCGGGCGGGAAGCCGTTCGAGAAACCCCGGCGCGCGGCAGGCGTCGAAGCTCATCTTATGGGCGGTATTGCCGGCATGCGCGCCCAGTTCCGGCACGGTAGGTCTGAGGCCTTTCGCGTTCTGCTCGGTGAAGAGCAGCGGCACGCCGAGCCTTTGTGCGGCATCGACGAGGCGCCGCGCATTGGCGAGCACCGCGCCCCCGTCCTCGATCGCCGGCATCAGCCGCGACTGGAAATCGACAAGCAGCAGGGCAGAGGTCTCGCGATCAAGAGCCGGCATGGCGATTTCTCACCTGTTTTGCAGCAGTATGCGCGGAATATGCTTATCATCCCGAGCATCCCTCGACTTCTGAGTACTTGCTCCGAGGCCGGTCCAACCGACGCGGTTCAGCGTATCGATCAATGTTGAGCGGGGGACCTTGAAGGCCCGGCATACGGACGCCTTGCTGGCGCCGCCGCTGAGCGCCGCGATGATCTGCTCGATCTTCTCCGGATCGAGAGTGGGCGGGCGCCCCCTTTGCGGCCGCGCCGCCGGGCTCGCCGCCGACCGGCAGACATAACTTCAGAATGTTGATTTCGAGGGCCGGACGAAGATGTTCGTCTCGCTATTCCAGATGCGGCGTCAGCACATCTTCGATCCATTTCATGAATGCGCGGACTCGGCGCGACAGATTGCTCCGATGTGCTACGACGAGGGACACGGCGAGCGCCCGGCGACGAAAATCGGGTATGATCTCCACAAGCGCTCCACTCTCTAAGTATCGGCCAATCCCCAAGAGTGGCGCCTGAATCAGGCCAAGGCCGGCGAGGGCAGCGGCTTCGTAGGTCTGCGCGC
>JBOHMN010000351.1:0-2509 GCA_050730175.1 Acetobacteraceae bacterium | reverse complement strand
CTCCGAGATCGAGCTCGAACTGAAACGAGGCGACCAGGCTGCGCTTTTCGAAGTGGCAGTGCGTCTCGCCGAGATCGCTCCGCTGCGTCCCTCTCTCTCCCGCAAGGCCGAGCGCGGCGCGGCACTGGCGCGCAACCGGCCTCCCGCGGCACGCCGTGCGCCGCGCATCCACCTTCAAGCTGGGCTTTCCTTGGACGATGCCTTCCGCATGATCTTTCGCTCCATTTTCGCCCACCTGCTTTGCAATCAGGCCGTCGCGGAAGACATGCGTGACCCGGAGGGCGTGCATCAGCTCCGCATCGCGCTCCGGCGCCTGCGCGCGGCGCTCGCCCTCGTCGCCCCGCTTGGCCCAACGCCCACGCTCGATTCGCTCCGGGCCGACGCACGCTGGCTCGCCGCGGCAATCGGCCCGGCCCGGAACTGGGACCTTTTCGCACTCGATGTCCTGCCGGCGATCGGCCATGCTGCACCGTCGCTCACCGGCCTCGCCGAGCTGGCCGAAGCCGTCGGCGCGCGCCGCGCCGCCGCGCACGAGGCTGCCCGCGAAGCGCTGACTGCGGCGCGTTGCGGGCGCTTCGAGATCGCGCTTGGCGCCTGGATAGAAAGCCGCGGTTGGCTGAGCGGCCCCGAGGCCAACGAAAGGCTCGCCGCTCCGGCCCTTGCCTTCGCCGGCGCACTGCTCGCGCGCCGCCATCGCATCGTCATCAAGCGAGGCCGCCATTTCGCCCGGCTCTCGCCCGCCGCGCGCCACAGGCTCCGGCTCGCCCTGAAAAAACTCCGCTACAACGCCGATTTCTTCCTCTCCCTCGAGGCCAAGGAGAAATCCGCCCGCCGCTTCGTGCGCCGGCTCGGTCGATTGCAGGAACTCCTCGGGACGTTCAATGACATGGCGAGCACGCCCGAGCGCGCGGCCGAACTCGCGGACCCAGGGCTTTCGCCTGCGGCGCAGTCTGGTCTCGGCGCCGTGATCGGCTGGCAGGCCCGCGGCCGCATCGATCTCGAGGCCGACCTTCGCGCCGCTTGGCGTGCATTCCGCCGCGTCGAACCACCCTTGACGTCGTGGGCTCCCCCCGCGGCCACCCCACCGCCCTGAGTGGGCAACCGTCTGGAGGTCCGAGCATCGTGCACCGCGCGTGTATCCTTCGTTGGCGCCGCAGGCGCTATGGCGGCGCAATCCACCGCTTGACGGCCCCTGAGTGGTTACTCCTGGAATCCTCCGCGCCGAGCGCTTCGCGCGCGTGCCGCCAGCGGGCGGCGCCAATTTCACCGCCACCTTTACGGACGATGACTTCTATCTGTGCCAGCGCAGAACCCACGATTTGGTCCGTCTGATCGATTGGGCAGCGGCAGAGTGTAGCGAAGGCGTAGGAGAGGACCTCGATCCACCGTCGCGCCAACCCGCGCCTCTCCAGCGCCCGCAAGCCGCGCCTGATAAACCGCCTGAGCCGGGGCTTATCGGCGCCGCCGCGCCGGCGGAACGTACGGATGTAGCCGTCGTCCTCGCGGGCCAGGGAGACCGGCTCGCTTCCCGGCAACCCCGCCATCAGCGCGCATACTTCGTAAGAAACCGGCGACCAGCTTGACGGCCCGCCAAGGCGGAAAGTCGCCTTATGATCCTTATTGAAAAGGCTCGGCCAGAAACCCTGTTCGTAGAGATTCTCGTCGGGCACCGCCACGATCAGGAAGCCGCCTGCTTTGACCAATCCCCACCAGCCAGCCAGGGCACGCGGCACGTCACGCATGTGTTCGAGGCAATGCGAACTATAGGCCGTGTCGTACGACCCAGCCGGTCGAAACCTGAGAATGCCGTCGGCATCCCCGTGCTGTGTGTCGAAGGGTTCCGCATTCGGAACCACCAGATCGTCGCCGCAACCAATGTCGATCGTGCGGCCGTTGAAATAGCGGGCATAAAAGCTGGTATCCCGAGACGTCCGGCTCTTGCTGCTCTCCTTCATATCGGCTGCCCTCCACACCCGCGCGCCGACGGCGAAGACGTGAACTCGCCGCTCCTCACTCCATCGGTGTCTACCGCGCTTCGACCGCTCCGGCGATTGACCAAACCGGCCCGACTGCTCGGACCTGCCGGCGCGGAGCATAGTGGACCTCAGGGTAAGCCGTCGCGCACCCGACGGAGCAGCCAGAACGGCGGTTAGAACAATACTGCGTGAAATGCCTACCCGGGCCATTTGCGGTCGCGTCGTCCGGCCGGTCTTCCGCCGCGCTCCGTCCACCGGCTCGGGCGGTTGCAGGAACGCCCCGGCGCCTGCTGGGACATGGCCGGCACGCAGGTGTACTTAGCCGAACCCACTCTCCAAGGGCTCCCCCGTCGAGCAGTCCGCCTTCGCCGCCGCCGTCGGCTGGCGGGGCTGTACAAATCCGGATTGGCGATCGTGCCGGCACCTGGGATAATAACCGATGGCCGCGCTCAGAAGCTTCCCTCACGTCGATCGCTTATCGCGCTTTCTCGCGAAATCGCCGCACGAGAAGATCGCCGCGATCAGGGCCAATC
>JBOHMN010000350.1:0-2112 GCA_050730175.1 Acetobacteraceae bacterium | reverse complement strand
GCGCGGCATCGGCCGGGTCACTTCCAACCTCGTCGCCGCGGCGCGGACGGCAGTCCCGGAACTCGCGAGAGCACGCTTCCTCGCCCTCATCGATCCCGCGATGCCGCCGCTTGCTCCGTCGCACCGTGCTCTTTTCGAGTCCGAACGGAGCGCCGCCCAGCCGGCGCTGCTGCGCCGCCCCGCCTGGTTCGTCGAGCCGTCGCCGATGACGCACGATCCGCTCTTCGTTGCCCCCCTGCTCGCAGAGCCTGCACTCTTCTCCGCTGCAGTGGTGCACGATTTCATCCCCTACGACGCACCGGAGCACTATCTGAGCCGCCCCGGCGCGCGCCTTGCTTATGCGACCGCGCTCGCCTGGCTTGGCCGCTACCGCCTCTTCCTGCCCAACTCTGCGACCACCGCCGCCCGTCTCGCGACACTTCTCAACGTTGCCGAGCGCGACATCGCCGTTGCCGGCGCACCGCTCGATCCTCTGTTCCTCACTTCCTCCGCCTCTGCGCTGCGTCGCCACGTGCTGGTCGCCGGCGGAGCAGACCGGCGGAAGAACGTCGAATGCCCGCTCCGCGCGCACGCCGCGGCACCCCGTTTTGCCCGCGTTCCGATCATCGTAAGCGGCATCTATTCGCCGGCGGACATCGAACGGCTTTCCGCTTTGCACGCGGACGAGGGCGGCGAGCCATCGCTCCTTTCGTTCGCCGGCGCCATCGATGACGCCGAACTCCTCCGCCTCTACCGCGAAGCGCTCGCCGTCGTCGTGCCCTCGCGCGCGGAAGGGTTTTCCCTCCCCGTGATCGAAGCGATGGCGCAAGGCTCCCCGGTGCTGGCCTCCGCCATTCCGGTGCACGCGGAGCTGATCACCGATCCCGCGTTTCTCTTCCCGCCCGATGATCCGCGTGCACTCGCCCGCCTCGTCGAGCGCGTACTGTCTGACCCATCGTTCGCTGCCTCGCTCATCGCCGCAGGTCGGACCGCCTGGCCGCGCTTTCGCGCCGAAAGGGTGGCCGAGCGCTTCTGGCAGGCGGTCGCCGCCCGCGCCACACCTCAGCGCCCTGCCACCCCCGCAATCGCCCGTGCGCGGCGGCCGCGCGTTGCACTCCTCACGCCGCTCCCGCCGGATTGCTCAGGGGTTGCAGACTATTCGGCTGCTTCGGTCCCGGAGCTTGGCCGCCGCGTCGAGCTCCATCTCTTCACCGCAACGCCGTCCCCGGCCGTTCCGCCGGGTGCGGCGAGCGTTCGCCCGCTCTCCGCACTGCCTTTCCTTTCGCGCCGTTTCGACCGCGTCATCGGCGTGCTCGGCAATTCGCAATACCACGTCGGGATATTCCATCTTCTCCTGCGCTATGGAGGTGCTGCGATCGCGCACGATGCGCGCATGCTCGGGTTCTATCGCGGCGTGCTCGGCATAGAGCACGCCCGTGCCGTCGCTCAAGCCGAACTTGGCCGGGCTGTCGCCCCGGAAGAAATCGAGCGCTGGCTCGCCGACGAAGCCGAGCTTCCAACCCTCTTCCTGGGCGAGCTTGCGGCAGGCTGCACCCCTCTCATCTTCCATTCCGCGCTCACCGCCCGCCTCGCGGCCCAGCGCTACCGCATAGCGCCGCATTGGCTTCCGTTCTCCCTCCAGCGTCCTTGGCGCACCGAGGCTTTGCGGCCGGCAGCGCGTGCGGCGGCGCGAGCGCGCCTTGGTCTCGGCGATGACGAAGTCGTCCTGGCAAGCTTCGGCTACGTGCACAGCTCGAAATGCTCGGAAGAGTGCATCTGGGCGCTCGCCATGTTACGCGGTTGGGGCATCGCAGCATCCCTTGTCTTCGTCGGGGCCGTGCACGGCGATGGCGCGGCTCTCCGCGCCCTCGCCAGGCGTCTCGATATCGCCGATCGCGTGCGGTTCCTGGATTCCTATATCGGCGAGGCCGGATATCGGGATTGGCTGCTCGCCGCCGATCTCGCGATCCAGCTTCGCCGCTTCGGCTTCGGCAGCATTTCTGGTACCCTCTCCGATTGCATCGCGGCGGCCGTCCCCACGATTGCCAATGCCGAGCTTGCCGAAACGATGGCTGTGCCTTCCTTTGTCGCGACCATCCCCGATCCGGTGAGCCCGGTGCTTTTGGCCAATGC
>JBOHMN010000349.1:0-2421 GCA_050730175.1 Acetobacteraceae bacterium | reverse complement strand
CGTTACGAGGACTTTCATAGAACCACGACCTTCACATCGGGGATTGAGATCAGTTCCAAAGCGGGACGGCTAGTGGCGAGGCTCGTCGTGGCTCGAGGGACGGCGCCGGGATACACACCCGCTCATACTTTGTCCACCGCTGGGCGCCACTCCGCACGAGCAAGGCGGAGCGCCTCGGGGCTGCCGATATCCCGATGGTACCCGCGGGTCGGCACGGAGAGAATGCTGCCGAGGAAATGAGGAATGACCTCGGTCGAGAGATCGAGGACGCGCTTTCCGAGACTGGCTGCGAAATCGGCGACTTCCGGCTCGAAGATGTAGACCGCCGCGTTAGCGAGATTGCCCGGAGGGTCCGCGACCTTCTCGTGAAAGGCCCGGACCACGCCGCGTGCGTCGAGTTCGAGGATGCCGGAAGTCTCGGGGCTATCGGTGTGAAAGGCGAGCATCGTGATGGCTGTTCCCGTGGGGCGATTGGTGTGCGCGCGGATGAGGTTGGAAACGTTGAAATCCGTAAGATTGTCTGCATGCGCTACCAGGACCGGAGCGCTGCCGAACCAGGAGCGATTGGCGATAATAGTCCCTGCGGTACCGAGGAGTTCCCTCTCCATCACGAGATCGACGCGCTCGCGCCAAGGGGAGGCGGCGACGAACGCCTCGACGCGGGGTGCAAGCCAATGGGTATTGACGAGTGCGCGCTCTACCGCGCCTGATTCGAACAGAAGGTCGAACCACAGGCCGAGAAGCGGCCGCCCGTGGATCGGCACCAGGCATTTCGGCACCGTATCGGTAACCGGCCGGAGTCGGGTGCCTAATCCAGCCGCGAGTAGGATCGCGCGCATTCTGCATCGTCGACCTCGATCTCGGCGATGAGGTCCGCACAAGTTACCGGCAGGTTGCCCACGCGTCCGACCTGGCAGGCAGCCGCGAGCGCGCCGAGATAAGCGGCACGCCAGATGTCGATGCCGGCGCAAAGCGCCATCGAGGCACAGGTGAACAGGCTATCGCCCGCGCCGGCCGGGTCCTTCGGCGCGGTGTTGAGGGCCGGGAGGCGATCCGTTACCGAATCCGCCGCATCTACCTTCGGCGCGTGGACCATCAGCCCCTCGGCTCCCAGGGTGACGATCACGTTGCCCGCTCGCGCCTCCCGGCGGAGCCGTTCCGAAAGCACGGGGAGGCCGCTCTCAAAATCGCGGAGAGCGAGGCGAGCCTCGCGTTCGGTGGGAGTAAGCAGCTTCATATCCCGAAAACGCGAGATATCGGCGAGCTGGGAGGACGCCTGGCTATCCGCTGCCATCGTGATGCCGCGCGCCGCGGCACGTTCTGTCACCGCCTCGACCAGCGGCTGCGGCAGGCACCCGTAATTGAAATCGGAAAAGAGCAGCAGGTCGGTGTGCGGCAGGTGCTGTTCGATCAATCGCAGCAACCGCCCGGCGAGTGCGGGCTCGATAGGATGCTGACGCAGATAATTGACGCGGAGCAATGTTTTTCCCTCAGCACGGAACCGCTGCTTGTGGGTGGTGGGTCGCGTATCGTCCACCAGGAGCTCAGCCTCCACGCCGTGAAGGTTGAGCTCCCTGCGGGCGAAGCCCGCGGCCTCGTCCTCGCCGACGATCGCGATGTAGTGCGCCTTGGCGCCCAGGCCGCGGGCGTGGGCGGCGACGATCCCGGCACCTCCCACGAAGGTCTTTTCCTCGATCGGCGTCACGACGATCGTCGGATCCTCGCGCGACATGCCGAGCGCGTCGCAGTCGATATAGGCGTCTACGATCAGATCACCAATCACCAGCACGCGCATGCCCTGAAGCCGCCCCAGGTCCTCCTTCAGTCCCTCCACCGCGAAGCCGTGACGAAGAGGGAAGTCGCGCGGCTTATGGAGCGTCGAAAAAGATGTCTCCAGGAACTCCCGTCTGATCAGCTCGCTCGAGACGAAGCGTACTTCGCCGGAGCCGAACAAGAGCTTGCCGCCATAGGCGTCCACCGCCGCCTGTTCCGGATTGAAGCGTTCCGCATACTCGCGTCCCTTCACGACGACCTCGGGCCTAAGTCGGGCGATGAAGGAAGGGGGCGGCTCGTGGAGCTCGCAGGCGGAATCGACTACGCCGAGCGAGGCAACTCCCTCGAGCCGAAGCGGGAGCGGCACGGTCACGCCCTCGGCACGGTCCGGATTGACACCGACGACGAGGAACCCGCCCGCTTCGGCAGCGAATTTGAGCAGCCGGATGTGCCCCGGGTGCACGATGTTGAAGTTGCCGGAGACGAAGACGACGCGCCGACCTGCCGCGCGCAGCCGAATGTCGGCTATCACCGCGTTCGCACGACCGTCTCTACTCACAATTCCCTCAGGCGCCACTTGCTCAAGTTTCCTTTCGCATATGGCGTCGCATCGACGCCCATTCGGACGGTCTCCTCTAATCCCGCTTG
>JBOHMN010000348.1:0-1533 GCA_050730175.1 Acetobacteraceae bacterium | reverse complement strand
CTGTGTGCCTGATGGCACAGAACTTCAGCCCGGTGGCCTTCGCTTCCCAGGTGCTCGGGATGTTCGACGTGCAATCGCAGCCCAAACTAGACACAACGTCTGCGGCGAACCTCGTGTGCAGCGTGCTACTCCATTGGGGCTGCGTGGCAGATCTCACGATGCGCCTCCGCGCCGGTGCAACGGTTGCCGACATCGCCGAGGGTCCGAAAAGTTCCTCTGCCTGGGACGCCGCGGAGCTCGTGCTCGCAATCAGCCGCGCCGCGGAACGGGAACGCATCGACAGCGAAGAAATGATTCGAAAAGGCGCAGCGGATCTGCTCGCCGTTAGAAGGTCGCGTTCATGGCGCGCAACAGCTCCACTTCGCTGCGCAGGAGACCTGGTACGGCTTTTAGCGAGGGCTAGACTCGGCCGCGCTCAGTAAACGATCATCACGAGTCCATGGCCACCTCGGCCACCGTAGCAAAGATTTCCTGTTAGGCTCTCGTCATACGCTCCTCCTCCGCCAGAACCGTAACCCGTTGCGCCAAGCCCTCCACCCGCGCCGGCTCGCCCTGCGCCACCAAACGGCCCCGCCGCGCCGTTGCCAGCAAAAACCCAACTGCCAGCTTGGCCGTCGCTGCCTACTCCGCCGTTCATAGCGAAGCCGTCCCAGGTGCTGGCGACGTTAGCAGCGCCGCCGCCACCTCCTGATCCCTGGCCGACACTCGGAAAGTACGCTCCTTGGCCACTTCCGGCGACGGCTATTTGAGTACCGTCAAAATACAACGTCGTGTCGCCCCCATTGCCCGATGGTCCGCCACCCGCACCGACCGCACCGCCGTAGACCTGACCGGCCGAGACGGAGACGCGCACGACACACATCGCGCCGGATCCGCCTCCGGGGCCGCTGGCGTTCTGTGTGATAGACGACGCCTGGCAGTTTGATCCGCCACCGCCGCCTCCAACAAGGCAGAATATGACGCCAGTGATGCTCTGGGGCACGCTCCAGTTCCAGTTCCCCGCGATGCTGGTGGCATAAATGCCATGCGGTCCGATCAGGCCGAGCAGGAACGCTACCTGCCCCTGCAGCGTGCCGATGTTGCCCTTGTCGGTCTGCTGCTGGTTGAAGAGAAACGCAGTCCGGTTCGCGAGCTGCTGGTGCGGCTCGTTGCTTACGCCGATGCCGCCAAAGCTGGCGCCGCTGGCTGCGCCTTCCACCTTGTCGGTCTGCTGGATCTCGTAAACCTCGTTCGCCGTGTATTCCGCACTATCGATCAGCGTCGCCATGTCATGCCCTCAGAACTGCAAGCTGTAGGTACCGCTGTAATTCGCGGCGCCGTTGAAGACGAATTGCGGCACCAACGCGTGCGTCCACATGCCGGCCGGAGCGGTGCTTGCCGCGACCGTCGTCCAGGTCGCGCCGCCGTCCGCTGTCGTGTTGCCGATCGTCGTGGCCCATGCCGGGTGCGAGCCGCTGCCCGACGTGCCGGCGCTGGTGCACCGCTGCACGTTGCTGTTGCTGTCTTTGATCAGCGCGCCAGCCGAGTAGGATG
>JBOHMN010000347.1:0-2172 GCA_050730175.1 Acetobacteraceae bacterium | reverse complement strand
TGAAACTCGGCGCCTGGGTAGAGTCCTCCGTGCGGCGCATCGTGCTGCACCTGCCCGCCACTTGCCTGCACCGCCACGACTGGCAGATCATCGCTCGAAACCTCGGCGCCGCTCCCGCGTAGCGCCGTCGGGTTGGAGCCGCACCCGATCGAATGCCGCCTGAATCACTCAGGCTGAATGCCCGTGGCCGAAATCCCCCGCCGAGCGCATGCCTCGCTCGACAATCCATCGCCAACGCACACACTGCTCGCAAAATCACCGCCGCGCATCGACATCACGCCCCGACAGCGCCAAACTTGTGCGCTTGGCCGTGAAAATCCACGCCTTCATGCATAGTGCAGGCTAGGGCCCAAGTGAAAGGCTTTCAGGGGGTGCCGTGAATTTCAGAGTCCCGGTAATCATAGTCCTGTTCGCTGCGAGCATGGCATTCGCCGGCTGCGCTACCGTGTCGGATGCTACCGATGCGCACAACCGTGAGGACAGAGCGGCCGACGTGATCAATCAAATGAACTCGCAACCGGCAACCGCGGCGCTGCTGCGAAACGCCAGAGCGGTGTTGATCGTACAGGATTATGCGAAGGCAGCTTTCATCATCGGCGAACAAGGCGGCGGGGCTGTACTGCTCGCGCAACACGATGGCCACTGGAGCGATCCGGCATTTTATGACGTCGGCGGCGTGAGCATTGGGTTACAGGCCGGCGCCGAGGCGGGTCCGGTGGCTTACGTGCTGATGACGTCTCGGGCGGTGCAGGAGTTCGAGAGTCGGGACAGCAAAACCACTTTGGGTGCCGATGCCGGTCTGACGGTCGTCAAATATTCTAGCGATACGAACATCGTATCCTCGTTTCCGACCGCGGATGTCGTCGTGTGGACCGGAACAGCAGGTCTCTTTGGCGGGGTGGCCCTCGACTCGAGTCATGTGATCGCCGACCAGGAGCTGGACAAGGCCTACCATCAGGGGCCCTCCCCAGTGAGTCAGACTCCCAATGGCGCCGTTCGTAAGCGACTGGCCAATGAGCCGCAGGTGGCGCTGTCGACGGGTCTCACACGTCCTTGAATTGCCTGGATGGGAAGAGTAGCTCTGATGGGCTTGTTCATGACGTATGCCATTCGATGAATGGATGAAGCGGGAACACCCGAACAATCCATTGTCCGGCATCCGCCGATGATGCCCTGGGGCATTGCCGCAGCGAAGCTGAGGCGACGCGGCTGTTGCGCGCCATTGAGGAGCGGTTGAAGCAAGGCAAGCTGGAAAAGCATCCGGAGAAGTCCGGCATCGTGGATCAGCTGCGCCATGCTTCAGTGAAAGCCGATGGCGGCCCGTGGATAGCCGCTCGGCCTACTCAGAAATCCTGCATCAGCATCAGCTTGAAGATCAGGGGGGTGCTCCCCCGGGTGTAGCCGTGCCCTACGCCGAACTCGATCCCGTGGGAGCCGTTGCCAAGATCCACCACCGCAAACAGGTTCTGCCCCTGCAGGGGCGCCGGAAGGATATCGGATACTGCACCGAACTCGCCATACCACTCGGCCGCCAGCGCCAACTTGTTAGGCAAAAAATTGTAGGCGACACGCGCCTCCGGACCGAATGTGAGGTTCTTAAAGCCGTTGAGCTCGGTATCCAACACCGGATTGACGATCAGATCCCAGCGGCCCAGATGTGTGCCGATGATGGGTCGCATCTCACCGCTGATGCGGTGCGTGTCCCACCGCGGTTCGTTGTAGCTCCACTCGAAGTTCACGCCGTAGAAGAACGTGCGATCTGCCGCATGCGGCACTACGAACAGCTGGCGCAGCTTAAATCCCTCGAACAGCAGTTGGCCCCTGGCGGTATAGCTGTAGATCGGCAAGTAGAGGCCCAATTCCAGCCAGGGTCGGTACCCGTAGGCCCATTCGGGCACCCCGTCTTCGTTGTGGTCGGGCACCACCCCGCCGGGAAAGTCCGGCACCGTTTGCGCCTGCGGGGTGAAGTTGTCGTGCCAGGTCAGGTTCCATTGCCCGACCGCAGTGATCGAGGCGTCGTACACCTGGATCTCGTCGGTGGGCGATATGCAGCCCGGGCACTGGGGGGCGGGCTGGGGCGCGGGCCCGGCCCGGGTCTCCGGCATGGTCACGATTAGGGCCACGACCAGTGCCAGCAGCTCGATCAGCGTTGTCCGTCGGCCTCTGTATGCC
>JBOHMN010000346.1:0-3052 GCA_050730175.1 Acetobacteraceae bacterium | reverse complement strand
AGTTGTGTTCGCCCGTAACGTTGGTGGCGGACGTGATGCGGTGGACGTGATCGGGTCTGCGGCGTAGGTTGGTTGCCGCGGGGGGGGGCCGATGTCACTCGAGCGGTTCCGACGAACGCGGATGGTGGTGCCGGGTCGGCGGGCAAGGGCGTATCAGGCTGCCCGTGCGATGGAAGACACTCATATCGGTGCGGTATTGGTGAGCGCGCAGACAGGCGTTGCCGGGATTGTGGCGGACCGGGATCTGGCACTTGCGGTGCTTGGTGGTGGACTCGACCCGGCGACAACGCCGCTTGATGAGGTCATGTCCGGGCAGGTGGTGTCGTGCGACATCGGGGCCGATCTCGAGGAAGTGGTTCGCCTGATGGAAGAGCAGCGCGTCCGCCGAGTTCCGCTAACGGAAGCGGGGCGGCCTGTGGGGCTGGTCAGATCAAGGAGGCGCGGGGGGCAGCTTCCGGACGAGATGAAGGCGTTGCTGCCGATGCCTGCCTGATCGGGACGCCCCGCGAGTAGGCCGGGCCGCCGCACGGGTACGCCAGAAAAGGAAAGCCGACCATGGACGCACTCGAACGCGATTATCCCGCGGTGCTGCTTGCCGACCATCAGCCACCGTGCGTTTCGCTGTACCAGCCAACCTACCGGCACCATCCGTCGAACCTGCAGGATCCGATTCGTTTTCGCAATCTCGTCAAGACCGTGGAAGCCTCCTTGAGGCAACAGTACAGGGCACGCGAAACCTGGCCGATTCTGGCACCTTTCGGCGATCTCGCCGAGGATCGTGGGTTCTGGAATCACACTCTTGACGGGCTTGCCGTTTTGGCCACCGCGGATCTGTTCAAGGTGTATCGGCTGCAGCGGCCGGTTCCCGAGCTCGCGGTGGTCGCGGAAAGCTTCCACATCAAACCGCTGCTCAGGATCCTGCAATCCGCCGATCAGTACCAGATCCTGGGCCTTACCCGGCATACCGCACGGCTGTTCGAAGGCAACCGGGATGTGCTTGATGAGATCGAGCTGGCAGCAGGAGTTCCACACTCCATCGCCGACGTGGTGGGCGAGGGAGCAGATGAGCCGGAACGCAAGAGCCGCGTGTACGGCTCGGAAAGTACCGAGGGGAAGACGCGTCATGGGACGGATGTCAAGGAAGAGAAGCTGGCGAAGGACACCGAACGCTTCTTTCGCGCGGTGGATCTCGCGATCCTGGAGCGTTACTCGCAACCTGGCGGACTGCCCCTGCTGCTCGCGGCGCTGCCGGAATACCATCATCTTTTTCGCTCGGTGAGCCGCAATGGCTTCCTTCTTGCCGAAGCGATCGCGAGCGATCCGGCAGCCCTTTCGATGGAGGAGCTGCGCGCGCAAGCATGGCAGCTGATGCTACCGCACTATCTCGAGCGGCTGCAGAGCTTCGTTGAACGCTTCGGCGCGGCAAGCGGAAACGGCCGTGGCACCGGTGATGTGGCGGATGCTGCCAGGGCTGCCGCAGCTCACCGGATCGAGTTCCTGCTGATCGAGGCTGAGCGGACGATTCCCGGCAGGTTCGATCCGGAGACGGGCGCGATCGGGTTCGCTGGGCTTGGGCAGCCCGGGGTGGACGATCTGCTCGACGATATCGGCGAGCGGACGCTCAGGGCTGGCGGCGAGGTGGTCGTGGTGCCGGCGGAACGGATGCCGACAAAGACCGGGATCGCAGCGGTCTACAGATATTGAAGCCGCGTCATGCATGCGGCCGGCCGCCCCTGTTGCCCGGCGCAACGAACCGGTTACCGAGATCGATGCAGTGATGACCGGGCGCGCACCGTCCGGTCCGTGCGGCGGTGCAGGTTCAAGCGTGCGCTGCTGGACGAGCGCAGCCCGCTGCATCCATCGACCGGCCGGCCGGAAATTGGCAGCCTTTCCGGCTGCCCAGTCATTGTGGAATGCTCGGGTCAGCCGTAAGACTGTCCCCGGATGGGTGGACCGTCCGCTCATCTGGGAAATGTCGGTTTGCCCCAGTTTAACTGCTGTTTCCGCTACCTCGCGAAGGGCGCTGCAGATGGCAAAATATGATAGACAGCTCATCATTATGTTCCACTGCGGGACGTCAGCCGAGGTCAAGGTAGTAGTAGACGGCGCCACGCAATTGCAAAAAAAGGGGCTGCAAAATGAGGCAAACAGTCGAATATCGCATTGGATGAACGCTCCTGTGGACGCTGAATGGTGGTTTGGGCTGCGGGAGCTGAAGCGCGAGCTTGCCGTGCTCACGGACCGATCCCGCCTGTATATTTACGGGCATTGTGACTGGGGCCATCAGAAAGTCGGCACTTATACTGGAAAGGAGATGGCCAATCTTCTAGCGAATTGCGGCCTCAAGAAGGTAAAGCTTATAAGCATCGTGGCTTGTAAAGCGGCACGTAAGTACGATGATGGGTCTGAATGCTTCGCATCTCAGTTCCTAGTAGGACTCGCTGGCCACGATATTGCGACTGAAGTATTCGCTCGATGGGACGCGACCGGGGTGTGGCCCAAGGACGAAGACCCGACGATGACGATGCTTGGCAGAAAGTGGACCCGACCTGATGAAAAAGCTCACGATAAGGGTTGGTTGGCTAATAAAGCAGAGGGAACGAAATGGAAGTTCACTTACAACGGTGGCCAAGTTGTTCGGGAGGAGGTGAAGTATCCCTGGAACGAGTCTCCCGAGATGGAGTTTGAGGAAATATGAGCATGAGGGCGACGATTGGCCCGAGGCAAAAAAGGAGTGCCACTGCTATTCACCGCGCCAAGCCTTGCGGTGCGAAGCTCATCTCCCCCGCCAACAGAGTCGCCGACCGGAACTTTCCATAAAGTTGTCTTATGCGGCGGTGAGCGTCAAGCGAGTTGCCGCCTGGATTCCGTAACGACCTCCTACTTATCCGGGCGCCGTGGTTTGTAGGCCGGCGACGTGATGCAGCGATCCTCGGACTGGCTGCGAGTGTGCCACGGTGCTCACTGCGGGGAAGGTCCGGTGCTCGCCAGCCTCGCCATGCTCGCGCGCGAGGATGCGCTGCGCGTGGCTCCGGGTGGCTCTGCTCCTCCC
>JBOHMN010000345.1:0-3170 GCA_050730175.1 Acetobacteraceae bacterium | reverse complement strand
GTCGAGCAGAGTCGTCTTGCCGCAGCCGCTTGGCCCTATCAGCGACACGAACTCGCCGTGGCGGACTTCCAACGAGATGGCATCGAGCACCTTTATTGGCTCGCCCTGCCACGCGTAGGAATGTATGACCTCTCGCAGGATGATGCCGTCGCGCGTGTCGCCCTCTGCCACTGGCCGGTTCCCGCCCGTCGGTGTCGCTGTCACGGAGCGCCCTTCCAGATCACCTCGCTTGCAGGGACGGCATGCGGGATCAGTTTGTTCTCCAAAAGGTATTTGTTCCAGGCCTCGATCGCACCGCGGTCCACGTGGGGATCGAGATAGCGGCTATAGTTGTCGATCATGAGTGCCACGGTCTCGTTCCGCTTCGCGGGTGGGATGATCGCCACGTCTACGTGCTTTTTGACTTCTTCGACCAACTTCTGACGGTTCGCCTTGTCTTTCATCCACGCAATCGCCGCCTGCTGCGCGGCGATGAAGTTGAGCACGATGTCCGGGTGCGCGGCGATGTAGCTGCCCTTGGTGGAGAAATCCTCGAAGGCGCCACCAATTTTCTGCAGTACAGCGGGACCTTGCCCTCTGCTGAAGTCGATCACCGCCCGCCCACTGCCCAGCGCCGCAACGATCTCTGGAAACGGGGTGAACGCCATCTGTGCGTCCACGCGCCCCGCCTGCCACGCCGCCAGCTCCGTGGTGGAAGAGCCGTCGGCGACGTACGTGACGTCATTCGGCCGCATGCCTGCACCTAGGAGCAGGGCGTTCATCATCAGGTGCGTGCTGGCACCCAATGCGTTTACGCCTATGCGCAAGCCCTTGAAGTCGCGCATCACGGTAGGATAGCCCTCCGCGAGATGAGGCAACGTCACTTTCATTTGCACGATCACGTTGTAGAAGTTCAGACCCTCGTTGCCGACGACGATCTTGAGGTCGGTGCCCCGGATCTGGTTCTCGATCACCTGATCGGTCGGCACTTCGACGAAGTCGAGACTGCCGCCGAGCAGCGCGGCAACGCCCGCCGGCCCCGAGTTCACCACCGTGAGCGCGGCGTCGAGACCATGCTTCGCATAGATGCCCTGGTCCTTGGCGACGAACACGGGTAATGATGTGTAAGCGCCGTTATAAACCATGACCCGGACCGGGTCCGCGGCTTGCGCCGGCCGAAAGGTGGCCACCGTCAGCGCCAGAGCTGTCGCGGCGGCTGAACCGAACGCCAGAGTCCTCGCGCGTCTCGGCCAGGATTTCCGGAAAGACCGGTCGATGATATCCTGCATTGGGTTCCTCCCTGTTTGCGCTGTTCAAGGAACGCACACCGCGCGCGCTTCACGCAGCGACTGCCGCAGCGAGCGTGTCGCCGGCTCGTCGACCGTCCGCCCGTCCGGAAGAAGTGCGACGCCATAGGACGAAGCCGCTGCCGCGTGGCTCACCAGCCCGTCGCGCACGTCGCGCAGCACGGCTTCCGGCGGGCGCTCCAAAGGGTCGCCGAACCCGCCACCGCCAGCCGAGCACATCGACAGCAGGGACGGACCGAAGCGACGCTGATCGAAGGGCGCCGGCATCTCCACGGCATCACCCGCGGCCGCTCCCAGCGGCCGGATGCGAAGTTCTCCGGCGGCGCCGTTGGCGCCGCCCTGCATTCCGAGTCCGGTCGGAAAGTCGAGCCCCTCGCCGCGGAAGGAGTAATCCGCATCGGTGTGCACTTCTACCTCGTAAACAACGCCCGTTCCACCCCGAAAGCAGCCCGCGCCGCCACCATCCGTGCGCATCTCCTGGCGCCGGACCGTCACGGGATAGAGCTGCTCGTAGGTCTCGGCATTCGGGATCACGAGCCCGCCCAGCGTGACCAGCGGGCCCATCTGATTGAATCCATCTCGCGTCGTTGCGGCACCCGCTCCGGAATTGCCGCCCCAGTTGTACATCACCCACGTGCCGCCTTCCGCAGTCGAGCCGGAGGTCACGGGGAAGCAGTTCTTGCCCCATCCCGCGAGTGCGCGTCGCGGCTCCGCCTGGCCCAGCGCCCACCAGACCATGTGCATGATCTCGTGCGCCGGGAACACCGTGCACATCGTCACCGGCGCCGGCGGCTTTGCGTTCACGACCGTACCCCGTGGCGCAGAGATCCGCACGCAGCGGAATGTTCCCTCGTTGCGTGGCAGGTCCGCATCGAAGAATGAGGCGAGGCCGGCATAGACGGCCGACCAGGTATTCGCGACCGACGAATTCTTGAACCCCTTGATCTGCGGATCGGTACCGGTGAAATCAAAATGCAACGTATCGCCTGCCTTGACGGCGGCGAGATGCAGCTGGACCTCCCGGACCTCGAAGCAGTCGTTGTGGAATCTCTCCTCGGAGCGATAGATGCCGTCGGGCAGTTCCGCAACGAGTTGGCGCATGCATCGGTCGGCATGGTCGAGCACCGCGTGGAAATGACTGACGGTCGCAGCGACTCCGAGTTCGACGGCGATCTCTGCCAGCTCCTCTGCACCTACGGCGACCGAGCCCAACATCGCCCGCAGATCGCCGTCCAGAAGATCAGGGCAGCGCGTGTTTGCCATCAGGAGGCGCCAGAGATCTTCGCGCACGCGCCCTCGTTCGATAAGGCGGAGCGGCGGCAGGCGTATTCCCTCGTGGAAGATCTCGGTCGCACGCGGATTGTACGTGCCGGCGGCTCCGCCGCCGATGTCGGACTGGTGCGCGCGGTTGCAAGCGAAGGCGAGGAGATTCCCTGCTGTGAAGACCGGACGGGCGATCACCCAGTCCGGCAGGTGGTTGCCGCCGGCCAGATAGGGATCGTTCAGCAGGAAGGCGTCGCCATCGGCAATATCGCCGCGGAAGGCGCCGAGCAGGGCGCGCACGGCGAAGCCGCCGCCGCCGGTATGGATAGGTATGCCGTCAGCCTGCGACAGTAGCGTTCCGTCGGCATCCGTGATGAAGCAGGAGAAATCGTGCGACTGATTGAAGATCGGGCTGCGCGCCGCCCGGACCATCACCCAGCCCATGTGGCGGGCGATGTGGTCGATCCGGCTTTGCGCCAGCGCCAGGCTGACCGGGTCGACGGTGCCAGCGCCGGGATGCTGCGCGCTCATCCCGGGTGCCGTCCGGCGAGGACAATGGAAAAGTTGCTCGCCGCATCGACCGTCAGTACGTCATTCGTGCCGACCAGTACCGTGGTCGTC
>JBOHMN010000344.1:0-1521 GCA_050730175.1 Acetobacteraceae bacterium | reverse complement strand
CGCCATCCGGCGCGCGCGAAGCGTGCGCGAGTGGGCCATCGAACTGTCCGACGCGGCGACGACGAACGCGGTGACCCTTCCGGCCAACACCGACCCCGAGGCTGCCGCAGCCGCGATCCGCCAGCGGCTGGGGATCACCCGGAAGGCTCAGCGCGCTTGGCACGACGAATACGAGGCGCTCGCGGGCTGGCGCGCGGCGATCGAGAGCGTGGGCGTGCTGACGATGCAGATGCGCCGCGTGGATATCGCGGAGGCCCGGGGCTTCTCCCTCCCGGCCAGCCCGCTTCCAGCGGTCGTTGCCAACTCGAAGGATTGGCCGCGTGGGAGGCTTTTCACCTTCCTGCACGAACTGGCGCACGTCAGCCTAGGACAGAGCGGCGTGTGCTCACTCGACGAGACCGCCCAGGTCGAGGCCCGCTGCAATGCCATTGCGGGCGCGGTCCTTATGCCGGCAGAGGAGCTTCGCCTCGAGGCCGCTCCACACCCGGGAGGCGACTGGGGCGACGCGGAGCTCGATGCGCTTTCCCGCCGCTTCGGGGCCAGCCGCGAGGCGGTGCTGGTGCGCCTACTGACACTCAGGTTGGCAAGCCGAACCGATTACCAGCGAAGGCAAGAGGGCTTCGCACGGGCGTACGAGGTGGCCCGGCAGCGGCGCCCAGGTGGACGCGCCGATCCTCCGGCCGACGCCGTCCGCTCCTGCGGTACGACGTTCGCACGCCTGGTCCTGGAGGGCCTGAGCCGAGGCCGGATCACCGGTGCCGATGCGAGCGAGTATCTCGGCATCCGCTTCAAGCACCTGCCGGCGGTTCAAGCGGAACTAGCCGGCGCCGCTGAAAGGCAAGCTTAGTGGAGTTCAGCCTGGACACGAGCGCGCTGATCCACTTGCAGGAGCGTTACGGTGAAGTGGTCTTTCCGGGCCTGTGGGCGCTGTTGGAGAAGGCCATCGCGGCGGGGCGGATCGCCGTCAGCGACGAGGTCAAGCGCGAGTTGGAGAAGAAGGACGACGCGCTGGCGGCCTGGGTTAGGGCGCATCCGGCGATGATCGTTGCGAGCGAGGTGCCGATCCAACAGCGCGTCCGGGAAATACTGCGGCCATGGCCCGGGCTAGTGGACCTTCGGCGCCAGCGCGGTCAGGCTGACCCGTTTGTGATCGCGGTCGCGGAGGCGGGAGCCGGTTCGGTCGTCACCGACGAGAAGTTCGTTGGTCCCGCCAAGCCGCACATTCCGGATGTGTGCCAGGCGATGCGCGTGCGGTGCCTTACCCTTTACGAAATGTTCGTCCGGTCGGGCTGGCGGTTCTAGCTGGCACGGCGCCCGGCGCTGCCAGGTTAGGCTAGAGGCTATGCCCCTGGACGAGAGTCTGGCCGAGCAGCGGCGGGAAAAGCTGGAGGCGATCCGGCAGCTCGGCCTGGCCGTTTATCCGCACCGCTTCGCCTTCACCCATACCGCCGCCCAGATCGCCGCGCAGTTCGGCGGCCAGAACGCCGAGGCACTGGAGGCCAGCCGGCCGCGGGTCAAGGT